>CACZYY010000060.1 GCA_902785455.1 uncultured Spirochaetaceae bacterium
GAAGGCACAGGCTCACATCACTGCTGGTGCTAAAAAGGTTGTAATCTCAGCTCCAGCTGGAAACGACCTCCCAACAATCGTTTACAACGTAAACCACAAAACTCTCAAGAAGGGCGACAATGTTATCTCTGCTGCTTCTTGTACAACAAACTGCTTGGCTCCAATGGCAAAAGCTCTCAACGACGCTTTCCCAATCCAGTCAGGTATCATGGCTACAATCCACGCTTACACTGGAGACCAGATGATTCTCGACGGTCCACAGCGCAAAGGTGACCTCCGCCGCTCACGCGCAGGTGCTCAGAACATCGTTCCAAACTCAACAGGTGCTGCAAAGGCTATCGGTCTTGTAATCCCAGAGTTGAACGGAAAACTCATCGGTTCTGCACAGCGAGTTCCAGTTCCAACAGGATCTACAACAATCCTCACAGCAGTTGTTAAAGGCAACGATGTTACAAAAGAAGCTATCAACGCTGCTATGAAAAAAGCATCTGACCCAGAGACATTCGGATACAACGAGGACGAAATCGTTTCTTCTGACGTTATCGGAATGCGCTACGGCTCACTCTTCGATGCTACTCAGACAATGGTAACAAAGATTGCTGACGGTCTCTTCGAGGTTCAGGTTGTTTCTTGGTATGATAATGAAAACTCATACACATCTCAGATGGTAAGAACAATCAAATACTTCTCAGAGAACTGCTAAGCTATTTTAGAATTATCTGACTAAAAAAACCCGCTTCGGCGGGTTTTTTTTATGAGTTTTCATTATCATTCGATTTAACTGGTCGCTTTATCGCTTCGCGAAAAGCTCCCGCGCGGTCGCACGCTTGCTACGACCGCGGGTATGACAACGAGAACAGCTACACATCTCAGATGCCCATGCGCGAGAGCGCAAACGTCAATAACTTCCTTTGTGGCAAACGGCGCGTAGCGACGTATGGTAAGAACAATCAAATACTTCAGCGAGAACTGCTAAGTCTTAGATTGATTAGATTAAAGGCACTGGTCTTTCTGACTGGTGCTTTTTTTATTTTAGAAGTATTTGATTGTTCTTTTTATTCTACAGGTCGCTTTATTGCTACGCAAAAAGCTCCCGCACATTTCTGCGCCACTGCTCGAAATGTGGGTTCGCACAATCAAATACTTCTCGTTAGGAAGCTTTGCTTCCATGAACTGCTAAGCTGATTTAGAATTATTTGAATAAAAAAGGACTATCCTTGTTGAAAACGGTTCAACTTTTAGGATAGTCCTTTTTTATAGCCATGTTAAGTTCACATAGGCGAACATGAACATTCTAACTTAGTTTTTAGTACCACCAGGTCAATTTATTGCGATTGAAATATCCGTGTCGTTCAGCTTTGTCACCACTTCCATCAGTATAAACAACCATGTTATCCCACAAAATTATAGACATATTCGCAGCTTTTCCCTGGGCATAAAAACACTTTGCCCATTTTACTCGCTCTGCAGAATTGTTTTTGTCTGAAGCACTTGTCTCGCCAATAATTACAGGTTTTCCAAGAGCTTTGAGAGTTCCAAAAAGCCAATTTTCAATATTATCCTTATGCTCGACTTTAAATTTATTGTCATTTCCCATACAGAAATCATACGGTGTATAAGCGTGAGCTGAAACAATCAATTTATCAGCAGCTGAATCCTCCGGTAAAGACCATCCATTCAACATATGAGGAGCAGCGGCATAAGGAGGAACCATTACATATCGATTTGCGTTGTTTCCTCCACTAGCACGAATAATATCAAGTGCAGCTTTCTCATATTCCATAATGATCTTATTTGCGGCAACAACCTTTGCTTCCATTCCAGAAGGAGTTGACCATTCATATTTTGTACCAACAGCACGAGGTTCGTTTAAAAGTTCAAAAATAAGTTTTTCATCATAATCCTTAAAATAGTCAGCGACCTGAGTCCAAATAGCCTTGATATACTCAAGAGACTGCTCTTTAAGAGAGTCGTTATTATCTGGGACGCAGAAACCATAATTATTTTTCATCTGACTTTCTGTCATATTGTCATGATGAATATTGATGATTACGTTCATTCCTGCCTCAATAGACCAGTCCACGATTTCTTTTACACGGGCAAGCCATTTTTGATCAATTGTGTAATTTTGATCAGTGATATGATTGTGCCAACTGACAGGAACACGGATTGTTTTGAATCCCTTTTCTGCAATAGCATTAATCATAGCCTGTGTAGTCTTTGGCATTCCCCAGCTTGTCTCTGTAGAAAGCCCGAGATTATTTTTGCTTCCATCAGTTTTTGCATCAAGTGTGTTTCCGAGGTTCCAGCCGTTTCCCCAATTGTTGTTTGGGGCATAATCTGAAGATGTAGCAATATCAGTAATAGAATATTTTTCAGCTGTTACATTGCCATCAGAAGCACAAGCGGTCAACAACAAGGCAATTCCTATCAAAGTAGATAGTCTTTGAAATCGTTTCATATTGTCTCCTTAAAAAAAAGAGCTCCGTCAGTTGCAAATTACAACGACGAAGCTCTTTTTGAATGATTAATTATAATGTCGTTTTAAAGAATTTTGCAAGTAGTTTATTCTGTAAGGCCAGCGATTTCTTCAACAACAATCGCATCGAATGTGATTGTGTGCTTTTTGTTAATCTGCTTGCCGTTTACAGCACCCATTGAAATCGTGAAGATTACCTTTGAGTCTGTGTTGTGTTTCATCTGGAATTCCCAGGAATAATTCTGGAAATCTTTGCCGACATCGAATTTAAGCGTGTCAGAATATGGAACCCAGTTGTTGTCCTTTGAACCGTCACGCTGCAATGCGAGCATGATTGTGCGGTCAAGGTCAGATTTTGCCTTGAGGCTGATTCTGTAGCATTTGTCCTTTTCGAGCAGGCAGCCGCTCTGTTTGAGCTGAATCATCCAGTCCATGTTGCCAGTCTTTTCAATTGTAAGCTGAGCCATCTTGCTTGCGCCATCTTTTACGATTTCACAAGCGGCTTTTGAATTCTCATGAGCGTAAACATCCCAACCAGTCATGTCCATTTCGAAGCTGCCGTTTACGAGAACTGCATTTTCTTTGAGCGTAACATTGTCAATCCAGACTGTAGCACCGTCGCTTCCGCAAAGAATCTCAAAGTCGCGCTCGCCTGCATCTTTTGCGCTGTAAACCCATTCGCATTTTGTTGCCTTTGCGCTCTTTTTGCCGTTCGGCTCCCCAGCAGGAACTTTGAATTCTTTTGACTCGCCGCCGATTTTTACAGTTACAGTTGTTTCTTTCGAAGCAAATGCATCGAATTTAAGCACATAAGCACCAGAAGCAAGTTTGATGCCAGCCTGTTTAGCGATTACAGCATCAGAGCTTGTTCCGCCCTTTGAAACAACCTGCAACATTCGTGCGCGGTCTTTTGAAACGCTTACCTCAGCACCAGCTTTGTTTACGATATCCCAGCTTCCGAGGCGGCCTTTTCCTTCCTGGAACTGACCGTTTACGACATAGTTGCCGTCAGGCAAGCAGCCCTTGTCAGCAGAGAGATTTGCCTCACCGATTTTTTCGAGACGGACATTTGAGATGTGGATTGCAGCCTTTGAGCCCTGTGCGCCACAGTTGTATTCGATTCGGCAGTCAGCGTCTGAGTCAGCTGTCATTACGAATTCGTAGCTGTAGTGTTTTTTGCTTGTTGTAAGCTCAACCTTTACGTCACCGAAGCGGCGTGTGTAGTTGAAGTTAGGGGCAGAAATGCCAGTAATCATTGTGCGAGCCTCGTCAGCAGATGCATCAAATGAATAGCGGTATTTGAATCCCTTGTTGAGGGCAATTTTCGGCTGAACATACTGAACAGAATATTCAAGGTTGCCTTCGCTGGTTGTGTTGATTGTGTGAGTTTTTCCGTCTGAATCAACGCTACCCGCACCGCCGCCAGCTGTGAGGAAGCTCCACTTATCCTTGCTTTCTGCAACCAAGTTTCCGGAAGAATCGGCGACAGCAATTACAGGAGCATTCTTTGGCTTTTCTACGTCCTCGTTGTATTCCTTTTTCTGGTAGACTTTTACGTAGTCAACGTACATTTTTGCATCGTCTTTCTTAGGGTTGAAGTCAGTTGTCTCGTCCGGGTAGCCTACCCATGAACCGCCGACAGCAACGTTCAGGATGATGTAGAATGGCTGGTCAAACGGAGCCGGATATGTTACCTCACCGAAGCCCTGTTTTTTTGTAAACCAGTTGTTTGCTGTGTGATAGTTTACGCCGTCGCAGTACCAGCGGATTTCGCCAGGTTCCCACTCCACAGCGAACACATGGAATTCATCGGCGAAGTTGCCATTGTCCAGAACGTTCTCGCCCTGGCTCATAGCGTGCGGCTCACCGAAGTGAATCGTTCCGTAGAGCTTGTTTGTCTCATGGCCCATAACTTCCATGATGTCGATTTCGCCACATTTCGGCCACTGACCGTAATAGCTCTCGTCATCCGGCATCATCCAGAATGCAGGCAGGAAGCCCTTTCCTTTCGGAACGCGGAGTTTTGCCTCAAATCGGCCATAAGTGAAAGCATGTTTTCCCTGAGTGTTGATTCGGCCGGAAGTGTATGTGTCCTTTCCGCCCTTTTTTGACTTGATAGCCTGAATTACGAGGCATCCGTCTTTGAGATAAGTGTTCTTTTTTGAGTCATCGTAGCTCTGAAGCTCGGCATTGACCCAGCCCGGCTCGTGGAATTCATAGTTCCAGTCCTTTGTGTTCAACTTTTTGCCGTTGAAATCTTCCTGCCAGACCAAATCAGCGTCTGTGTAAGCAGAAGGCTTTCCCTGAGCAAAAGCCATAGCCGAAGCAAGCAGCAACGAAGAAGCCAAAATCATCTTTGTGATTTTCATAAGTTTTCCTCACTTTTAATGGCAAGCCATACAGCAAGCCTAGTTTTCAGTGTCATTTTAAGGCGGATTGTCATAAAAACTATCGATTTTTTGTGATTTATGTTAATTTTATGTGTTAAAAGCAAAAAAAGAAATAAAAAATAGGGAGCGGCACCGCTATGTGGGGCAAAAACTCACGAGGTGAGTTTTTAACGACTCTCCCGAAGAGCTGTGCTCGCAGGGGGGGAAGCCTCCCCCTCGCTACAGCCAGCAAAGCTGTCTTACGCTACCCCCTCTGCGGGCTCAAACGCCGCCCGCAACGCCCGCTTCAACTTCCTGCACAAATTTGAAGTGACATGCAGGAAGTTTTTTAATACCACTCAGATTAGCAATTTGTCGTGCTATGCACTAAATGCAATCCCTGTGGGTGGGGTTATTTTACAAGCTCAACCTTTGTAATAGTTGCACCGGTACCATGGAATCCGACACCTTTTTTTGCAGTAGCAAGTTCGGCATCTCCAAATTTTACTGTAACAGTAGCATCTGTTTTACCAGGTTCAAGATCGACAGCTTTGAGTGGGTCATCAGCAGCATCTTTAGCTCTTAACGTACCATCACCAGTTGCCTCTGCCATCTCAATAGCACCCCAGCTTTCATCCAAAACTTTGAAACAAATTCCACTAGCAGCTGTAGATGTATATGTGAGTTTCAACCCTTTAAAATCACCAGAGAGTTTATCTGCCGCAATTGCAGGTGCTCTTGTTCCCCAATCAAGAGCCGCAGTTCCTGTCCAAACTGAAACATCAGAAGTCTCTGTACCAGCTGGCTGCTCTGTCTTCTTGTCATCACCATCATCACTGTCTGAGCATGATGCAAATGCACTTACGAGCATAACTGCAGCGAATGCTGCGACCACATTTCTAAAAATCTTTTTCATAATTGCCTCCTTTTTGCAATCTGTGTGTTGATTTATGAAATGATTATTAGAGCCGAAATCTGCTAAAAAATATTAAAATTATTTTTTTTATCACATTTTTTTGTCACAAGTTTGATTTTTTTTAGTTTTCGATGATTTTCATTCTGCATATTTCAATCAACTTTTTAACAGTCGCTGACTCCAAAATGCTTTCCGCGTGTAATTAAAGTTTGCTTATATCATTTTTTTAAACTAAAATAATGATATTGATTGTAAAAAATTGATATTTTTTTTGGAGGTTTACCGTGTTTAATGAATCAGAGGTTAACACTATGAAAAGAGAAGTTCGCGGAAGTCAGGTAATTCTTGACGGAGAGCCATTCTACAAAATCGAAAATTTTGATTGCATGACAGACTTTTTCATGACAATCACAAGTTCCAGCGACATCTGGAATTTCTGCTGGGCACAGGGCGGAATCACCGCTGGCCGAAAAAACTGTGAATACGCAATCTTCCCATATTACACCTGCGATAAACTCCAGGATACAAAGGGCACGACAGGCCCGGTCACAATCATCAAAATTAAGAACGAGGGCAAGGGTCTTGTCTGGCAGCCATTTGAAAATCTCTACAGCACAGGCAAAGAGCGATACGCCGAGCAGCTCAACCTTCAGCGCAATATCTACAAAAATCTCAACGGAAGCAAAGTCTGGTTCGAGGAAATAAACCTCGCTGCAGGAATCGCTTACCGCTACGGATGGACATCAAGCGCAAAATACGGTCTGGTCAAAATGACCCGAATCGAAAACCTCACAAACAAAAAAATCAGCCTCGAGATTCTGGACGGATGCCGAAACATCATGAGTTCGACAAGTCCTTCTGAAATTCAAAGCTCAAAAAGCGTTCTTCTTGACGCATACAAAAAAAGTGAAGTGATTGACGGAGCAAACATCGCGCTCATTTCACTTTCTTCTGTCGTAACAGACCGGGCAGAGCCAAGTGAATCTCTCACGGCAAACGTATGCTGGTTCTCGACCGCAGACAAAATGATTCTTTCAGAAAATGCAGTTCCATACTTCCTGAACGGAAGCCGGGAGCAGCTTTACAGCGAGCCAAACAAAATGAACGGAAAGAGAGCCGAGTGCTACATCGTTCACGACTCAGAGCTTGAAGGTAAGGCCGCAGAATGCTGGGAGCAGATTTTTGACACAAACTACGACATTTCAAAAATCATCCATTTGCAGGACGAAATCACTCAGCGCGAAAATGCAGTCCGCCTGCTCCTCGCAGACATTGCCGAGACAGAGGCCAAACTTGAGGCAAACATCGCTGCCGCAGACGGAATCCAGTCTACAAAGAACAAAATTGGCGACCTTCACCATCGCACGAACGTCATGTTCAACATCATGCGAGGCGGAATTTTCTACAATCAGGGCCGAATCCAGCCTGCTGATTTCATCGTATTCGCAAAACACCGCAACAAAAAGCTCGGTGCGGAGCTTGAATCGCTCGTTTCAAAGTCAGCTTTGGCTTCAAAAGATTCAGTTTCTTACGACGAATTAAAAGAGCTTGTTTTCGGAACAAACAATCCCCAGCTCAAAAGATTCTTCCTTGAATATCTTCCGCTCACATTCTCCCGCCGACATGGAGACCCAAGCCGACCATGGAACCGCTTCAACATCGAGATTTTGGATTCAAACGGCAACGACAAAATCAATTACGAGGGCAACTGGCGCGACATTTTCCAGAACTGGGAAGCACTTTTGTGGTCATACCCGGAATATGTTCAGAATATCGTTGCAGTCTTCCTGGACACAATGACTGTCGAAGGTTTCAACCCATACCGAATCAGCCGCAACGAGCTTGACTGGGAAGTTCCGGAAAAAGGCAATCCGTGGGCACAGTACGGCTACTGGGGCGATCATCAGGTAATCTACTTGCAGAAACTCCTTGAATTCCTTGCGAATTACGATAAAGAAGCCCTCACAAAAATGCTCACCGAAAAGGTGTTCTCAACTTCAAATCTTCCGTACAGGTTCAAGTCATATAAAGAGATTTACGCTTCGCCACGAAATTCTCTCCTATTTGACTACGACATGGACAAAAAGCTCAAAGCACTCGAAAAAGAATACGGAACTGACGCACGGCTGATTCTCGAAAAAGACGGATCTGTTCAGCTCACAACGATGACAACAAAAATCGTGCAGCTTGTTCTTGCAAAAGTGCTCAACCTTATCCCAGAATCAGGAATCTGGATGAACGGACAGAGACCAGAATGGAACGATGCGAACAATGCGCTCGCAGGTTTCGGAACTTCTGTAGTAACAATGTGCTATTTGGAGCGAATGCTTACATTCCTCACGGATTTGTTCGGCGAAAGCGATGCAAGCTTCCCGATCAACAAAACCGTTGCGGAAACTCTCAAAAAAGCAGCTGCAATCTATTCTTCTCTCAACAAAAACAAGACTCTCACCGACGGACAGCGAAAAGAATTCACTGACAGCATGGGGCTTTTGTTCGAAGAGGAGCGTACGGCCCTTTACGCAAACGGATTTGATTCAGAATACGCAGAGCTTAAAGGCGCAGAAATTTCAGCAGCCCTCAAAGCATTTGCGACAGGAATCAAGAATTCAATTCAGGCAAACAAACGCGATGACAATCTTTATCACTCATACAACTCTGTTTACCTTTCAGAGAATGAGATCAAGAACAGCAATCTCAAGCTCATGCTCGAAGGTCAGGTTGCAATTTTGAGCAGCGGCTTGTTGAAGAAAACAGAGAAAAAGGCACTTGTTGAAGCATTGCGAAAGAGTGATTTGTTTGAGCCGAACCAGTATTCTTACATGCTCTACCCGAACAGCACTCTGCCGGACTTCATGAACAAAAACGTCCTCACAAAAGAAGATGTCGCACCGCTCGCCTCACTCATCGAGCGAACTGGAAGCATCATCCTCAAAAAGGACGACCACGGAAACTACCACTTCAACCCGCTTTTCCGAAATGCCGACGTAATGAAAGATTTCTTCGGCACAATGGAAGAAAGCAAAAAGCCTAGTGCGGAAGAAGTCAAGATTCTTGATTCGCTCTACGAAAAGATTTTCAATCATCAGTCTTTCACAGGTCGTTCCGGCGGATTCTACGCTTACGAAGGCTTGGGCTGCATTTACTGGCACATGGTCTCAAAACTTTTGCTCGCAGTTCAGGAAAACATTTGTGACGGCAAGGATGATTTGATTTCATTCTACAAGGATGTCAAAAAAGGCCTGGGCGCAAGCAAAACCCCGACCGAATATGGAGCATTCCCATTCGATCCTTACTCACACACACCTTACTTGCAGGGAGCAAAACAGCCAGGCATGACAGGTCAGGTTAAAGAAGAAGTTCTCACGCGCTGGGGCGAGCTTGGTCTTAAAATCAAGGAAGGAAAAGCTTCATTTGAGCCAGTCTTCCTCGACAAAGCTGAATTCGACGGCGGAAAACTTGATTTCACTTGGTGCGGCACAAAAATCGTTTACGATAACGAAAAAGCCGAGTCAATCACTGTAGAATTCAAAGACGGAAACAAAGCCAGCTTTGAAGGAAACACATTGCCAGCTTCAGAAAGCAAAAAACTTTTTGCACGCAGCGGTGAAATCGCACAGATTACTGTGGGCTTGAAGAAATAAAAATCGTTACTCCCGTTCCTTCACAGGTTCTGTCTGATTCTGAGACAGAACCTGTTTTATTTATTACCATTGTTCCGATTCCCTGATATTCGAAATTTGAGGCAGGATTGATTATGATTTTAAGCGTACAGTTTTTGTTTTCTGGAGAAGCAGGAGAATTCCTTACAGTATAATAGATTACATTTCCATCAATTGAGGTTTCGCCCACCCCGCTCCTGTAACGCAGGCCGTCGTTTTCTTTTCTGAAATGAATCATATCTTTGTGGTAATTAAAACACCCGAGATTTTCAGCTTTTAACGCCCAGTCTATCTGATTCATTTCGATTCCCCACATATAAGAATTATGGGCCTCGCTCGCAAATGTTCCGACAGCTTTTGTCCGCAAAAATTCATCGCCTGCGTGGATAAAAGGAATTCCCTGACTTACAAGCAAAATTCCGTGACCGAATTTTACGATTGCATCAGCATAGCCCATATAATCAGTTCCTGCAGCGCGAATTTTATCGTAAAAGCACAGATTGTCATGAGCCATGAGATAATTCACGGCCTGCTCCGGATTTGCCGTAAAGTAACGAGTCCAGACTCCTTCACTGTCACTTCCAAGACCTGTTCCAGAGCCTCGAATTCCAACGGTTGTATTCAATAAAGTGTTTGAGCCGTCTTTATCCTGCCGTCCGCTAAAAATGTAGCCCAAAGTATTCCCATCATCGCTCGAACCTTTGAGAGTTTCACGCCATTTTCCTGTAAAGCAGCCGATATGAGCGTTTGCAAGCCCCGGAATTGCGCTCGCATATCCATAATCAGCAGACTGATTATTATTGCACTGCCACGGTTCGCCCTGCATCAGAAGATTTCGGTCTTTTGTCTCCGGGTTTGTATTATTGAGGTAAGTTCCCCAGTCATTCAAGGCATTTTTTGTGAAGATTGCCATGAGGTCAAAGCGAAAGCCGTCAATATTGTAGATTTCCGCCCAATATTCCAACGAATCTCTGACCATTCGGCTGACCATTGCATTTGAAACATCGACGCTGTTTCCGCAGCCGGACAAATCTTTTGCCGTGTAATACTTGCCCGTGATATTCCCGAACATTTCATTTGCAAAAGTGTGATTGTAAACAACGTCCATGACGACACGGATTCCGTTCTTATGGAATTCGTTCACCATGTCCTTAACCTCGCGGATTCGCTCAACATAATCGCCGGGACAGGTTGAATACCGGTCTTCCGGAACATTGTAGTTCACAGGATCATAGCCCCAGTTGTAAAATTGCCCGGTAGAATTTACATATTTTGTCGCAAAGTCATACATCGGCATTATCTGAACATGGGTTACGCCAAGTTCTTTAAGGTGATCAAGCCCTGTTTTTACAGTGGCACTTCCGTTCGTGTAAGTCGTTCCGCTTTCGGTCATTCCTTTAAATTTACCGCGGTTGCTTTCGGTTCCGTTCCAAGTCGAAGAAGAAGTAAAATCCTGAACATGAACTTCGTAAACAATCGCATCCGTTCGCCTTTCAAGTGCAGGTCTTTCTGCCCATGAGCCGTCAGAAGGAAGAATATTTTCTGCATCAACAACAATATTTACGCTAGGACCGGCCCAAGAAGAACCGATTGGTCCGTTTTCATAAAAAGCCTTGTTGTTGCACAGCACATTTTCGCTCTGAGGAATCAATTTGTTTCCGCATGAAGGAATTGAGTTCTCAACGTATTTAACCATCTTTCCGTAAGGATCGCGGACAGCAATTCCACCGATAAAGAACTGATATTCCGCCAGATTACAGTCGCCTGTAACAGTTACGCCATAAATATTCGAGTTGTCAGGATAATTTCCATCAACCACAAAGCCCTTTTTGCAAGTATACTCCGTGAAATCAGATTCACCCTGTTTTTTAACCGCAATTTTTACATCACTTGAATCAGGAGACCAAATACTGAATGATGTTGCAATTTTTTCGTAGAATGCACCGAGTCTTGTGGGTGTTGAAGGTTCAATTTCATCACCAGACTTGTAAACTACGGATAGTTTTTCTTCGACAGATGATTTTTCGAAATTGGCAGGAATTGAAGAGCCTGTTTTGTCAGCAGTTCCGCTCTCCCCGCCGATATAATTCCATTCACCTTCCGAAAGATAAAGGTCTGAAGTCTGACCGTTCCCTGCACTTCCGCCAGAACCGTTATTGAAAATCAGAGCTGCAGAAGTTTTATTTTCAATCGTGAAATCATAGAAATCACCGTTTAAAGTCATTTGTTTTCCAGGCCAGGTTCCACCAGTGTAATTAACCGAGTCCTCACCAGTTTTCCAAGCCCAAACATGAGAATAGCCAAGGGAGCTTGGCACATGAACGACAATTTTGCCAGAAACCGGGAGTCCGCCACCAACATGAACGATATTCAGAGAGCTTTCGTTGTTTTCCGAGACCGTAATATCTTTTACAAAATCTGATTTTAAGCCACCGTTTTCATCGAACACCCAGATTTTCCATGTTCCGGGCGCCGCTTTGAGCACAAAACTTTCATCATCAGACTCGACCAGTTTTTTTTCGCTCGCAATATCCGTAATCTGAACTGTCCATCCAGCAATTCCCTTTGCAGTTACTTTTACATTTTCATAATCAAGAACGTAATCAGCAGCAGTTTTGAGCGAACCTGATTTGTAATCACTTGCAATCGCAGAGGCATTCACTAAGCTTACATGAACAGCTGGAATGTATGAATCAAATTCAGACTTATCTATAGAAGAAACATCGATTTTTTCTGTTTTGATAAGATTATAGAAAATATTGGCGACGGCGGTTGTGCTCCATTTAACAACACAAATTGCTGTTTTCCCGGCCTCAATGTCAACCAAAGCACGGATTACAGCACCGTCTACATTGCTTTTTACAGTTACAACGCGATTTTTACCAGCTGGAATTTTTTCAAGCGTAATGCCGGATGAAATTCCGCCGGAAATGCCGTCAACTTCTTTTGAAATATCGGAATCAATTCCGTTTCCAGAGACACTCACAGTCGCACTCGTTATCGTACTGACATCAATTGCTCGCGAAGAATCAACTCCGCCAACGACAAGACTTCCATATTGAATCTGTTCACTCTGCCCCGAAGGATTTTCGTTAACAGAAATTAAATTTGAACATCCAGTGAGGAAGATTAAGCAACAAGCTACAAGAGAAAGTTTTTTTCGCATTTTTGAACTTTTTTCCATAATCATTTTGTATAAGGGAATCTCGAAAAACTTCAGTTTCTCGAAGTTCCCATAAACTTGAAGAAGCGGAGACTTCATTCCTGAATAATCACCGCTCTCAAAACCACCTAGAATGACACGCCGTAATCAGCAGGATTTTTTTCGCTGACCAAAATCGGCTGCTTCATTGAACCGCCCGCAAATGTTACTTTTCCGCCGCTTACAGTTGAATGATTTCCATCGTACCAATTGTAAACAGTCGTTCCGTCCGCGAACAAATCACTTACATCAACAGAAGTTCCGCTGATTCCGATTGCGACTTTATTTGAGCCGGCTGCGCCATTGTAAGTGCGTTTTGTGGCAGAACCAGTTCCAGCACCAACAGCAGGATTGAATTTTCGGAACGTGCCGACTTTGCCCCAGTGCTTTGCACAATCGCCGTTTGCCTGAGACCAGTCGAAGTCGCCTCGGGTTGCCATATCACCGTCACCACAATCCGCATAAGCCTTTTCACGAGCAGTCTCATCACCGTAGTAAATCTGAACGCCGCCCGGAAGAAGCACGAACATCGTTCCAAGCTCATCCTGATTTGACCAGCGGCTGAGTCTTGTGTCGTGGCTTGAAATATATGTGAGCACGTTGTTTCTGTTTCCATTATTGTCACTGTCAGAATTGTTATTGATATTGAGATAACTCTCCCAAGTAGAAGAATCAATTGACGGAGTGTGATAGCTTTGAGCGTCCCACTGATCACCACCACCAATTGAGAAATTAATCATAGAGTCAAATCCGCCAGTTGTATAATACTCTCCCTGACCGTCGAGTGACTTCCAGCCAAAGCACTCACCTGTCATCCAGAAACTTTCATCCCAGTCAGCGGCACCTGTATCAATGCCGTTATAAAGTTTGCTCTTTTTTGAATCTTCGCGCCATTTTTTAAGAGCTTCGGTACATGCTTTTTTGAGCTGCCCCCAGCGTTTCGGCTCAACATGCTTTGCCGTGTCACAACGGAAGCCATCGATTCCAAGTTCACGAACCCACGCGCTCAGCCATACAACCTGATAATCAGCAGGTGCAATTCCCTTGTCTGTACGGTAATCGCCAGAATAGCCGTTCCAATCTGCTTTTGAAACAGAGGGATTCCAATAGCGCTCTTTTACATCGGAAGAATCCATTCCCCACTTTGTGACAAGAACTGGTGCCATTCCGACAGAGTTTTCAAGTTCAGTCTTTACGTCTGGTAATCCACCGCATGAGCCGCCGTACTCATTGCCCGTTGCGTATCTGAATGAACGGATCCACGGTCCAAACCATTTATCCCACGCATCAAAATTCTTCCAGTCATCATCACCGATTCCAGCGTTTGCCTGCCATTTTCCGTTGGTCATTTCAAGCCATCCATGGGTCTGATGTTTGCAAGTGCCGTATCCATATGTGAACATATCCTCATTATTGTTATAACCGACATGATTCATAACAACATCCATAATTACGCGAATTCCTTTTGAATGACATGCATTTACGAATGTTCTGAGTTCTTCGACAGTTCCCATATTCTGATCCATTGAAGTCCAGTCAAGCGTGTAATATCCGTGGAACGCATAGTGAGGGAAAGCATTGTTTTTTCCTGCAACCCAACCGTGAGCCTGTTCATAAGGAGCTGTAATCCAGATTGCATTCACGCCAAGCTTGTCCAAATAATCAATTTTTTCTGTAAGGCCCTTTATGTCACCACCGTGGAATGTAGCGACATTGTTATAGCCGCTTGCAAGAATCTGATTATTGTCCTTGTTCTGCCTGTAGTAACTGTGGTCGTTGCCAGTATCTCCATTAGCAAACCTATCAGTAAGAACGAAATAGCAGTTCACGTTATCCCAGGTAAACGGGTCTTCTTTTGTAACATTTGTCGTGTAAGTCGCTGTTGCATTTGCCGTTCCTTTAGTGTTAGTTACGCTTGCATTTACAGTGATTGACTTGCCGGCCTCTGTGATGCCGAGACCGCCCTCGCCCACTTCGATTGTAAG
>CACZYY010000061.1 GCA_902785455.1 uncultured Spirochaetaceae bacterium
TGTTGGTTGTGGTGTTCCTGGAATCATGGCAAGCCGTACAATTGAAAACGAGCGTGACCGCCGCATGACAATCATGACAACCACATTCATTCCTTGTGGTGCAAAAGTTCCTTTCATCGCGATGATTGCAGGCGCAATTTTTGGCGGAGCAGCTTGGGTCGCAACATCCGCTTACTTCATCGGTATGGCAGCAATCATCATCTCTGGTGTAATGCTCAAAAAAACAAAGATGTTCGCAGGAAATCCTGCTCCGTTCGTAATGGAACTTCCGGCTTATCACATGCCGACTTTGGGTAATGTCCTTCGTTCAATGTGGGAACGCGGCTGGTCATTCATCAAAAAAGCAGGAACAATCATCTTGCTCTCAACGATTGTTGTCTGGTTCACAAGTTTCTTCGGCTGGACAGAAGAAGGCTTCGGTATGCTTAGCGAAGAGCAGCTTGATTCTTCTATCCTTGCAAAAATTGGCTCTTGCATCGCATGGATTTTCGCGCCTCTTGGATGGGGCAACTGGCAGGCTGCGGTCGCTTCAATCACGGGTCTTGTCGCAAAGGAAAACATCGTCGGTACAATGGGAATCTTGTACGGAAGCGGAGATGTTACGGCTTATCAGGCTCTTGCACAGGCATTCACGACTGTTGCAGGCTTCTCATTCCTCGTATTCAACCTTTTGTGCGCTCCATGTTTTGCGGCAATCGGTGCAATCAAGCGTGAGATGAACAACACAAAGTGGTTCTGGTTTGCAATCGGCTATCAGTGTGGTTTCGCATATCTCGTTGCATTCATAATCAATCAGTTTGGAAAACTCTTCACAGGAAATGTGAATATCATTGGATTTGCTCTTTCAGTAGTCGCTCTTGTTGGAATCATTTACATGCTTTTCATCAAAAAGTATACTGAGGCAGATAAACTCACAGTCAATGTAGGAAAATAACCGGGATTAGATTGAGTCGGAATGCCGGAATGTGCTTCCGGCTCAGTTCAATCACCTCAAACACTGGAGGATAAAATGGGAAATATCATTGTCGGTTCCATTCTGCTTGTAGTCGTCGCTGCCGTAATCGTACGACTCATAAAAAACAAACTCAGCGGAAAATCTTCCTGCTCATGTGGATGCGGAGGTGGAAGTTGCCCGCATTGTGCAGGCGGCTCTTGCAAAACTGATGTATAAACTGGGAAATCCTGCTATAATGCCTGTATGACATTGCAGGATTTACAGTTGAATACCGAGGCGGAGATTGTCAAGGTTGGTGGAAATGGCGAGCTTCGTCAGCATTTTCTTGATATGGGCGTTATCCCGGGCGCTAGCGTAAAAAAAATTAAGCTTGCTCCTATGGGCGACCCTATGGAAATTCAAATCCACGGCTACGAGCTCACAATGCGGCTTGCCGATGCTGCCAAAATCGAAGTTAAACTTTCCGACGGCTCTCTTCCCGGCAAAAATAATTCTTCTGTAGAGCAATCTTCTGACAAAGAATCACATCCTGGTCTTGGCGAGGAGGGCAAATTCCATTCAAAAGGTGACGGAAATCCTCTCCCGGATGACACTTTGCTCTCTTATGCCCTTGTTGGCAATCAAAATGCCGGCAAAACTACTCTTTTTAATCAGCTCACAGGTTCAAATCAGCATGTCGGAAACTTCCCGGGTGTTACGGTAGACCGAAAAAGCGGACAGATTCGTGGAAATCCGCGCACTCTGGTAACAGATTTGCCCGGAATCTATTCAATGTCGCCGTACACGAGCGAAGAGCTTATTTCACGCAATTTTGTTTTAAATGAAACTCCCTGCGGAATCATAAATATCGTTGATGCAACAAATATCGAGCGCAACCTTTATCTTACGATGCAGCTTCTGGAACTTGATATTCCGATGGTAATCGCATTGAACATGATGGATGAGGTTGTCGGAAATGGCGGTTCTGTTGATGTAAATAAAATGGAGCGTCTTTTGGGCGTGCCTGTCGTTCCAATCTCAGCGGCAAAAAATCAGGGCGTGGATGAGCTTGTAAAGCACGCGATTCACGTAGCTCATTATCAGGAAAAGCCTCTCTGGCAGGATTTTTGTGATGAAAATGAAAAGGGCGGAGCGGTTCACCGGGCTCTGCACGCGGTAATCCACCTGATTCAAGACCATGCTGAGCGCGCGAAAATTCCTGTGCGATTTGCGGCAAGCAAACTTCTCGAAGATGACAAGCGGATTCTCCATCAGCTTGATTTGGATGTAAACGAAAAGCAGATTCTTGAGCATATTCTGATTCAGATGGAAAAAGAGCGTGGCCTGGACAGAAGTGCGGCTATGGCAGACATGCGCTTCTCTTTTATCAGGAAGGTCTGCGAAAAATCCGTAAAAAAGCCTCATGAGTCCAAAGAACGAATTCGCTCCCAAAAAATTGACCGGGTTCTTACCGGGCGTTTTACGGCGATTCCAGTTTTTTTTGCGGTGATGGCGGCGGTTTTCTTCCTTACATTCAATGTAATCGGTGCATTTTTCCAGGGGCTGCTCGAAAGCGGAATCGGTCTGCTTACAGATCTCACTGATTCTGGGCTCACTTCGCTTGGAATCAACCCGGTCCTCCACGATCTGGTCATAGACGGCATTTTCTCCGGCGTTGGAAGTGTGCTTTCTTTCCTTCCGATTATTGTCACTTTGTTTTTCTTTCTTTCGATGCTCGAAGATTCTGGTTATATTGCTCGTGTCGCATTCGTGATGGATTCACTTTTGCGCAAAATCGGGCTTTCGGGGCGGAGCATTGTGCCTTTGCTTATCGGATTTGGCTGCACGGTTCCGGCCGTCATGTCCACACGCACCCTGCCCAGTGAGCGGGACCGCCGCATGACAATCCTTCTCACGCCTTTCATGAGCTGTACGGCAAAACTTCCTGTTTACGCATTTTTTGTAAGCGCCTTTTTCCCCAAGCACGGCGGACTGATTATGACTTTGCTTTATGTGCTTGGAATTTTCACGGGAATTTTAGTCGCCCTGCTTTACCGTAAGACGATTTTTAAGGGTGAGGCGGTTCCGTTCGTTATGGAGCTTCCAGATTACAGGCTTCCGGGCGTGCGTAACGTTTCACAGCTTTTGTGGGAAAAGGCAAAGGACTTTTTGCAGCGCGCGTTTACGGTAATTTTTATCGCGACAATTGTTGTTTGGTTCTTGCAGAGTTTCGACCTGCACCTGAACCTTGTTGAGGATTCAGCCCAGAGTATTCTTGCAAGACTTGCGGGACTTTTGGAGCCTGTTTTCCGCCCGATTGGGCTTGGTGACTGGCGAATCTGCACTTCGTTCATCAGCGGATTTATTGCAAAAGAAAGCGTTATTTCTACACTCGGAGTTCTTTATCCGGATGGAATTTACGGCGCCCTGTCTTCTGCGGCTGTGGCAAGTCTTTTGGTTTTCAGCCTTTTGTACACTCCATGTGTCGCCGCCGTCGCATCAATCAAACGCGAGCTTGGAGCAAAATGGGCGGCCGGAGTTGTGTTCTGGCAATGCGCCGTTGCCTGGGTCATGGCATTTATTGCACGAATGAGTGTGATGTTATTTTGAAATAAACTCCAGTGCGGAATCAGCTGCGATTTTGCCAAAGATGCAAATGTCCGCGACTGCATTCCCGCCCAATCTCTGTGCGCCGTGGACACCGCCAGTAACTTCACCGGCGGCAAAAAGACCGGGAACAGGCATGTTGAGCTTGTTTAGAACCTGTGCTTTTGTGTTGATTTTGAGACCGCCCATTGTGTGATGGATTGCCGGCTCGATTTCGATTGCATAGAACGGCGGAGTTGATATTGTTCGTTCCATGCTTTCTGGATTTCGACCAAACTCAATGTCTTTTTTTGCAAGCACGGCCTTATTGTATTCATCAATCGTATATTCAAGGGCCACCGCATCAACAGCAATCATTCTTGAAAGTTCAAGAAGAGTCGCACCTTCAGAAAGAAGATTTTGTTTTGCATAAGTTTCAATTGCCTTCAATGAATCACGGACATTCTGATCAAAAATGAGATAAGCTGACCTTTCTGGATTTTTCAGAACTGCGGCCGAAACGATGTCGCGGGTTTCCATTTCATTGACGAATCTTCGGCCTGCTTTGTTGACGAGAATTGCGCCGTTTCCGCGTACAGCCTCAGTAATCATAATGCCAGTGCCTTTTACGACAGTAGGATGAATTTGAATTTGCTCCATCTGGATTAGCTGAGCATCAAATTTTTCGACCATTTTAAATGCGTCGCCTGTCGCGCCTTTATGATTTGTCGTCGCAAATCCTGCAAGTGAGGCCTGATAAAATTCAATCATTTCTGGATTTGCGCCGAACCCGCCTGTCGCAACGATTACAGCCTTTGCACGCACTGTGTATTCGCCGCCTGCATAAGCAACTTTTACACCGCAAGCCCTTCCGTTGTTAGAAAGAATATCAATTACCTTGTTGTTGAGACGAATTTCTGCCCCTTGTTTAAGAGCCGCTTTTTGAAGCAGAGGAATGAGATGTGCACCGATTGCGCCACCGCCTTTGGGCCTGTGAATACGTTTGTTCGTAGCACCGCCAAAAGCCCCGACATCGCTCAAATCCGCTCCAATCATCGGAGTCTGAAGCCATTCCACCATGGCGGCAGAATTGTCAATCAGAGTGCGAACAAGATTTGGATCATTTAGGTATTGCCCGCCACGCATCGTGTCATTGTAGAAAACTTCTTTTGAATCTTTGATACCGAGCCGTTCCTGTTCTTTTGTGTAGCAGGCATTGATGCCACCAGTTGAGAAATTTGAATTCCCGCCGACAATTGCCATTTTTTCGAGGACGAGGACTTTTGCCCCTTTGCTTGCTGCTTCTGTTGCGGCGGTAAGACCTGCTCCTCCAGCTCCGATAATCACTATGTCACATTCGCTGTCTTTATAAATGACAGAAGATTTTTTGATTCCCTGGGAAATTGCAACCGCTTCGTCGAGCGCGTCAAGAATTGCGTTTGATGTGATTGTTGCCCCGCTTACCGCATCAAGCATGGCCGTGCTGCCGTCTTTGAGAAATCGTTCGATAATTTCCTTTTTGGCATTATCTGCGATATTCGGGGTTTCAGCATCTTTTGTGATTTCTGCATCAACAATTTGTCCGTCTTTTACGGTGATAGAAACTTCCAGCGGCCCGTTCCTGCCGTTGCCTTTTCCGATAAACGTGCCGTCCCGGAGAGAGCTTTGCTTTTTTTCACAAGAAATGAATAAAATTAAAATGCTTAAAAATAATGAAAAAATTTTAGATAACTTCATTTTTCCTTCCCAAGAAACTCAACAAAATTCAAAAATGAATCGCGAAATTTTGTTTTTTAAACAATTCTCCACTTTTATTTTAAGATAAAATATTGAGTTTTGCAAATTTTTCAGGATAAGCCGTTTTCCGACTGAAAGCTAATTTTAGCAGGAATCTTTTTATACTGCGGGTGCCCTGCAGGACTCAGACAGCGTACTTGAAAAAATCCACCGAATTTGCTTTAATAGAAGTAATTTGGGAATCATTTGCAAATTATGACTTATAATACCGAACAACGCACTTCTTTGCTTTCATTTTTGACCGAAAATCCAGACAAAACATTTTCAGCAAAAGAAATTGCGCAGGCTCTTGAGGGCAAAAACATCAGCAAAAGCTCAGTTTACCGCAATCTGGCAGAGCTTGAAGCCGAGCAAAAAATCAAGCGGGTCACTAAGGCGGGCAGCAAGGAATCTTTCTACCAGTTTTACGACAATTCCGAGTGCAAGAACCACATTCACCTTTCATGCACCAAATGCGGCAAAATCTTTCATCTCGAAAGCGAGCAGACCGAAAAGCTGGTGAATGAAGTGGAACAGGCCGACGGATTTGAAATCAGCCGTAGCGAAACTACGCTTTATGGAGTTTGCAAGGATTGTGGAATTAAGAGTTAGCAGGGAGCGGTTAGCGGTTAGCGGTTAGCAGTTGCTTTGCTAAATGGAGATTATTTTTATGAGAAAAATTCTTTTAATCTGTGTGAATCTGTGTAATCTGTGGTTTGTTTTGAATTTCACTTCCTGCCAGAAAAAATCCGGCTCGGAGCAGGCTTCTTCGGAAGGGAAAATCACTGTGCTTGCTACGATTTTCCCGGCTTACGACTGGGCTAAAAATCTTGCGACTGGATGCGATTCTGTTCAGGTCGATTTGCTTTTGAAAGACGGCGTGGACATGCACAGCTTCCAGCCTTCCGCTGCGGATATTGTAAAAATCTCTACGGCTGATATTTTCATTTATGTTGGCGGAGAATCTGACGCCTGGGTCGAAAGCGCGCTCAAAAATGCCGGCAATGACAAAATGATTGTCATCAACCTCATGGACAAACTCAAGGGCTTTATCAAGCAGGAAGAGCTTGTCGAAGGAATGCAGCATGATGAGCACGAACACGAAGAACACGGCCACGACGACCATGACGAAGAAATCGAAAATGACGAGCATATCTGGCTTTCTTTGAACAACGCGATTGCATCCTCAAATGAAATTTCGCGTGCCTTAATGG
This sequence comes from uncultured Spirochaetaceae bacterium, assembly GCA_902785455.1. Lineage (GTDB taxonomy): Bacteria > Spirochaetota > Spirochaetia > Treponematales > Treponemataceae > Treponema_D. The sequence continues at coordinate 6,511 of CACZYY010000061.1, forward strand.
AAAAAGATGAGGCACATTCTTCTATTTATATGGCAAATCTTGTCGCTTATGTGGACAAGCTAGCCGCCCTCAAACAGGAATATGCGAACGCATTCGGTGAAAAAACAATCATCGTCTGTGACCGCTATCCATTCCTTTATCTCACGGATGAGTTCGGAATCAAATATTATGCGGCATTCAACGGCTGCTCTGCCGAAAGCGAGGCAAGTTTTGACACAATCGCCTTCCTTTCAGTCAAATTGCATGAGCTGAAATCACCGGCAGTTTTCGTGACAGAAAGTGCGGACAAAAAAATCGCCAGAACGGTAATTTCAAGCGCAGGAATAAAAGATTGCAAAATCATCACCCTTGATTCAATGCAGTCAACTACCTTCAAACAGGCCCAGAAAGGCAAAAACTATCTGGACACCATGCGGGCAAATCTTGAGGCATTAAAATAAACCACAGATTACACAGATGTCACAGATTATGTATATCTTTTAGGAAAATCTTCCAGAAAATACGAACGATTTTCATATTTGAAATATAACATCTGTGTTAATCTGTGTAATCTGTGGTTAAAAAATACGGGAAATCCTATGGCACAGCTTACTTGTGAAAATCTTACTTTGGGGTATGACTCAAAGGTTATTATTAAAAATCTTTCTTTTAGCGTGAATGCGGGCGACTATCTTTGCATCCTCGGTGAAAACGGCTCCGGTAAAACCACACTCATGAAGACGATTCTGCACCTAATAAAGCCCCTCGACGGAAAAATCACCACTGGTGACGGCTTGCTCGCAGATGAAATCGGCTATCTTCCGCAGCAGACCATGATTCAAAAAGACTTTCCGGCCAGCGTGCGCGAAATCGTGCTTTCCGGCTGTCAGTCCCGCTGTGGACGAAGACCTTTTTACATCAAAAGCGAGCGGCTTCTTGCGGCCCAGGCAATCGCCAAAATGGGAATCACGCATCTTGCCAAAAAATGTTATCGGGAGCTATCCGGCGGTCAGCAGCAGCGTGTTCTGCTCGCCCGAGCACTCTGTGCCACACAAAAAATGCTTTTCCTTGACGAGCCTGTAAGCGCGCTCGACCCGGCCGCACAGGAAGAAATGTATTCGTTAATCGAAGGCCTTCACAAAGAAGGAATCACAATCATAATGATCAGCCACGATGTTGAGGCGGCTCTAAAATATGCGACACACGTTCTTCACATCGGCGAAAGCATTTTCTTCGGCACAAAAGACGAATTCGTTCACAAAACGACTTGCCCTGATTGCAACGGTCAGATTAAGAAAATCTTGTGGAACGGAAAAAGGAAAGTGGAAAACTAAAATCTGAAATTGGAAAACGGAAAACTTTTTGAGGAGAATATTTTATGTTGCAGGATATAATTAGTATATTTCATCTTAATTTTCCTTTCGTGCAGCGGGCTTTTGTCGTGGGTATTCTGGTCGCGCTTTGCTCGTCTTTGCTTGGGGTTACGCTCGTTCTCAAACGGTTCAGCTTTATTGGTGACGGACTCAGCCATGTTGCTTTCGGGGCAATGTCTGTAGCTGCCGTTCTAAACCTTACCAACAATATGTATCTCGTGCTTCCTGTCACGGTTGTTGCTGCGATTCTGCTTCTTCGCACTGGCAAAAACACCAAGATTCAGGGGGATGCTGCCGTCGCCATGATTAGCGTGGCTTCTCTTGCGCTCGGCTACCTGATTATGAACATCTTTAAGCCGTCAAACAATCTTTCGGGCGATGTCTGCACTACGCTTTTCGGCTCGTATTCAATCCTTACGCTCACTCCGGGCGAAGTCTGGCTTTGTGTGGGGCTTTCTCTTGCCGTAATCGCCGCATTCTTCATCTTCTACAACAAAATTTTTGCAGTCACCTTCGACGAAGCATTTGCTCAGGCCGTGGGCACTCATGCAAGCGTATACAATCTGGTCATTGCAATCATTATCGCCGTTATTATCGTGCTCGCAATGAATCTCGTAGGCTCACTTTTGATTTCCGCGCTTGTAATTTTCCCGGCCCTTTCGGCAATGCGGGTTTTCAAAAGCTTTAAGTCCGTCACAATCTGCTCGGTAATAATCAGCGTGACATGTGCCCTTGCAGGCCTTTTGATTTCCGTTCCGGCAGGCACTCCGGTTGGCTCAACAATCGTAGCCGCTGACTTGCTGGCTTTCATCGGTTTTTATATTGCAGGAAAGGTAAGGAGTTGAAAACGGAAAGTTGAAAACGGAAAGTTGAAAACGGAAAGTTGAAAACGGAAAGTTGAAAACGGAAAGTTGAAAATGGAAAGTTGGGCGCTCCCGTCTTTGGCGGTCGGCTGTTCCGCCCTTCGCTAACGCTCATTGCTCCATTTCATTCCGCAACTGCGGGGCTTCATAGCCTAGCGCGTTTGCTTTTCAGGAGGTGTTTTTATGAAAAAAATTATCGTTCTTATTTCAATTTGTTTTTCGCTCATTTCCTGCAAGGAAAAGTCCACTGTTGAGACCAGCTTTGCGATTCCTGATAATGCCCTGCCAATCGAGGAGCAGGCGGTTGCCCAGAATGAAGCCACTTCCGTAAAATCAACGACAGCTTCTGACGGAACAAAAATTGACTACGACCTTTCCGAAATGAATTCAAACATGGTCTACTCTCAGGTTTTCAACATGATGGTAGAACCGGAAATTTACGATGACAAAGTTGTTAAGATGCGTGGCAATTTTGTTGCTTACGAAAACTCACCCACGGCAAACGGCGGAACATCTTACGCGGTTATAATTTCAGACGCTCTGGCTTGCTGCCAGCAGGGAATTGAATTCAAATACGATTTTGAAGGAAAACTCCCGAAAGAAGGCGACATAATCACGGTCACAGGCGTTTATGTTACGGCCATGCTGCCGGGCGACGTTGTGTTCAATTATGTAAAAGCCGATTCAGTGGAAATGTAAGCACGAAAAATTCGCGCCAGGATTGGAGCACCGTAGTTGCCGAAGGCAATGAGGGCTACCGAAGTGCGGAAAGCCTGTAGCCGGTTAATTGCGCTGATTTTAACAATAGAATTTTAATTCACCGAAAGTTTCCTTCCAAAGTGATAAAATTTCCATATATTGTGACTCTATCAATCGTACGATATTGCTTAAAGTTTTTGAAGGAATATTAGACTTGTTGTTTGCGACAGAGCATTTTCCAGTGCTTGAAATCCATATTTTTGTAGAATTTTCGGCAGGTTTTCCTTGTGACACATGGACGTGAACCGGTTCGCTAGGATTGCCTTCATTCAGCCAGAAATAAACTTTATATGAGCCGAATTTAAAAATTTGAGGCACTGTCAAACCCTCCTGTCTGAGAAAACTCCAAAATTAAGTGTGCCATTGATTCTACAAGATTTTTGAAATATTTTTGCTCTTCTTCTGAGTAGCCGACAATGTTTTCCCATTTGTAATCTGGCAGCCAGCATGTCGCGCTTTTGAAGCCAAGTTTTTCATCCGGCGTTTCAATACAGACTTTAACTCTACCGTCTTCGTGCATTTCTGAGTGAACTATTTCCGTGTCATCATTTAAAGTCATCAATGGATACAGCATAAAAAATTCCTCCACCAATCAATAATGAATGATTTGAAGTGATTTTTCAATACTTCTTCAATTTTGCCGATAATCTTACCATGAAAAGAATTGCATTATCGGTACTTGTGTTTATTTTTGTTTTTTCGGCATTTTCTCAGACAAAAATTTCTTATGCGGGCGACTCCAGCTATAAAATGGTCGAGCGGACTAATTTGCGCCGCTATGTGAACGGAAAATATTCGGGCTTGACCAGCCATGAGGTTCATTCTTTTATCAGCCGCTCTTTTGCTCCCGATGGCGTGCGTTCTCTTCGTTCTGACCGATGGTATGACGGTAATTTTTTTGTTCAGGAAGAGACTTTGCGCAATTCTGTGGCGACAATGGCGGGCATTCATGAGGCAATTCCTTCAGTTTTTAAGATTTCTGCGGATGGCAAGATGACGATGTTCCAGGACAACGGTTATCCGACTTTTCGTAGCTTCCCGACTTACACCACGCAGCAGCTCAAAGAGGGCGATTCTTGGAAGGGCGAGGGTGAGCGGGCTGTTGACCCGATGAACAAGGGCATTTTTACGCGGATTCCGATTCTTGTCCTGTATACTTTTGCGGGCAGCGAGACTTACAAGGGCGAAAATGTCTATCGAATCAAGGCAATTTGGCAGACGAACTATCTTTTTTCAAATTACAATTCAGATCCGAGAGGTGACTCGACTTTAAAAAAGGCGACTGGCGGCCATAAAGCAGACATTATCGTGCGAGCTTCGACAGGCGAAGCAATTTTAATCAGCGACAATGTTGACGAAAGCTTTTTTTACGCGGACGGCACGAAGGTTGATTTGAAGGGAACTATCACCATGTTTACTGAATATCCGCCTGCAATCGACCACGACAAGCTGATTTTTGCGCTTAATCGGATTGCGAAGGCGTCAGGGAGCGATTCTTCGGGCAGCTATGTTGCAAAGACCGAAACGACGAAAGTTGCTGAAAAGACTGTCGGCGCAGGCTCGGCTGGCGGAAGTCAGATTGCAAGCGCAAAAGGAAGTGGTGGAAGCAAGGCTTCTGATTGGGGCGAAAAAGTTCCGGGGCTTGATGAGTCGAAATTTGCTCAGGGAGGAAAAACGCCAGAAAGTGAAGGGCAAAATTCACTCAGCGGACAAAAACGCGGCATTGGCTCTGGCAAATCTGGTGATAAATCAGAAAAAATAACGGATTTTGATGAGGATTTTGGCAGTGGCGGGGATAAAATTGATAAAATTGCCTCGACAAAAGGTGCCGGTCCATCGAACAAAAATGCGGCCAAGTGGAACGAAAAACTTGCTCAGACAGGCAAAAAGCCGCAAAGATCTTCTTCAGCCGACACTTCTTCTGGCACAGACAAAAACAACATGGTCTTTGAGGAAACTCCGGCCGGAATCCGTCTTTCCGTGCGCGACATAAAATTCAAGGCCGACAGCGCAGACGTGCTCCCCGGCGAAAAATCCCGTCTGGATGAAATCGCGGAGGTCTTAAAGCTCGCGCCAAATTCTCAGTTCCTGATTGAAGGTCACACGGCCGCAGTAGGAAAGCCTGCCGGTGAGCAGAAACTTTCGGAAGAGCGTGCCAAAAATATTGCCGCAGAGCTTGCTCGTCGCGGAATCCCGGCGGCAAACTTTATCTGTAAAGGTCACGGCGGCAACAAGCCAATCGCCAGCAACAGCACCAACGAAGGCCGCGCCCAGAACAGGCGAGTCGAAATTACAATTCTGGAGTAAATGTCAGATTTTGGAAGTTACTGGCTAAAACAAAAAATGGTTTCCTGTCAAAAACTGTCATTTTCATCATTTCTATAGATTTTTTAGCAAAAGGGAAAAAGAAAGCAATTTTTAGCAAAGCCCGAAAATGCAAAAAAAGCGTCCGTAGGTGAGGTTGTGACAAAAACTCGCTTGAACTTGTTCACCGCGAGTTTTGTGGCACGTTCTCACCGAGAGGACGCTTTTTTTGTTTTATCCAGAATTATCTTAAAAAACTTATTTTCTTTTTCCCGAAATCGTGATTGTCGCGATTGTCGGTGCTTTTCCTGCTGCGATTGAACATTCGCCGTTTCCGTCGAGTCCGTAGAGAATCACGCGGATGTTTGCTGTTGTTCCCTTGTTAATCACGTAAGACGTTTCGTAAGATTTCTTTGTTGAGCGGGCCTGTCTTGAAGTGTCAGAGACAATTTCGGTCTTTTTGCCGCCTGCGATTCCTTCAATCAGGACTGCAACATTGCTTGTTCCGTGATTTCCGTAAGCTGCATTAATCTGTGTGATTTCGATTGTCTCTTCGGCTGTAATCGGGAAGTCCGCGTACAAAACATCTTTTCCTTCGATTGAGCCTGTGTAGCCGGTGTATGTGATGCCGCCCTTTGCGAAGGTTGCGTTGATTTTTCCTGAGTTGTATTTCCATGTTCCGGCAGAAGGAATGGCTTTGTTTGCTTTTGCAAGTTCTTCGTTGTCGGCCGTTCCTTCGAGCGAGTTGCTTGCTTCAAGACTGTCGAGCCATGTTACGCTGAATGAATTTGGATCAGGTTTTGTGATTTTGAGCTTGAATTCTGCTGATGCTGCCTTTTCGTCCTTTGCTGTGGCTTTTACGAGCACTTCGCAATCTTCTGAGACATTTGCCGCTGTGAGGAAGCCTGTTGAGTCGATTTTAGCCTTTGTCTCGTCCGAAACAGACCATTCAAAGTCAGTGTTTGTCGGGCGGAGCGGGTTGAGTTTTGCTGCGAACTGGAGGCTTTTTCGGCCAGCGACAGTGGTTGCGTCTTCTTCAGAAGAAATTTTGATGCTCTCGACTGGGATGAATTTTACAACTTTGTCAGTTTCAACAGCGATTTTTGAGATTGTAGTCTTTTTGCTTGCTGTGAGAACTACGTTTTTGCCGCTTGTGTAGACTACATAAGCTTTTTCTGCTGGCTTTGTGCCGGAACCTGTGTTGAAGTCATAGAAAGCTTCGCCCTGTTTTTCAGCTTTGATAGTTCCGTTTCCGGCAAGGCAGCCTGTTACGCTTACGACAGATTTTCCTTTTACAGGAATTGTGATTTTGCTTCCTGCATCTCCAACAAGAACGCCATTCTCAGCCTTGAATCCTTCGATTTTGAGTCCCTTGAAATTCTTTTCATCATCGAAAGTGTAGACCGTGAGCTTTGCTTTTTCTTCACCAGAAAGAACTGATTTTGACGAGTCTTTTGAGACTTTCCAGCCGTGTGCTTTTACGAATTTTGCCAGATCCCAGTATGTTTCAAGGTCTTTTTTGTATTTGAGGGTTGTGATGTCGTAGTAACGGTTGAGAATTGATTCACGTCCGCCAAATTCCTTTGCCACTTCTTCGTCAGAAAGAATTCCTTCTGTTTCCTCTGGCTTCATTCCCATGCTTTCGACTGTTTTTTTGTCGATTTTCCAACCGATGATTGTGTCGTTCACACCTTCTGCCATGAGCGCGCTTCCTTTCCAGAGAGCCGCATCGATGTTGCTGGCGGTGTTTCCAACGTAAGCGACCTGATTGTAATAGCCTGAGTTCCATGGAGTTCGTGCAAGATAAGTTGTCTGATCTTCATGTGAAGTGATTTTTGAATTGAAGATGACCAAGCCTTTTGCCGCCTTGTTGCCGATTTCCATGCGTGGAGCCGCAATGTAAGAGACGTGAGTTTTTGCGTTCTCATCAAAGACAGAGACGATTTCACACTCTTCAAAAAGTGCGACTTTTCCAGTGTATTCCATCCAGATGAAGTCTGTGTCGCCCTCAACATAGCACTGATAGAACCATGATTTTCCTGTCATGCGGAGTGTGTCCTGATGGCTTTTGAAAGCGCAGTTGTAAGCTGCCAGAGTTCCTGTTGAATCGAAGCCGATTGTCTCTGCCTGTGTGTTAGAGCCTTTTACTGAGCCGCGGACAAATGTGTTCTGGAAGGTGATGTTTTCGACCGTGAGATTTCCTGTGCCTTCAAATTCAAAGACACAGCGGTTTTTCTGACCAGAAGAACGCTTGCATTTGAGCAGATCGCCGGAATTTGCCGCTGCCACAAGAACGTCCTCGCCATATTTTGCATTTGTGTCACCAGAAAGAGTGATGTCAGCCGCACCGTTATAGTAAAGAATTTCTTCATAAGTGCCTTTTGGCAATTTGATTGTGTAAGAGCCTGCTTCCGGACCGATTGCGTCCAAAGCTTCCTGAATCGTGCCAAAGTTCTGTGATTTGCCGTTGCCAGAAAGCGAAACTTCTGCCCCGGCATTCAAACAAGCTGCCGCCAAAGCACATGAAGCCCCCAAAAAGGCCAATAATTTTTTCATGTTTTTCCTCCAAATTTTCTATTAAAATTCATTGTATTTGCACAATCCCGAAAAAGAAATGGAGAAAAAAAGCAGGAATTTGTTTATAACTGACAATTTAGGACAGCCACACAGATTCGATTTTGCTACGCAAAATCACCATATCACGAAATTTTATCCCCCAACACAAAGCCCTTTATGTC
>CACZYY010000062.1 GCA_902785455.1 uncultured Spirochaetaceae bacterium
GAGATTATCGGGAAAAAAGAAAAGACGGTTTTGAATAAACGCACGATTATTTATCAGAAGCTCGGTCTTTCTGACCGTCTTGATTTGATTGAAGCTGCCAGAAAGCTTGGGGTAATAGAATGAAAACAAAAGTCAAAATTCTTTTTCTGATTTTCGCGGTTGTTATAAACTGTCTTGGCGGAATTTTTATCCCTCAGACGGCGATTCCGCTTTATATGGATTCTATTTTGACGATTGCTGTAACTGCCTGCTGCGGATTGTGGGGCGGAATTTTGTGTGCTGTTTTATCTAACGGAATTATGTATCTTTTTGATTACACGATGCTTCCGTTTGTAATCTGCCATATTTTAACAGCTGTCTGTTCTACTCTCGTTTTTAGAAAAGTTAAGGTTCCGGAGAACCTGGAAACCGAGTTTTTAACAATTGAAGCTTTTTTGTGGGCGGGGTTGTGGGCTGCCCTTGCAAATGCCGTAAGCGGAAACATTCTAGTTGACATTCTGTTTTCTTCTCAGTCAGACCGGATGAATACGGCGACCCCTGTTCAAGGTTTGTATATTGCAACAAAAAGCCTGTTTTTTGCGACCTATCTTTCAGGTCTTTTGACAAATATTGTAGACAAACTCATAAGTGCGGTCATCAGTTTTTGGGCATATAAATTTTTTTCTTGCAACGATATGCATAAATTTGTATAATTATAAACATATTTTCACAAAAATTGCATAAATATGCAATGCCGCTAACGCGGAGTTTTAGGAGTGCGCTATGACAGAATCAGAAAGTTTGTTTATCGGCAGATTGTCCGTTCTTGCGGAACGAAATGACCCAATCGACAAAAGCCTTTACGACAAATACGATGTCAAACGCGGTCTCCGAAACAAAAACGGCACCGGTGTTCTCGTCGGTCTTACCAGCATCGGTGATGTAGTCGGTTACGAAGTTCAGGACAACAAGAAAATCGCGATTCCAGGCCGCCTTGTTTACCGTGGATACAATGTTGAAGATTTGATTAAAGACGCTGAGTCTCACAATCAGTTTGGCTACGAGCAGTGCGTTTATCTTCTATTATTTGGTGAGCTTCCGACACAGACTGAGCTGGATCATTTCAAAGCTTATCTCGGCTCTCTCCGACAGCTCCCGGACAACTTCACCGAAGACATGATTATGAAGGCTCCATCTGCCGACATCATGAACAAGCTTGCGCGCGGTGTCCTTGCCTCTTATTCTTACGACTCTAATCCGGAAGACCGTTCGCTCTCAAATGTTTTGCGCCAGTGTATCGAGCTTATCTCGCGGTTCTCAACTCTAACGGCATACGCTTATCAGGCAAAACGCCGCTACTACGACGGAAAATCAATGTACATTCACAATCCGCTGCCAGAGCTTTCTACGGCAGAGAATTTCCTGCGCCTTATCCGCAACAACAAGGCTTTCACGGACGAAGAAGCAAAACTGCTCGACCTTGCTTTGATTTTGCATGCTGAGCACGGTGGCGGTAACAACTCTTCTCTCACAGTTCATGTAGTTTCTTCCGCAGACACAGACACATATTCTGCAATCGGGGCAGCCGTTGGCTCACTTAAAGGTCGTCGTCATGGTGGTGCGAACATTCAGGTTGCCGCAATGATGAACGACATCAAGGAGAACGTAAAAGACTGGTCAAGCGAAACCGAAGTCAAACGCTATCTCGAAAAAATTGCCAACAAAGAGGCCTTCAACCACACAGGCTTGATTTACGGTATGGGTCACGCAATTTATACAATCAACGACCCTCGCGCAACAATTCTCCGCGACAGGGCAGCAAATCTCGCTCACGAAAAGGGTCTCGACGAAGAATACAATCTTTACAAAATGGTCGAAAAATTCAGCCCGGATATTCTCTACGAAAAGCACGGTGACGGCAAAAAAATCTGTGCAAACGTTGACTTGTACTCAGGTTTCATCTATTCAATGCTCAACATTCCTCAGGAGCTTTTCACACCGATTTTCGCAATATCACGAATCGCAGGCTGGAGCGCACACCGAATCGAGGAAATCGTCGCTGGCGGAAAGATTTACCGCCCGGCATACAAAAACATTTCCGCAGAAAGGGATTACATTCCAATCGAAAAACGATAGGGCGTTTCCCTCACTTCGTTCGGGGCGGGCTTTCCGGGGTTTCGCTGTCGCTCCATTGCCTGTGGCAACTAACGCCCCTACTATCCCTAACGCAGGAATTTAATATGGAAAGAATCGATAAAATTTTGTCTCATCACGGATTCGGCTCCCGCAAGGATGTCAAAAAGCTGCTCCGTGATGAGCGTGTCACCGTAAACGGAAAATTTGTCTACGACTCAGGATTTCAGCTCGATATTGAAAATGATGTTGTTTGTGTGGATGACGAAGAAATCCGTCTTCAGCACGATGTCTACATTATGATGAACAAATGCCAGGACGTAGTATGCGCAAACAAGGACGGAGAGCATCAGACGGTCTTTGACCTGCTCGACGAATCCTTGAAGCACAAATTCTTGGGCGGCGACCTTCACTGCATGGGCCGTCTCGACATCGACACCGAGGGCTTACTGATTCTCACAACGGACGGAAAGCTCACTCACAAACTTCTCTCACCCAAAACGCACGCGCCCAAAACTTATGCCGTGGGATTGCGTGACAGTCTCACCGAGGAAGAAAAACAGAACTACAAAGAAAAATTCTCAAAAGGCTTTTGGATTGACAGGGACCAGAATGAAGCTGGATTTGATGCACAGCCGGCAGAGATTCAGTTTGAAGTCAGGAATGAGGGGGAAAGCCTTCCCCCTGGGGTTCAAGCCGGGCTTTCACCCACACCCCCTTCTGCGGGGACACCCCGCAGCGCCCCGAAAATCGATTGTCTTCTTACGATTTATGAAGGGAAATTTCATCAGGTTAAGCGCATGTTCGCCCAGCTTGGGAACGAAGTCGTTTATCTTAAGCGGGTAAAAATGGGGCAGCTGGAGCTTGATCCGGCGATTCCTCTAGGTGGCTACCGAGAACTCACCAAAGAGGAAGTGGAACTTTTAAGCAAGTAACAAAATTCAAGCTCTCCGTGATTTTGCGGAGAGTTTTTTTTTATATTTTTGCTTGCATTATGCAAGCATATATGCTATCATTCAAATATGAAAGTGGTATTAGACACTTGTGTGATTTTTCAGGCACTTTATTCTCAGAGCGGAGCATCACATGCAATTCTTCAAATGGTTCGAAACGGCGATCTGCAGATGGTCATTTCCACACCAGTTTTTGTAGAATATTGCGATGTCTGCTTGCGAAAAAGCTCTCTGGAACTCTTCGAACTCACCGAAGAAGATGTCTGGGACGTGCTTAATTTCATTGCCTACATAAGTGTCAAAATTGACATAAAATATCTCCTGCGGCCAAACCTGCAGGATGAAGGAGATAATCTCATAATGGAGCTGGCTTTTGCATCCGATTCCCGATATTTAATCACAAAAAATGTGCGGGATTTCACCTGCAACAGCGATCTCCATTTTGACGGAGTAACGGTAATCACGCCCGCAGATTTCATGCAAAAGGTCATCAGGGGCAACAACTAAAATAAGGGGGGCTTTATGGCAGTTTCAAAATTAGAATCAGCAGAAAAGACAAGCGTTCTCACTATCAGAGTTCCGCATGAACTGAAAGAGCGCATAGAGTTTATGGCTGAGCAGCAGGGAGTTTCAATCAACCAGTTTGCACTTTATGCCTTTACAAAGCAGCTTTCCGAAATCGAAAATTCCGAATATTTCCAGCAGTTCATCAAAAATAAAACCCGGCAAGACTTGCTGGCCGGGTTTGACAAAGCAATGGGTAAGGTTAAGTTCCGGGCTCAAAACGAAGACTGGGACGCGCTCAAAGTTGCGGATTCCACTTCCGATTCGCCGGAGGAACAGCAGCGCATACAAAAGGTTCTCGAGGACAGCAAACGCAATCCAAATGTGACTTTCAATATAAAGCGCACTTAGACTGGCTTTCTGACCAAAGGTCTTTTAAAAGCTTCTGCTTTTCAGGTTTATTTCTCAATCACTTTGCAGATTGCTTCGTAAAGCTCATCGAACTCGGTGAAGGCCGGGATGTTCGGGTAGTCAGCTTTGATTTTGTCTGTTGTGCGGAAGAGGAAGCCTGCTTTGCTTGCCTGAATCATGCCCAAATCGTTGAAGCTGTCGCCGCTAGCGATTGTCTCAAAACCGATTGACTGCAAGGCCTTAACAGTTGTGAGCTTTGATTTTTCACAGCGCATTTTGTGGCGCACGATAAAGCCGTTCTCGTCAACTTCAAGAGAGTTACAGAAGATTGTTGGCATGCCCATCTTTTTCATGAGCGGAGCTGCGAATTCCTCAAAAGTGTCGCTCAAAATGATTGTCTGGCACTTTGCACGGAGTTTGTCCAAGAATTCCTTTGCGCCTGGAAGCGGGTCAATCTTTGCGATTGTGTTCTGAATGTCTTTGAGAGTGAGTCCGTGCTCCTTCAAGATGTTGATTCGGAACTGCATGAGCTTGTCATAGTCAGGTTCGTCACGGGTGGTGCGTTTAAGCTCTGGGATTCCGCTTTCTTCGGCAAATGCAATCCAAATTTCTGGAACCAAAACGCCTTCCATATCCAAACATGTAACGTACATAAAATCTCCTTATCGGTTGTTTCTTTTTATAGAACCATGGATTTATTTTATCAAAAAACTTGAAATTATAAAATACTGCGTTAGGATTTTTATTGGAAACCACTAACAATGCGGAATCACGGGAAACACGCAGAACGTTGATTGCCCCGTATAAAATTTTATACGCTTAACATCATTTTTGTTTTCGCTGTGCACTTTTTTTTACAGTCATAACCGTGTGTATATTTTTTTTAACAATTCTTTTCTGAAATTTTATGTAACTCACTTTTTATCATAAATTTTATATTTCTTTATATTATTTAATTTTACACCATTTTAATTTTCATTTTTTATCAAAATCTCAAAGTTGGCACACTTCATGCTTATCAATTTAGTGTGATTTAAGATTGTCATAGGAGATGATTATGAAAATGTATGAGATGTATTTGAACCAGATTCAGAGATTTCCGCTTTTGGACGCTGAAAGTGAACGAGAGCTTGCAGTTAAAATCTCTGCAGGGGACAAGAAGGCCGTCACTCACCTTGTTAATTCAAATCTTCGTCTCGTTGTAAGCATTGCGAATAAATTCAAGAAGACATATAAAGTTTCCGTGATGGATTTGATTCAGGAAGGAAATCTGGGACTCATGGCCGCTGCAGAAAAATTCTCACCGGAATACGAAACCAGATTTTCAACTTATGCATATCCATGGATTTTGCAGTACATGCTCAGATTCCTTCATAATAAAACATCAATTATTTCAATTCCGCAGCGTAAGGAAGAAGTTTTGCGCCGTCTTTCGACAATCCAAAGCGAATACAGCGAAGCTACAGGTAAAAAAGCAAGCAAAAAAGAACTCGCACTTTCACTCGGAATCACAGAAGACGAACTTAACAGCGCACTTGAATGTCTTTACACATGCACAAGCCTCGATTCAGAATGCATGGAAGACGGCTCAATGACAGTAGGCGAGCTTATCCCGGATTTTACATACGACCCGGAGCGCAATTTCTTCATTGAAATCGCAAAAAGCAATATCAAGCAGCTTGTCGCAGACCTTTCTGAAAAAGAACGAGTTGTAATTTCCGGACGATACAATTTTGACGGACTTGCAAATGCCCCGACCTTGCGCGAAATCGGCTTGTCACTTGGAGTTTCTGCAGAAACAATCCGCCAGACAGAACTAAAAGCCCTTAAAAAAATCAGACAGGCACTGAATGGAAAAACACTGGAATTGTACACGGCATAAAATTTTTCAAAAGCGCATAGAATAGAATTCAAAAAAGCACTAAAATAGAAAAGTTCTATGCCTAAAAAAACAGTTCCAGCAAAAAAACGAAAGACATCTCGTACTCGGGCAAAAAAGCCAAAGGTCAAGCTTGCAAAAAATAAAGTCGCGCTCTTTTCGGGAGTTGTGTGCTTAGTTTGTGTGCTTGCGATTGGACTGAGCGTGGTTCTAAATCAGGGCGAAAATCAAAATTCTCAAAAAACAGAAGTTGTTGCAAAAGCAGAACCTTCGGTAAATGCTCAAAAAAGAGCTGAAAAGCCACAGCCTGAAGTAAAATCCGAAAAAGCAAAGACTCAGGAAAATAAAGCTTCTCCTCAAAAAGAAGAAATAAAACCGCAAAAGCAAATTGCAAAAAAAGCCGAGACACCGAAAAACGTTGCCGTACAAGAAAAAACTACGCCAACAGTGCAGAGTCAGCCGACAAAACAGCACCCTGTTGAAAAAACTGCAAAAAAAGAAACTCCAGTCAAAAAAACAGACGTGACAAAAAAGCAAAATACGGCTCAGCCAAAAATCATCACAAAAGAAATGAAAGCAAATCCTGCCGTAGCAACAGTTCCGTCAAATCGCACTTCACAGGCGGGAAATCTCCAAGAACAAAAACAAACTGGCACTCACCTTGCATCCGTAACACCGCCAAAACAGCACGAGACGGTTCAGCAGAATGTGCCAAAAAATCGATTTGATATTCCGCCCGCCTCAAACGGAGCGACAATCGTAATCGTGATTGATGATGCAGGCCGCAGCGTTGAGAACACAAAACGATACGCAGCCCTTCCCTTCCCGATTACAATCGCTGTTTTGCCCAAGCTTCCGCAATCGCGCTCATGTGCCGATGCGGTGAGGGCAGCGGGCAAGGAAGTAATTTTACATCAGCCGATGCAGTCGATGAATCTGAACCTTGATCCAGGGCCGGGCAAAATCACGGCAGACATGAATTCTTATCAGATTGCTTCTATTATTAAGGAAAATCTTGCGGAACTCGGACCAGGGGTGCGCGGCATGAACAACCACGAAGGCTCACTCATCACATCAAATGAAATAAAAATCGGCGCGGTTCTTGAAGTTTGTGCCGAAAAAGGAATATACTTTTTTGACTCGCGGACAACGGCCGAAACAAAGGCTCCGCAGGCAGCACTTGAACGCGACATGAAGATTTTTGAAAAAGCAGGGCCCTATCTAGACAACGACATAGACAGGGCAAAAATGTTTGAGCGCATGAGGGAAACTCTGGCCTACGCAAACAGGCACGGAAAGGCTCTTGTAATCGGTCATGTTGATAAAAGCGTAAAAATCCTGCCGGACTTGCTTGCCGAGATGTACCCGGAAATGAAGGCAGCGGGCTACAGATTCGCCACGCCAAGTATGTTGAAATAAAAGATGCCACACGGATTCGATTTTCCTACGGAAAATCAAAGGTTAGGATTTCGAATCTGTATGGCAATTTATAGATAGAGGGTATATGAAGGTATTAGGTATAGAATCGAGCTGTGATGAGACAGCATGTGCAATTGTTGAAGACGGAAAAAAGATTATCTCGAATGTTGTGGCGACACAAATTCCTTTCCATCAGGTTTACAAGGGAGTCGTGCCGGAAATTGCAAGCCGCAAGCACGCGGAATGGATTTTGCCGGTTGTACGCCAGGCTTTGACCGAAGCAAACATGACTCTCGACCAGGTTGACGCCATTGCCGCCACAAACAGACCTGGCTTAATGGGAAGTCTTCTGGTCGGCCTCACTTTCGGAAAAACTCTTGCATGGGCGACAAATAAACCTTTTATCGCAATCAACCACATGCTCGGGCACATTTATGCGGCTCACCTTGCCAACGACATCGAATATCCTTACCTGGGATTGCTCGTCTCAGGCGGCCACTCGATCATCGCGAAGGTAAACGGCTTTGATGACCTCGAAGTCTTGGGAACGACAATCGATGACAGCGTTGGAGAGGCCTTTGATAAGGTCGCAAAATTCTACGGGCTTGGATACCCGGGCGGCGTGATTATCGACAAGCTCGCTCAGACAGGCGACCCGAAATCATTCGCTTTCCCGGTTCCAAAGCTCGACAAACGTGACTCAAACCGCTACGACGTTTCATTCTCAGGACTCAAAACAGCCGTAATCCATCAGGCTGACATGTTCTTAAAGCCGGGCTACGAAAAGACAAACGAAAACATCTGCGCAGCTTTCCAGGAAACAGCCTGCAAAACACTCACTTCGCGGCTTTTCCGGGCAGTTGAGGACACAGGAATAAAAACAGTTGTCGCAGGCGGTGGCGTTGCGGCAAACAGCCGACTTCGTGCAATCTTAGCCGAACGAACGGACATCAAGTGCATCTTCCCGCCGCTCAAACTCTGCGGAGACAACGGCGCCATGATTGCAGGCGTGGCCTACCACTTCTTGAAACGAGGCGACACAAGCGACTGGGATACAACAGCATGTGCGCGCATTCCGCAATTTAAGCGGGGATTAGCGAATCTTGAAGCTTTTGGGAGAAGATAGCTTGACAAAAATCTTAAAAAGGTATTAAATGATTTCCATGAATCGCAACACTTCTTATGCGACAGAAAAATCTTTCTCTAGCCAGTTCGCTTCTTTTACGAAGGCTTACTCTTATTATGGCTATTTTTATTTTTCTCGTGTCCGCAGTGGAAGTCAAACGCAATATATTAATGCGTAAAGTTGCGAAATTGATTGGCAATTATAAGGACTTCCACAAAGGAAGTCCTTTTTTTATGCCCCAGGCTCTTTGCCACATCTCGAGAATGGTAAAGAGCAAAAAATGAAGGAGCATGATAAAAATTGCATCCATGAAATGCCGCTAACGCGGAGTTTATAAGGAGTAAGAAATGATTATCGTATTGAAAAATGGTGCTGAAAAGCAGAAGGTTGATGAATTAAAGTCTAAGCTCAAGTCACGGGGACTTGATATTCATGAGTCAAAAGGAAAGGACGTAACTCTCTGGGGTTTGGTCGGAGACACCAGCCGAATCACACCGGAAGAACTTCTTGCAAATGATATTGTCGAAAGCGCACAGCGCGTAAAAGCCCCGTACAAGCAGGCGAGCCGCAGCTTCCACCCTGAGGACACCGTTGTTGATGTAAAAGGAAATAAAATCGGTGACGGTAAAATCTGCTCGATTATGGCAGGCCCATGCTCGGTTGAGACAGAAGAGCAGATTATCGAAGTGGCAAAGGCCGTAAAGGCTAGCGGTGCAAGATTTTTGCGCGGAGGAGCCTTCAAGCCACGCACATCTCCTTACAGTTTCCAGGGCTTGGGAGCCGAAGGTCTTGAGCTTCTCAAAATCGCACGCAAAGAGACAGGACTTCCAATCGTCACGGAGCTTATGGCCATCAACCAGATTCCGCTTTTTGAGGACGTTGACATCATTCAGATTGGAGCAAGGAACATGCAGAACTTCGATCTTCTCAAAGAAGTCGGCAAACTCAAAAATCCGATTCTGCTCAAACGCGGCCTTAGCGCAACCGTAAAAGAATTTTTGATGAGCGCGGAATACATCATGGCGAGCGGGAACGAGAACGTAATTCTTTGCGAGCGCGGAATCCGCACGTTCGACAATTACACACGAAACTGCCTTGATTTGAGCATCGTTCCATACTTAAAGAAAGAAACTCACCTTCCAGTAATCATCGACCCAAGCCATGCATGTGGAATCCGATGGATGGTTCCGACTCTCGCAAAGGCAGCGGTTGCCGTTGGTGCCGACGGCCTTATCATCGAAGTGCACAACAACCCGGAAAAGGCACTTTGCGACGGCGAGCAGAGCCTTACTCCAGCGCAGTTCGATGACTTGATGAAGGTGCTAGGTAAATACGCAGCAGTAGAGGGAAGAACGATATAAAAGCGGGCGTTGCGGGCGGCGTCTGAGCCCGCTAGAAGGGGGTGCGGCACAACATCGTGTGACGCAGGGGGAAGACATTCCCCCTCCCATTGTTTCCCCCTTGATTGCACATTGCAAAAGGCTCGCTGCCGATTTTAGATTGAGTAGTTTCCTTCCGGCTCCATCATGCCGTTTTCGATAAGAATTTCTTCCAGGCGTTCCTGTGTGATTGGTGTCGGAATCGTGAAATTTGTGTTCTCGTCGATTGCCTGAGCCAAATCACGGTAAACCTGAGCCTGTGAGCTTTCCGGCGCATACTCAATTACGGTCTTTTTTCGGATTTCGGCCTGCTGAACGATGTTGTTTCGTGGAACAAAGTAAATGAGCTGAGTGTTGAGTTCTTTTGTGAAAGCACGGAGCAAATCAAGCTCGCGGTCAACGTTTCGGCTGTTACAGATGATTCCGCCCAATCGAACGTCACCGCGCTCGGCATAGCGGGCAATACCTTTACAAATATTATTTGCGGCGTACAAAGCCATCATTTCACCAGAAGCAACGATGTAGATTTCCTGAGCCTTGCCCTCGCGGATTGGCATTGCAAATCCACCACAAACAACGTCACCCAAAACATCATAGAAAACATAATCCAAATCTTCTGTATATGCGCCAAGATTTTCAAGCATAGAAATAGAAGTGATGATACCTCGACCAGCGCAGCCAACTCCCGGCTCCGGTCCGCCTGACTCTACGCATCGAACGCCCTTGAATCCGACTTTCTGCAAATCATCAAGCTGAATCTCAGTCTTGTTGTCACGGATTGTATCCAATACAGTCTTCTGATGAAGGCCTCCGAGCAAAAGTCTGGTTGAATCCGCTTTTGGGTCACAACCAACTACCAGAACTTTTTTGCCGAGCTCAAGCAATCCTGCTGTCAAATTCTGTGTTGTCGTAGATTTTCCAATTCCACCCTTTCCGTAAATAGCTATCTGTCGAAGTTTCTTTGCCATTTTTACACCTCTTTATTTTTTTATCTTTACCTATTGCGTAAGTAGGTTATGTGTATTATCATAATATTAACCTAGTATGTCAATGGGTAGAGATACAAAATTTTCCCTGCCTCTTACTAATTTTTGATAGGAAACGAAACATGTTAAAGATTTCAACTAAAGGACAGTACGCATTACTCATCATGACGGAACTTGCAGAGCAGAATCAGGAAAGCTACATTCCGCTCAAACTGCTTTCGCACAGGCACAATCTTTCTTCAAAATATCTGGAGCAAATTCTGATTCAGCTGAGCAAATCAGGACTTGTAACAGGACTGCGTGGAAATAACGGCGGATACAAACTTGCCCGGCAGCCAGATACATACACCGTGGGAGAAATTCTGCGTGCTATGGAAGGGGATTTAAATCCACGGACGGTCTCGGAAGCGCCGACTGTCAGTTCGGTGGGTAACGATGATTTCTGGAACGAGTTCAACACGGTCATAAACGACTTCGTAGACTCAAATACGCTGGAGCAAATAGCAGAAAAAAACCGTCAGTTCAACGGCTATGATTATTGCATATGAGGGCTAGTATACAAAACAAGCTCTCTTATATAAGCATCAGCGTTGAACTGAAGCGGTTTAATAAATAAAGATTTAGGGCGTTACCCGCCTTCGGCGGGTCGGGCTTTACAGGGTTCCGTGCTTTCGCACTTCATTGCCTTCGGCAACGGCTTCGCCGCCCCTACAATCCCTAACGCTCTGCTGGAGTAAATATGAATATTGATACAATTTGTGTTCGCGGGCGGATTGATTATGAGCCCTGCGATAAGACTGGCGCAATCGCGCTTCCCATTTATCAGTCGGCAACTTTTGCGCACCCGGCTCTGGGACAGTCTACAGGCTACGATTATTCGCGTCTCAAAAATCCGACCCGTGACTATCTTGAAAAACTTGTTGCTTCGCTTGATCATGCGGAGTTTGGATTTGCCTACAACTGCGGACTTGCGGCAATCACAGCACTGTTCGATGCGATAATTCTGAATGAAAAAGAAGGTGAGCGGATTCATGTTGTCTGCTCGGATGATCTATATGGCGGAACAGAGCGATTTTTGAACACAATCGGTAAAAAACTCGGTTTCGACACAACGTATACAGACACGACGGAGCTTGAAAATGTCAGAAGGGCTTCAAAACAAAACACAAAAATCATTTTCATTGAGACACCGGGCAATCCCCTGATGAAAATCACGGACATAAAAAAAACAGCGGAGTATGCCCATTCAATCGGTGCGATTTTGATTGTGGACAACACATTCCTCACACCGTACCTGCAGCAGCCGATTTTGCTGGGCGCAGATGTTGTCGTCCAGAGCGGAACGAAATTCCTTTGCGGGCACAATGACACGCTCGCAGGCTTTGTCACTACGAACGACAAAAATCTTGCAGAAAAACTTGAAATCATCACAAAGACGACCGGCTCGGCGCTTCCGCCTTTTGACAGCTACATGATTGTGAGAGGAATCAAAACACTTTCTGTGAGGCTCGACCGCCAGTGTGAAAACGCGCTTAAAATCGTTGAGGCACTTAAGGAAAATCCCCGCGTAAAAGGGATTTTGTTTCCAGGACTTCCAGAAAGCAAGGGTTACGAAATATCAAAAACTCAGGCCACAGGCTTTGGCAGCATGATTTCATTCTATGTTGACAGCCCGGAGACCGTAGCGAGAATTTTAAAAAATGTAAAAATAATTCACTTTGCGGAAAGTCTGGGCGGAATCGACACGCTGATTACCTACCCGGCCACACAAACTCATGTCGATGTCCCCGAAGAAGAACGAAATAAACGTGGAATCACAGACACACTTCTGAGGCTGAGCGTTGGAATTGAAAATGCAGATGACTTGATAGAAGATTTGAGTCAGGCGTTGCGAGAATAGAATACAAAAAAAGGAGGCATGATAAAAATTTGCGTTTCCGTTGCTTCCGTGCAACGCCGCTAACGCGGAGTTTTTACAGGAGGATTTATGTACGATTTTAACAAAATTACTGACCGGCATGGTACAAATGCCATAAAATATGACCTTGCAGTTGCACGAGGAAAACCTGCGGATGTATTATCGCTTTGGGTGGCCGATATGGATTTTCCGACCGCGCCCGCAATTCTGGAAGCCCTGCACGAAAAAGTGAATCACGGGATTTTCGGTTATTCTGTTCCAGACGAAAATTTTTACGAGACCGTCAAAAACTGGCAGAAGACAGAACATGATTTCGACATTGCACGGCACTGGGTTGTCACCACACCGGGAGTTGTTTTTGCAATCGCGTGCGCAATCAAGGCTTTTACCCGCGAGGGAGAGGCGGTCATAATACAGACTCCGGTTTACTACCCTTTCAAAAACATGATTCTTGCGAACAACAGAAAGCTTGTAACTTCTTCCCTTTTTGAAAAGGACGGTAAATGGCAGATTGATTTTGACGACTTTGAGAAGAAAATTGTCGAAAATGATGTCAAACTTTTTATTCTTTGCAGCCCGCACAATCCTGTTGGACGAGTTTGGTCACGCGAAGAACTTACCCGGCTTTCAGAAATTTGCCTTAAACACAACGTTATCGTTTTTGCGGATGAAATTCACAATGATTTTGTCTTCGAGCCGAACAAACATATCGTTTTCTCAACGATTTCAAAAGAAGCCGCATGGAATTCTGTGATTTCAACTTCTGCAAGCAAGACTTTCAATCTCGCCGGACTTCAATTTTCTGTAAATTTCATACAAAATCCTGTGCTGAAAAAGAAATTTCACGATGAACGGGACAAGACAGGTTATGATGAGCCAAGTCTCATGGGATTTGTGGCAACTCAGGCCGCTTATGAGCATGGAAAAGAATGGCTCACGGCTCTCAAAAAACATCTTGTCGAAAACCTTGACTTTGTCCGCAATTTTGTAAAGGAAAATCTTCCGAAAGTCAGGCTTATTGAACCCGAAGGAACTTATCTTTTATGGCTGGATTTTTCGGCTTACGGATATTCAGATTCGGAACTCGATAACCTGATTGTAAACAAAGCAAAGGTTTGGCTTGACCGAGGTACAATGTTTGGATGCGAAGGCGAAGGATACCAGAGAATCAATATTGCCACTCCGCGCCCAATTCTGGAAGAAGCTCTCAAAAGAATTGAAAAAAATCTGAAATAATCCGAATTAGCTATTGACTAAGTAGGTGGAAGGCTATATATTCTACTTATACCTAGTATCCTACTAGGTTACTATTTTTCAAAAAAAGGAGAATATATGGCAGAAAATACACTTTTTAAGGAATACAATTCCGCTGATTACGTAAAATTTGCGGAACAGACAGCTTCATGGATTAAAACAACCGGCTCGCTCGGAAAATACGGCCGTCTCTGGAACCAAAGCCCGGATTCAAAAGAAGATTTCACTGACTATCCTATGCTCACACCAAAGTCTCTTTACGGTGGTTCTGCGGGAGTCGGTCTCTTCTATCTTCGTTTGTATCAGGCTACAAAAAAG
>CACZYY010000063.1 GCA_902785455.1 uncultured Spirochaetaceae bacterium
CCCCCCCGAATGTAATTCTCAAAAGGACTGATAAAAAATGTCAAATTTAAAAATAAGCGAACTTGCATCAAAAATAATCGATGGCTTCAGACTTTCACGAAATGACGATCTTTCCTTTTTTAAGGATTGCAATCTTGATGAACTAACAGCTGCCGCCGACAAAATCCGAGAGCATTTCAAGGGCGAGAACGTGGATTTATGCACTATTATCAATGGCAGGAGCGGTCGCTGCGGTGAAAACTGCAAATTCTGTGCTCAAAGCGCGCACAATCACACAGGCTGTGAAGAATACAGTTTTTTGGATGATGAAAAAATCATTCAGGCGGCAAAAGCAAATCAAAACGAAGGCGTAAACAGATTCGCAATCGTCACGGCAGGAAAGGCACTTACTGGAGAGGATTTTGACAAGGCGATTCATGTTTATGAGCGAATGCACAAAGAACTTTCGATAAATCTCTGCGCTTCGATGGGATTTATCACGCGCGAACAGTTCAAACGCTTAAAAAAGGCCGGAGTCACAAGCTATCATCATAATATCGAAACTTCACGCCGCAATTTCCCGAACATCTGCACGAGCCACACTTACGACATGAAAATCGAAACAATCAAAATCGCACAGGAAGAAGGTCTTTGCGTCTGCTCCGGCGGAATCATCGGCATGGGAGAAACCTTTGAAGACAGAATCGACATGGCACTCTCTCTTTCTGAGCTTAATATCCGCTCAATTCCGATTAATGCGCTTATGGCAATTCCGGGCACTCCGTTTGCGCAAAACAAGCCTCTCACCGAAGAAGAAATCTTGCGCACAATCGCAATGTTCCGCTTCATTAATCCTGAAGCAAATATCCGCCTGGCTGCAGGCCGAAAACTTCTTAGCGAAAACGGCAAAAAAGCATTTCAGAGCGGAGCGAGCGCGACAATCACAGGAAACATGCTCACCACAAGCGGAAGCACCATCAAGGGCGACATAAAAATGCTTTCTGAAATGGGCCGAAGCGTCAAAGCCATAAAAGGAAGCACCTGCGACTCATGCGACTGCGGATGTGATTCTGACTGCTGTGACTCCAGTGACTGCGGCTACGCTTCCTGTGCTTCTGAATGCTGTGATTAATACACAGCAAAGAGACGGACTGCAACGAACTCCGCTCACTTTTGAGAAAATTTCCCTATTTTGCTAAATTCACAAGCCACTTCTCCTTTTTAAGCCAGGAGTGGGCGATTGCGATTTTGGGGATTTCCACGGCCTTGATAATCGCATACATTGCAACAGGACCAATCAGAGTAAACTTGGCCATGAAGAAGATTCCAGGAATAACGATGAAAAGATTACCGATTCCATCCACGAGCATTCCCATCATTGTATCGCCACCTGCCCTGCTCACCGAGAACTGTCCGTTTATGTAAACCCAAAGCGGCATATAAAGAGCCATCACAAAAACCATCCGCGAACAGATATTCTGGGATTCGACGCTGAGCTTTCGGAATACGATTGGAACCAAAAACATGCAGCCCAAACCAACGATTGTAAAGAACAGTCCGAAAATTTTTGCACCATTTAAAAGCCAGACTTTTTCCTGACGGGCTTTTTCGAGCCTGCCACTGCCCAAGTCCTTGCCGATGATTACGCCGGTTGCTGTACAGATTCCGCTGAAAGCTACAAAAAACAAGTTGGCGATTGCGAAACTTGCCGACATTCCCGAAACTACATCCGCACCACCCCTTCCATTGTAAAGAGCCGTTGTGATTGTTTCAGCAAGTGCCCATACCATTTCCGAGCACATTATCATCCATGCTTTTTTGAAAATTTCTTTGAAGAGACCGAAATTCACGCGGAACAAATCGAAAAACTGAATTACGAAAGGCGGGCGTTTTTTTATCATGTAGAAAATAAATGCCAACATTTCAACCAGCCGCGCGATAACCGTGGCAATTGCGGCTCCCTGGACTTCCAGGCGGGGAAAACCAAAATGCCCGTAAATCAAAATGAAGTTGAGGACTGTGTTCACGACCGTAGCGATTACGGAAATTACGAGCGGCACGCGGACTTCGCCAATTTCTCGCAGGGAAGATGAAATCATGGTTGAGATAATCCACGGAAGGCCCATGACGCCCATAATCCGCATATATTTAACACCCTCATCAAGAATCAATGCAGCCTGGGAGTTTCCCACGACCATAAAGCTCAGTATTTTGCGCGGGAAGACAAAACACGAGATCATATAAATTGAAAGCACACAAAATCCAGACCAAAGCTTGAAGCAAAAAGACTGCCTCATTCCGTTCTGATCCTTCGCCCCGGAATATTGGGTCATGAAAATGCCACCAGCCATGCAGATTGTGTTGGCAAATACCATGAACATGAAAAGAATCTGCCCGCAAATGTTTACGCCGGACATTTTTACGTCTCCGAGGCCGGAAACCATAAAATTGTCAATCAGAGAGACGAGATTCTGAATCAAAAGCTGTGCCATTACGGGAATAGCGATTTTGAGCGCGTCAAGATAGAATGAAAATGAGCCAAAACCGCTAAACAATCCGCATTTTTTTTGCAAAGACTGCATATCTCAAATCTAACAGAAAAAATCTGCTAATTCAATGTGAACTTTACCGGATATCGGTAACGTACCGCGCAATTTTTTCCATTTGCGTTCGCAGGAACACATGTCACGCCCTCCAGAGCCTTTACGGCAGCCTGAGCAAAACCGTGGCCTGGGTCTTTCAGAACCTTTATCTTCTTTATTGAGCCGTTTGAGTCGATGAAAAGTTCTAGATAGACCACGGCTTCGATTCCCTGTTTGAGAGCCATCGGCGGATAAACAATCCGTGAAAGCACTTCCCGGCTCGGGATAATCGGAACGGAAGAAATTTTGTGCTGAGGAAGATATACGATTTCTTCACGCTCAACAACCACTTCTTCTTTTGTCTCCACGAAATTCTCGGAAGCTTTCGGCTGATTTGAAACAGTCACAACTTCCTTCTTTTCGACTGGAGCTGGCGGAGGCGGAACAAATTCCTGAACATCCACGAGTTTAAAAACCTCGGCTTCCCTAAAATCAACAGTATCAATCTCTTCTTCTTTTGCTGTAAAATTGATGAAATAAAATGCCGCCAGATGAAGAAGAAGTGCGAAAGCGAAAAGTAACGGGCGGGCAAATCCTGAATATTTAGAAATTTTTTCTGCACTCATTTTTATATTCCTTATTTTTCCTTTACGACAAAACTTACAACCCTGTGCTGAAGCGACTGCAAAACAGCGACCACCGAATTCACGTATTTGTAGGGAGTGTCCTTGTCCGCAATCACATGATATTCCTTTCCGTCAGCTGAAATAATTCCGTTTTTCTGAACCCATATCTCAAAGTTTGAATCGGCCTGAGTCCTCTCCAGAACAGTGCTTTCCGAATAATTGATTTTCTCTTCATAACGCTGGTTCATCAGGGAAATCAGCATGATGAAAATCAAAAGCAGGAAGCCGATGTCTGACATGGATGATGTTGTAATCGACGGATTCCGTCTTTTCATTTTTAGCCTGACCATAATTTACCTCGTTTAGCCCGCGTTTTCCATTCTGAACGAAAAGTTCTCGACTTTCAGCTTTCTTATCGTTGAAATCACATCTACGACACTCTGGTAGTGCGCGTCCGGTGAAATCGTAAGAAGAAATGTCATGTTCGGCCACTTCTGGAGTTTTGCCGTAACTTTTTGTGACAATTCTTCAATGGCAACCTCGTTTTCTTCTATTAATATTCTTCCGTCCGCAAGCAAGCTGCATTTCAATATGTCCTCGGTATTAACCACAATCGGCTTTTCTTTTGAAGGAAGGTTCAGAAGGAAGCCCTTGTTCACGTTAAAGCCCGCAATAACGATGAAGAAAATTATCAGCAGGAAGGAGAGGTCGTTCAAAGAGCCGGAACTTCCCGCGTCCTCAACATTATGCCGTACAAAGCGTTTTATCATCTCTTTGTTCCCCGCTTGTCAGTCAAATGGCCTTTGCTTCGATTAACTCTGGAACCAAATCATTGATTGCCTTTGAAGTCTCTGCCGCAAACTTGTCGATTTTCTGAATCAGTAGGTTGTAAGCGACGAGGGCGACGATTGCAATAATCAGGCCGAAAACAGTTGTAATCAAAGCCTCGTAAATGCCGCCTGCAACGAGCTGTGCGTTTACGTCCGTTGCCTCTGCTATTGACTTGAACGCGCCGATCATGCCCGAAACTGTTCCCAAAAATCCTGCGAGCGGTGCAAGTGAAGAAAGGGCTGTGAGATAATTGAAGCCGTTCTCCATTCGGCGAAGTCGTTCCTGAGCCTCGCTTTCTGCGGCGCGTTCCATTCGGCTCTCACCGTATTTTGCGTTCTGCAGGAGTGCCAGAAGAACTGATGCTACTGTCTGTTTGTGTGTGCAGGAAGCCAGAAATTCCTCGGCATCTTCTTTTTTACCCTGCTGCAAGTAATCCATGATTTTGTTTCGGAGAGGCGCGACCTTACAGTTGTGCCATGCAAGATAAATGCAGCGTTCGATTACGATTGCGATTGTTGCCACAGAAAAAGCAAGGAGAACCCACATGAAAGGGCCGCCAAGCTTGAATAATTCGATTAAACTAAAACCTTTTTCCATTTTTTTACTCCTTAGCAAGTCAACGTTAACGGCTTGTTAATTATAAGACACTCCGGTACAGCCGAAGTGTCACTTTTTTTCAGCAAATTTTGTATTTTTTAGAACTTTACTTTCATTCCAACCGACGGAATCGGGATTCCCATGTTGAAATCAGCAGATTCTGCAACGTCGCTCATTTCGCCTGTGTATTTGTTGAATGATTTGTCGCCTTTTGGTGAATAGAGATTTACAAATACATCCTGGAGCGCGAAATAGAATTCCCATGAAGTCTTGTCGTTGTTTGATTTCCACTCGTAAGCAATTCGCAAGTCAATCGGGCATGAAATCTGATTTCGCAAAGTATCGCTGTAGAACGAACTTCGTGTGTAACGCTGGATAACAGTTCCGTCATCCATTCTTGCGGCATAGCATCCGACATCGCCAACTTCGTCTTTTGGAGCACCGGTCGCAAGAGTGCCTTTTACTGTGAAAGTCCAGTTTTTTCTGAAATGCCAGTTTGATACAAGATTCAATGTGTGGAATCTGTGGTAGCGCGGATAATACCATTCATCAAGAGGATCACCGTACATTGAGTTCGGAGCATAAACGCCGCTCTTGATTCCAGCAGGATTTTTCATTCTTGCCCAGCTGAATGAGTAAGAAAGATAACCGTCCCATGCTCCGCCAGCCTTTTTCTCAATCATCGAATCAATTCCGAATACATGGCCTTTTCCGTTTGAATCCGCATGAACCGATACATCCTGATAGTCACTGCCCGCGTCCGTGCAAGAATATGCGTAAATTCGTGAAAGATAATAACGGTAATAAGACTCAAGCTTGAAATTCCAGCCGCTTTCAAAATCAATGTTCGTACCAAGAACACTGAAAATCGCACGGTTTGAATGCATGTCGGAGCTGCCGATTTCCATATCCTTTGAAAGAATCATTGTCTCTCGTGGAATTGAAACGAAAAGCCCAGAACCAGCTGTGAACGAAATTTTTTCAAATTCACCGATATTTCGCCATGGGGTAAAAGTAAACGAAGCCCGCGGACAAACATCTGGAATAAAATTCAGAGTGAAATCATCGCTGCTGTTTTTGAGACTTATGAATTCACCACGAACACCCAGCTCAGACTGAATCAAATCATTATCGTTACCAAAAGTCCAGCAAAGGAAAGCCGCATGATCATAAATACAGTTTCCGTCGCTCACGCTTGAAAAATCGACATGTCGGAAAAGATTTTTGCCGTTGATTTCAATATCTGTCCAGCCGTCCTGTTTTTCAGTTGTTTTTGCTGTTGAGAAAGTCTCCTCCACACCAACACAAAGATGATTTCGTTCGTTAAGCTCGATTTCTGATTCAAGGCGTCCAGAAACAAGGTGATTGTCTATTTTTTCAGTCATCTGAGACTTCAATTCAGGGATATTGTATGAACCGCCATTTTTAACGCCAGGAAATTCCGAGCCATACTTATTCACAAATTCATCGTTATACTTGATTGAGCCGCTTTCCGTGACATTCATGTCCATATCCTCAAACATTCCGTTATATGCGACATTTCCGTGGAAAAGCAATTTGTCGTTCGCAAGATATTTTACGTTGACACCGCCAAGTGCCTGATAAATGTCGTAATCCATAATTGCCTTTGTTTTCAGCCCGTCTTTTTCTTCAGTCTGATTCATTTCAAGGCCGTCGCTTCCGAAGAAGCCGATTACAGAAACAAAAAGCTCAGGAGTCGGTGTCAAATTTGTCTTCAAGAAAAGGTCGCGGATGTATGGCGCACGTTTGATTGAATCGAGTGCGCTGACATTCATTTTCTTAAAAGCCCAGACAACAGGATCAAGATAGCTCACATGTGCTCCGAGAAGAAGGCCGCCCACATCTTTGCCAAACGGAACCTGCGCAAATGCATCGGCACAAGTCGTTGAAAAACCTGCGTTCAGGTGGAAGTTCTCGTAATCAGGAGTGATTGTTGTTGCTTCAAGAAGACCTGCACTTGCACGGCCGTATTTTGCCGAGAATACGCCGTTTGAAAGTTTGATTGTATCTGTCATTGACGGATTGAAAATTGAAACTCCGCCGCCCCAGTGCCAAGGGAAGATTGTGTACATTCCGTCAAGCAGGCAGGCTGCTTCTCGTGGATCACCGCCACGGATTGAAGGCTCGCTTCCCCAGGCTCCGCTGAAAGAAACTCCTGGCAAAGTACGGATTGAAGCCATACAGTCCTCAGCAATACCGATGTTTGCAGTGGTGTGCATCTGCTCTTTTGACATCACTGTCGCAACGCCGATTTTTTCTTCTTTTTTTTCTGGTGCGGCCCGGTTTACGACAAGCTCCTTACCCTCGATTACGTCAGCGATGCTCATATAGATTGTTACGCTCTCATCTGAAGAAGAAAATTTTACGCTTCCATCGCGATAGCCGGGGAATTTTGCTTTGATTGTGCCGGAAGAAACTGAATCGGGTATAGAAAGAACGGCATTTCCGTCCTCGTCAGCAATTTCTGTGATTTTAGGGTCAGAATCCAAAGATACTTTTGCTCCCTCAAGCGGGAAATCCAAATCTTTGTCCATGACAGTGATTTTAAGCTCGTCCGCAAAAAGGAACGCAGCTGAAAATGCAATAATTAATGTGACAATTTTTTTCATTTTGATAACCTCGTTGTTTATTAGACACCCGAGGCAATCAAAACTGTTACTTTTTTAGATTAATTGAATGAGTATCTGACGCCGAAGTCAAATTCCGGGTAAAGCTTAAGGTCGCTGGCGTCGATTTTGATTTTATTTTCGATGTGCTCAAATGCTTCGGCATTTTTTTCATATTCAACTGCAAAAGAAGCTCCTCCGAAGAACTGGAGATGCTTTATAGGAGTGAAACCAATTGAAAAGCGGATTGACGGGAAGAAATGTGTTTCGTATTCAAAAACATCGTCCTCATCATCACCATTAGCCTTTGCCTCAGCCTTTTCTTTTTCAATCGTAGCCTCATCTTTTTTGACACTTACGAAATTTGCAAGCCATTCAACATCAAAATTGAATTTGTTCACAGTCAAACGACTTCCAAGTCCGCCAATAAAAATTGAGTCCTTTTTATCATCAATCCATACGTCAAAAACATTTTCGTGGGCAACAGAACATCCAAACACAGTGTAGAGTTGTTTTGCACCAGAATTGACAATGAAGCGTAAATTATCATTTGAAGTATAAGAAGTTCCGAATTCAAGCACGCCATTTTTGGAAATGTTCAAGAGACCAAGCTGAATGCCGTTAAAATCACCGGCAATATTGATTACACCAATCTGAACTCCGCCTTCCGTGCAATCATGAGCAATGTTCACGATTCCCGCAATCTGACACCCTTTGAAAGCATCTGCATGGTTAGCGATACCCGCAAGCTGGAAGCCCTCAAAATCATCGGCTTTATTCACGATGCCAGCAGCCTGAAATCCTTTTGTTTTTTTGGCGACATTGTAAATGCCCGCTGCCTGCATACCAAGGAAGTCATGGGAAACGTTAAAGATTCCAGATGCCTGCATACCTTCAACATTGTGTGCCGTACTGAAAATTCCTGCGGCCTGAAATCCGAGGACATCTTTTGCGACGTTAAAGATTCCGCTCGCCTGCATTCCTTTTAAATGCCCTGTCTGATTAAAGATTGACGTATACTGCACGCCTTCAACATATTCCGCACGGTTAATGAAATAGCTGAACTGCAATCCGCGAAGATATTCCGTTTCGTTAATGCCAAGCGAAACCATCGCTCCGTTAACCTTATAAACTTTTGAGCGCAACAAGCCCAAAGAAAATGAAGTCAGGACTTTTTTATTGAATTGTTTTGAAATTTCATTATCAACGAGTGAAAATTCTACAGGAACATAAACCTCATTTTCTGACAAATCGAAGTGGAAACCGACAATATCATTAGAATCTTCATCGGATTTGTCTTCCCCGGAATTGTGCTCCGAAATTTTTTCGCCACGAACACGATGAAAAGCCGCCGCGACAGGCATGAGGGAATTGGGCGAAAGCTCATAAATTTTGCCGGAATTCAGCTGGAACGAACCTTGCAAAGTAGCCCCCCTGCCAATCAAAGTTGCGTTGTACTCACCTTTTTCGAGTGCAAGATAAAGAGGATTGTCGTTAAGCTTGTTTACTTCTGAAATGAGCTTGCCGTTTTTGTCACGGAGAATCAGACGGCCTTTTAAATCAGGAGTGAGCATAACGATACTGTCAGAATTTGAAATATCCGAAAGAATCAAATCTCCTGAACCGACGAGAGTGATGTTGTAATTTGGATGCTGAGGACCGACAGTACTGTTCTCGGTTTTTGAAAGAGTCTCGCTGAACGCATAAGAATAAAGTTCGTTCAAAGTGACTTTTTTGTCGCCGGAACTGTCAGCAGCACCTCGCAAACCAGTGAGCATTGCATTCGTAAAAAATGATGAGCCTATTTCATCTGATTCCTGAGAAAATTCCTGCGAAGAGCTTGAAGAAAGATAAGCATGACCTTTTACGACGGTCGAATCATCGACAAGGAAAGGTTTTTGCTTTTGACCGCCCTTGGTTCGGATAAAGTTTCCGGAATAGCACGAATCAAGAATAACGACATGGACATCACTTGGAACGCTGGAAATCGCGGCCTTTAATTCTGAATATCCGTAAGTTGATTTTCCGAGAAGCAAAGCCGATTCATCAGAATGCCCGGAATAATAGAAGAGAAATTCTGAACGCTTTGAATTATGCTTGTTCGTGCTTATCATTGAAGAGACGACCTGCATCGCATCATCCAAATCTGATTTTGAAGGATCGAGCAAAAGAATTCCGTTTGTCTGCGGGATTCCGCCAATCTCAGACATCGTTTTTTTAAAAGCAATCGCATCTGTTCCAGCGTACAAAAGCCTCTGCTGATCCTTGCCGCCGTTGTTTGAGCCGACAAAAATTGCATAACGCTCCACACCGGAAGTTGCATTTTCATTATTTTGAGCAAAAACTACGAACGGCACAAAAGCTATCATTACAAAAAGGAAAAATTTCTTCATTTTGGAACGCTCCCCAGTTACGTTTAATTACTTTTTATTCAACACAAAAATTGAACCGTCACAATCTTTTGGAAGATATGAGCCCTTTTTCAAAAAGTCCACGCTATATGATTTCTTATTGATTTTTTCGATATTTGACAAATCGAACTGATTTTTTGACGCCACGAAGATAAAACATTCATAATCAGGAGCATCATCTAGCGAATACGAGAATGGAAGAGGAACTTCCTCGCCAGTTTTCTCCAGTTTTTGTGAAGCCCATGAATTTTCCGGGAAGTGCCGTGTGACATTTCCGTTTCCATCCACACTGAAAATAACACCGTAATTGTAAATGCCTGGTGTGTATGTAATTTGAATCAAATCATTCTCTGTGGCAGAATCCCCGTTTTTGAGAATCAGTGCGTCGGTTCCGCTTTGACGGTAAAGTTTTATCTGATGATGACCATTGCCTTTAATCCGCACGACTCCAGTTTCATTTGCATTATTGATATTTTTGATGACAAGAGGCCCTGCAAGTGCAAAAGCAAGCATCGCAGCCGCAGAAAACTTCCATACTGAAGCCGTTGATTTTTTGACAGGACGAACATTATTTTTCTCGAAAAAAGCTTTTTCAGTGATTTTGTCCTGCATATCATCAGCCGGATACATTGCAAGAATCTGCTCGTTTGAATCACGGAGTTCCGCAAGAGCTGAGCGAAGTTCTTCTTTTCCATATTTTTCGTAATAATCTTGCTCGTTTTTCTCGCCAAGGAGAATTTCTTCTAATAATAACTGTGGAATCATATACGCCCCCTGTTCAAATATTTCATGGAATACTTTTTTAACTCGGCAATTCTTTTGCGAACTCCTGACACAGACATTCCCACTTGCGCGGCGGTTTCTTCAAGAGTAAGCCCATCAACAAAATGAACGGTTGCTATGAGCGCGTCTTTTGAATCCCGGCCTGCAAAAATGTTTTCGAGAATAATTCCTGCTTCGATTTTGTCGCGTTCAATTTCTGAAAAATCGTCTGCAATCGTCTCGGAAATAACCTCGAAGTCAGGGCCTGATCGCAATTTGTCCGACCTGATTTTGTTAAGGCAAATTCTTGTTGCCGTCACATAAAAGAGGCTTGCACAGGCATCCTTAATTTTGCATTTACTATCAAGAATACGAAGGAATACATCCTGCATGGCATCAAGGGCCTTTTCTTCATCCTTAAGGATTGCCCGGCACCGTCTGAGAACCATTGGACCGTATTTTTGATACAGCTCAGCAAAATCCCGGTTAGTTAAAGTCTTCATTGCTGTAAATAACTCCGTTAATTATTAGACACTTTACATTATCATATTTGTTACTTTTTTTTAATGGAATTTTATGATATAATTTGAACATGGAATTAAAAAAAGCGACTTATGGAATAGTCGGACTGGGCATAATGGGCGGCTCTTTCGCCAAGTCCATCCGTCAAAATATTTTGAGCCAGGCCGGTAGCTCAGGCAAGGTTCTTGTCTGCAACCGAAGCACGGCTTGTCTTTCTCAGGCAAAGAGCGAAGGCGTTGCCGACGAAACATATACCAGCGACAAAGTTTCAGAAATGCTCCCGCTTTGCGACGTGGTTTTTGTATGCCTTTATCCTCATGCCACCATTGATTTTATGAAAGAGCACCGGGAACATTTTAAAAGTGGCGCGATTGTAACGGACATTTCCGGCGTAAAAGGAATTTTTGAAAAGTCGATGCCGGAAATCCTTCGGCCAGATGTTGATTTTATTATCGGGCACCCAATGGCGGGCGGCGAAAAGGAAGGCTATGCCAATTCTAATGCCAAATTTTTCGTAAACCACAATTACATTTTGTGTCCTTCAAGTTTCAACAAGAGCGAAAACCTTGACTTCATGCGCAGTCTAGTTGCAGAAATGGGCTTCACGCGCATCACAGAAACCACCTGCGACACCCACGACTACAAAATCGGCTTCACAAGTCAGCTCTGCCACGTAATCGCAAGCGCACTGGTCGAAAGTGCCGAAGACCCGGAAATCACGGCATTCGGCGGCGGAAGTTTCGAGGATTTAACCAGAATCGCAATGATTAACGCACCGCTCTGGACTGAGCTTTTCATCTCCAACAAAGAAAAACTCGTTGCCCACATCGAGAATTTTGAAAAACAGATGGAAAAGTTCAAGAAATACATAATCGAAGAAAACACGGAAGGTCTCAAAGAGACCCTCACCCATACACGAGAGCAAAGGCTCAAAATGGGCTCAATCCGCACGATTGCAAAGTAGACGACAACGCCTTAAAGTGCTAAAATAACTCGTTATGAACAAAGACGAAATCTTGGACAAGGCAATTCGCCGCGTGCCAGACTTTCCAAAGCCTGGCATTCTTTTTTTTGATGTTACCAGCATTCTCACAAATCCGCCGGCTTTCAAACACACAATTGACCGCATGGTTGAGATTTATTCAGCTAAAAAGCCAGATGCGATTGCAGCAGTTGAGTCACGCGGGTTCCTTTTTGGAGCACCTTTGGCAGAAAAGCTCGGAATTCCGCTCGTCTTAATCCGCAAAAAGGGCAAGCTTCCGGGCCAGGTTTACCGGGCAAGTTACGCACTTGAATATGGTGAAGCCACAATCGAAGCTCACAAAACCGACATCGAATCAGGCAAAAGCTATCTAGTAATCGATGATTTGATTGCCACAGGCGGCACACTCAATGCAAGCAAAAACTTGATTGAGCAGGGTGGCGGCAAAGTAATGGAATTCTTCGGAGTAATCGGCATCCCTGAGCTAAACTACGAAAAAGCACTCGCCCCCACTCCAGTCACAACATTGATTGATTTGTCAGAAAAATAAATAAGAAGCCACACAGATTCGAGATTCCTACGGAATCTCCCTTACTTGACTTTGATTTTGCGTAGCAAAATCGAATCTGTGTGGCAATACAAAAAAATACCCTCAGCCAGGAAATATGACTGAGGTTTTCGTTTTCATATTCGGATATACAATCTGCGTTTATCCGCGTGCATCCGCGTCTAAATTACGCTCTTTTGAGGTGAATTGCGAAACCGCCAACTTCTTTGTCGAGGTAAACGACCTTGAGAGGAGAAGCACCTTCTTTGCCCATCCATTTTTCTGTTCCGGCAACAGGGTTGAAACCGAACTGTTTGAGATAAGCAAGTGCGCGCTCGATGTTGTTGCAGAGAACAGAAAGGTGTCCGCAAGTTCCACGGCCTTTGCCTTTCATTACTTCGATTGCGTCAGAAGAGAAAATTGAAGAATTTCCAACTTTCTTTGTGAGACCGAACAATGCGAACTCGTCAGCAACTTTGTTAGCATCATCCTCATCTTTTGTATTGATTCCGACATGCTCAATTTTGAAGCTGTGCATTGCTTTTACAGCGTCTTTACAAATCTGTGTGATTTCGTCCCATTTGCAGCCTTCGATAAGAGGCTTTTTAACCATCCATGTTCCGCCCATGCAGAGGATGTTCTTGCGTTTTGCATACTCGCCGACGTTCTCAGTTGTTACGCCGCCAGTTGGCATGAATGTACACTGTGGGAACGGTCCGCCAAAGTCGTCGATGATTTTATATCCGCCCTTGCGCTCTGCAGGGAAGAGTTTGAGATGTGTAACGCCCTTGTTGATACAAGCTGTGATTTCTGATGGATTTGAGATTCCAGGCATTGTTGGAACATTGTTTTTGATACACCAGTCAACGACATCCGGGTTGTATCCAGGTGAAACGATGAATTTTGCACCAGCTTTTACAGCCTTTTCTGCCTGCTCAACATTGAGAACAGTTCCTGCACCAACGAGCATGTTTGGCTCAGCCTTAATCATTGCCTCGATAGCTTCTGCTGCACAAGCTGTACGGAAAGTTACTTCGCTTGCTGGCAAACCGCCCTTTACGAGAGCATGAGCCAAGTCAGCTGCTTTTGAAGCGTCCTCAATTGCGACAACAGGGATAATACCGATGTCACGGAATGTGTCATAAATATCTGCCATAATTAACTCCATAAAAAAAATCTGAATTACTCTTCCATTATAGAAGGAATTCAGATTTTTGCTTTGATGAAAACTTACCACAATTTTCACAAAAATGTTTTTTTAAGACATGGCTTCAGCATTATAAAATGTTTGCTGTTAAAAATGGCTTCCAGTCGTGAAAACGGCTTATCGGAAGCTAGGGAACGACGGCGTAGCCGGCAAAATGCTCCAGTGGAGCATTTTGAGTGACTCTCCGAACAGCTATGCTGTGAAGGCTTGCTAGCATGCTACACGCGTTTTGTGCTTGAAACTATATACATTTGCCGCTCTCGCGGCAGCACAAAACGAGTGTTTCCGTAAGCCGTTTCGCTCCTTCACGCCATTTTCAATATAAAACCGCTTATAATGCGGAGCCCCTGTGTTTTAAGTAACTGTGTATTTTCAGATACTCGAAATCTTAAAATTACTCAACTGCTTTTTTGAGTTTGGCAAGAAGGGTTTCGTACTCCTCTTGAGTCGCATTGCTGCCCATCATCAGAAGATTTCTGAGAGGAAGGCCGTCGAACATTTCATCGCGCATTTCCTGAGAAATTGCTTCCATTGAAGACTCGCCTTCTTCCTGGTCTGAATGAGACTCTGTGAAGTCGCGCAAAATCTTTGCAGTGCGCTCATCGAGGAGAATATCACCGGCAGTTGTGTCCTCGTTGATTACGAGAGGCATTTTTTTGCCAGTTGTAAAATCAACGGTCTCTGCGAGCTTAATATCACGGCTGGAAGAGCCAATCAAAATCTCGTATTTTCCGCTCGCAGCATACCAGTCATGCAACTCAACGTTGTACCATGAAAGGCTTCGGCTGTCCAAAGTGAATTTTACCTCAGTGCTCTTTCCGGCTGGAACAAAGACTTTTTCAAAGCCCTTCAATTCTTTTGGCGGACGGCAGGCTGCATTTGTTTTGTCCGAAACGTAAAGCTGAACGATTTCCTTTCCGTCAACGCTTCCTGTATTCTTGATTTTTACACTGACTTCGATTGTCTCGCCATCTTTGAATGCCTTTTTGTTCACCGAAACAGATTCGTATTCAAAAGTGGTGTAGCTGAGACCGAAACCGAACGGGAAAAGCACGTCCATATTTCGCTTGTCGTAGTATCGGTAGCCCACGAAGATTCCTTCGCCGTAATTTGTGTTTGTTTTGTCGTTCGCAAAGCTTGTGAAGCTCGGAGTGTCTTCGAGACGGAGAGGGAATGTCTCTGCAAGCTTTCCGCTAGGATTTACTTTGCCTGTAAGAACATTAACAACGGCCTCTCCCACAGCCTCACCGCCAAGATAAGCCTCAACGATAGCCGCAACATTTTTTACCCACGGGAGCACGACCGGAGAGCCATTGTGGAGCACGACGATGATTTTTTTGCCAAGAGCGCAAAGTTTTTCGATAAGAACATTCTGCTCAGCCGGAAGATTGAGGTGCTTTCGGTCGTAACCTTCACTCTCGAAGCTGTCTGGAAGACCTGCGAACACGAGGATTGTGTCACATTTTTTTGCAGCATCAACGGCTTCGTTCACAAGCTTTTCAATCTCGGCCTCGCTCTTTCCTTTGTTCTCAGTGAAAAATCCTTTTGCATAGGTGAAGTTGATTCCGGCTTTTTTGAGGCTTTCTACAGCGCTCGAAATATTCTTTGTGTTGATATGGCTTGAACCGCCGCCCTGGAAACGTGGCTTTTCGGCAAATTCACCAATTACGGCAAGGTTTCCAAAATTCTTTAACGGAAGAACTCCCTCGTTTTTAAGAAGGACGATTGATTCTTCCTCAATCTGGCGGGCAATATCATGGTGTTTTTCAAAATCAAATTCACCCTTCTGCCTGTTGTCTTCAAAATCAAACACCCATTTGAGGATTCGCTTGCAGGTTTTGTCGAGAGTCTTTTCAAGCTCAGGATTCTTTTTGACAGCCTCAAATACACGTTTGTCATTCACTCCACGGGAAGCAGGCATTTCCAAATCACATCCGGCTTCAAGAGCACGGACACGATTTGAAACAGCACCCCAATCGCTCATAACAAGACCTTTGAATCCCCATTCCTTTCGCAAAATTTCATCCAGAAGCCATTTGCTTTCACCGACATATTCGCCGTTAACAAGGTTGTAGCTGTGCATGATTGTAGCAGGCTGAGCCTTTTTGACCGCAGTTTCAAAAGCCGGAAGGTAGATTTCACGGATAGTCCGCTCATCTGCATTCGAAGAATTTGTAAGACGACGGTATTCCTGATTGTTAAGGGCAAAGTGCTTGAGTGAAGTGCCGACATTCTTTGACTGAACCGCATTGATGTAGCTGGCAGAAAGTTCGCCCGCAAGATAAGGATCTTCGCTCACATATTCAAAATTTCGACCGCACAGCGGAGAGCGTTTAATATTGATTGCAGGGCCAAGAATTGTTGAGACATCCTGTGCCTGACACTCATCACCCAAAGTCTCACCGAGTTTCTTTAATAAATCTCGGTCAAAAGAACTTGCTGTAGCACAAGCCGCTGGGAAACAAATCGCCTTGATACTGTCGTTGATTCCAAGATGATCGCCAGATGTATCCTGCTTGCGAAGGCCGTGCGGACCGTCGCTCACCATGATATTCGGGATTCCAAGCCGCTCAACCTTCTTTGTATGCCAGAAATCAAGCCCGCTCAGAAGGCTGCATTTTTCTTCCAAAGTCATCTGCTTGACCAAAGATTCAATTTGTTCTGCTGTATGTGCCATAATTGCTCCGTAAAATAAAATTTAATCCAAACAATTATATTGGTGAAAATTTGATAAGGCAAGAAATTTCTTGACCTCTCATGTGTCGATTTTGATATGAAACAACCTCTAAAACTCATGGCGAAAAAAATATTTAATTCCATCCGGCTGAAAGAAAAGAATTCAATATCTTGACAAATATAACAGTGTTATATAATCTATCAAACATAAGGTTAGCAACGACTAACTAAAAGGAAGTATTTATGAAAGTATTACTAATCAATTCATTTTTCAAAAAAGTCGGACAGGCACAAATAAAGCACAGATGGGCTTTGCTTTTAATCATGTTCCTGTTCACAGCCTTTGGACTTGCAGGCTTGCACAAGCTTGTAATCGAAGATCAGCAGGAAAGCTGGTTCGGTGACAAAGAACAAATCAAACAGGCCACCGACCGCTACGAGGCAATTTTCGGCAACGAGGACGTAATCACGGTTCTTGTTCAGTCAAAGGACGTTTTCGACGAGGATGTTCTTCACATGATTGACGACCTGGGCAACGCGATGATGGAAAATATTCCTTTCGCAAAAGATGTTATGTCGCTCACGAATGTTTCTGTCTGCAAAGGCACGGAAGACGGCATGGAAGTCGTAAAGCCATTTGACGAAGGCATTCCAGACACAAGCACAGCAGAAGGCAAAAACAAAATGGAAGAAATCAGAAAATTCCTGATTTCACGCGATGCCCTCAAAAATAAGCTTGTAAGCGAGGATTGCACAGAAACATGGGTAATCTTAAGTCTTTACGGCTACGGAGAGGAAGACGACAAGGCACGCACCGGGCTTTACAGGGCAGGAAGAGCCGCGCACAAGCTTTTGGACGAAGAGAGATGGCAGAGCGACAAATGGACAATTTTGAGAGCGGGAAGTCCGATCACTGAATGTGAAGAGCAGGACGTTATGATGAAGGAAATGGGCAAATGTCTGCTTTTCGGCTTTCTGGCAATGGTCATTTGTCTGATTCTTTTTGTCCGTTCGTTCCGCGGGCTTATCGTCCCTCTTTTTTCTACAGTCGGCGGAATCGCGCTCGTCTTCGGCTTCATGGCATGGCTCGGAATCACGGGCGACCAGAACATGACTTCAATCCCGATTTTGCTCGGAATGGCACTTTCTGTAGGTTATTCAATCCACTACATCAACTCGTTCA
>CACZYY010000064.1 GCA_902785455.1 uncultured Spirochaetaceae bacterium
GGGGAAGTCTTCTATCCATTTGAAGATTGATTCTCCGCCAAAAATTATGTTGTTCTTTTTGCAAACCTGAGAAATATGAGCCATAAGCTGATTTTCATTTTTGCTTGATACCATGTAGCTGTTTCCGAAGGTTCTGATGTAGCGGTCTTTTAAGCCCGAAAACCGACTGTCCTTTGCGGAAAGCCTGTCCAATGCGGCGTAAAAGTATTCGCGGTTTCCTTCGCGCAAGGTAAGTCCTATTCCAAAACACAAAATTGCCTTAACACCTGCGCGAATGCAGTAATCAAGAATTCCGTCCACGTTTTCTTTTGTGTCATTGATAAAGGGCAAGAGCGGGCTGAACCATACGACCGTAGGAATTCCGAGTTTTTTACATTCACACAGAACTTCAAAACGGCGGCTGGTCGGGCAGACTCCGGGTTCAATAAGGCGGCATAAATTGTCATCGGCTGTGGTAAGCGTCATCTGCACGACAGCTTTTGTCTTCCGGTTGATTCGCTCCAGAATATCAAGGTCGCGCAGAACAAGGTCTGACTTTGTAAGAAGGGCCGCGCCAAAATCATAACGATCGATTACTTCAAGGCAGCATCTCATAAGGCAGAGCTCTTTTTCGGCCGGAATGTAGGGGTCGCACATTGAGCCTGTTCCAATCATACACCGCTTGCGTTTTTTGCGAAGGGCATCGGCAAGCAGTTCGGGGGCATTCTGTTTTACTTCAATGTCTTCAAAAGCGTGTGTAAACTGATAGCACCTGCTCCGCGAATCACAGTAAATGCATCCGTGCGAGCAGCCGCGGTAGATGTTCATGCCACATGGCTTTGCCGAAAGAATTGTTTTTGCGTTTACAAAGTGCATTTGCTCTCTCCTGACACTGTTACTTTGCACAGTTTTTGCGATGAGCCTTGAGTTTTTTGAGCGCCCAGCCGTAGTGGCTTGAAGTCGTGCTTACAAAATATGATCCAAGGTCTGTTCCGCCAGTCCACGCAAAGTGTTTTTTGGTGAAAAGCTCTTCATTGCTGTATTTTTCAATCAGAGAAAGAAGCTGGGCGTGAGTATTCTCAAGATTTTTCTTTGCATCTTCAAGAGACGTTGACTGATTACGGTTCCAGAACATTACGTTCATCGCTCCATAGGTTTTCCACGAATATTCAGACGGCAGGAAAGCAATCGCAGACTTTGCGTCAGTTTTTCCTGCGTTATTTTCAACAAATTTAAGCAGAAGCATTTGCCACTCGTAGAGGTGAATCAGAACATCGCGAACATTTTTGTCACGGCTCCAGTGTGCTTCCTTTTTGCCCGCATCAGAAGAAAAATCAAAAGGCGTATTCATTTCTACATCACTCATCGAGCCGATAAAATCCATGAGCTTAGAATAATTTTCTTTTGCAGCAGTAAGCAGGTCTTCTTTGTTTCTTGGTCTTGGCATATTCTTCTCCTTATACTATTAGCCCTAAATTCGAGTTTTGAAGTTCATTGGCTATATCAAAAAAAACGACTTCCAGTCGTGAAAACGGCTTGTCGAAAGCGCATGCTAGCATGCTACACGCGTTTTGTGCCTGAAACTATATACGTTAGCCGCTCTCGGCCTGAAACTATATACGTTAGCCGCTCTCGCGGCAGCACAAAACGAGTGTTTTCGCAAGCCGTTTCGCTCCTTTGCGTCGTTTTTTTTGCAATATCTGAAAATTTACAAAACTCGACATTCAGGCTATTATTCTATCACATAAAACATGACAAGTGTGTGTCATATTTTATCAGCGAATTCTTCAAGCAGACTATGTTTGTAGACTTTTTCCCTTGTTGAATTGCGCACTTCCCGCCAGAGAATCGAAGCTGTTTTGAGCTTGTCGGAAAATCTTTCGCTTTCCTGGTCGGAACAAAAATCCTTTACGAATTTGTTCCACTGGAGGCAGGATTTATCGTATTTTGCGTATGTTTTCCGGCCATAAAAGACTTCAAGCATATCGCCGAGCGTAAAAGTTTTGTCGCCCTCCTCTTTTACTTTTCTGGAAGTAGCGACCATATCTGCATTGAACTTAAAGTTTTTGATTCCAGTCTGCTCAGAAAAGAATTCACGGAAGTGCTGGCTGAAGCAGAACTTACAGTCAATCAGGCTTGTTTCCAAACTAAGCGGAATATCTGCGCCTGTTTTTCTTGCACCGGCAGATTCCGACCTTCGTTTCTTTTTTTGAATCAGATTTCCTTTGAAATATTCTTCGATGTTGTGATTCAGCTCAAGTTTCATTCCGTTCGAATCAATTCCCAGCTTTTTGCAGATTGTCTCTAATTCCTCGCGATACCAGTAATATTTTGAGAATTCTTCAAAAGACTTTATCTCGTTGAATTGCGGTCGTTTTTCCATAGCTAAGCCTTGTGCGCCGTAATGATTGTGTAACTGTAAGCGTTCACGGTGAGTATACAGCCGTCAATCCTGCAGTACCAGTTTTTGCCGTTACGAATAATTTCACAGCGTTCGTCGCAAATCCGATTGCGGC
Source organism: uncultured Spirochaetaceae bacterium (assembly GCA_902785455.1). Taxonomy (GTDB): domain Bacteria; phylum Spirochaetota; class Spirochaetia; order Treponematales; family Treponemataceae; genus Treponema_D. Next base: position 2,496 of record CACZYY010000064.1, read on the forward strand.
ACCATGCAACAAGGTCAGTCACCTCTTTTCCAAGATTCAGATTGCGGCGGATACGGTCTAGTCCCATCGGTGTGGTGTGTAATTGCGAAATATTTTCTAAAAGTGCGTTTTTCATTTTTCTTTCCTCACAGGATGTCGGATTATGGTTTTAAGTTTTTCTTGCGGTGTCTTGCGCGGGTCGTTCATATATATTTCGTGATGAAGCCTTGTTTCCGAAAAATCAAGCACATAGCCGTTTGCCAAAACAAAGTCGTGCATTTTTTCGACTGTCGCCGGCTCATCATCATAAGAACCGACATGCATAATCTGAACACATTCGCCTTCTTTCAAAGTCATTACTTCCGCCCGTGAGCAATCCAAACCTTTTTTGTCAGTGACAATTTCTTTCGCCCAGTCAAAATCTTTCTGTGTCACAAAATCAGGCAGACGGATTACAGAAATCCAGTTAAAAGAAGATTTGTCTGAATAATCAAAACCTGCAACAACCTGATCGTTCTTTTTTTGCCACCAAAATCCTTCTAGCGGAGGAACAACGTAGTCGAAGTAGTCTTTGATACGATGCTCGCCCATCTTGCTCATTTTAATTGCATAAGAGATTGCGTACAGAACCGCAAGAGCTGATTTGTATTCTCCGTCCTCATCGTTCGGGTTTCCGCTCCCACGAACAGCAACGAACTGCATTTTTGGTATGCTCACAATCTGAGGCTTTTTTGGCGGAAGATAAAAGTCTTTGAATTCCTTTTTAAAATCAAATGCCATACTTTTCCCCCTTTATGAGCCACTATACCACACAAAATATGACAACAGCGTGTCAGGTTTTATTCGTACTGGGAAAAAGTTTCTTTTGCCATCTGGATGATTTTTTCTTTGATTTCCTTTGGTGAAATGATTTTTAGTTCCGCGCCAAAACTCAGAAGAAGACCGCAGAGCCAGCTTTCATCGGGGGCAGAAAATATCACGTTAATGCTTTCGTCAGGATTCGGCTCGACTTTTGAGCAGGCAAAGGTGTCCAGAAGATAAAAAGCCATTTTTGATGAGACCCGGGCTTCGATTTGAATCATTTTTTTTTCTGAATTGACTTCAACAGTCTTTTGCGAGTCTGAAGAATGAATGCTTTTGAATGTTATATCTGCCGGGCGCACTGTTTTTTTGACATTCAGCATCCGGCTCAGTTTGAAGTACCGCTCACTTTTTCGCTCCGTGCACCAGCCCAAAAGATACCAGGCCTGACCGCGATAAACGAGCTTCCAGGGATGGACGATTCTCCCTGCTTTTTTTCCGTCACTTGAAAAATAATCGAATTCAACCTGCTGTTTTTTGAGAATCGAATCGCGAAGAGTTGCGAAAAGCTCCCGTACCCCCTGCCCCTCCGGGCTCCAGGGCGCAAAATCGACTTCAAGCCAGTCCGCCTCACTTGAAGTCAGATTGGAAATTTTTTCTACGGCCCTGGCATTTGCGCTCAAAGCAGCTTTCTGACTTCCGCTCAGCTTGCTCAGGGCCTTAACGCTTGAAACGATTGCAAGCCGTTCTTCTTCGGTAAGCACGGTTTTGTCCAGCGCATATTTTTCGGAAATTGCAATTCCGCCGCCACGCCCCTGGACTGCATAAACAGGAATGCCGGAAGCGGAAAGAGCTTCTACCCAGCGATAAATCGTCCGCACAGAAACTCCGAACCGCGCCGACATTTCTTTTGCGGTCACTTGTTTTTTATCGATAAGAATGTAAGCCAGTTCAAAAAGCTCATCGATTTGCATGCAAATATTATAGCATGGAATATGAAAAAGTGTCCGCTTTCAGAATCAGCCGGCTATGCTTCTCACAAACTTCAAGCTGTTCGGAACGTCCTTTACACCCTCGAAAATCAGGTATGCGTCCGGGCACTCAGCTTTAATAATAGGAAGAAAATCCTTCCAGCCCATTAAGCCTGTTCCCAACGGCACGATTTCAAGCTCATCGCCGTTTACGACATAATCTTTGAGATGGAAGCCCGCGATTTTGCCTTTGAAGAGCCTGAGACAGGTTTCAAAAATCTCCGCGCGCTTTTCGTGATTTCCGATGTAAAGATAATTGTAAATATCCACGATGAAGCGGAAATTTTCTTGCCCCGGATCAATTTCGTCGGCCAGGCGTTTGAGAAGCTCCGGCTTGTACATACAATGCCCCCACGCTCCTTCCAAAGCCATGCAAACTCCACTTTCTTTTGCGACCTGTGGCATGGGCGCGAAAATCTTTTTGACTTCCTGAAAAGCCTCTTCGGTCTGATTTTTGGGATTGTAAGTCCATTTGTCATCGTTGTAGCTGCCTGTTTCAGAAGCGACAAATTTTGCCCCGAACTCGGCTGCGTGTCGGAGATGGTCAGCGTACTTTTCGGCTCCGAGCTTTACCTTGTCCTTGTTCGAGTGAACAGGATTAAAATATGCTCCCAAAATCGGAATCTCAACATTGTGCGAGTTAAACCCATTTCGTATTTCAGAAACAACTTGCGGCGTAAGGGTGCCGGGATTTCCGTTCAGTCCTTCAACAGCCTTGGCAATAGCAAGCTGAACGCCGTCAAATCCCCAGTCATGAGCATTAGTGCCAAGCCACTCAGCAGTTCCCTTTCCAATATCATGCGGTCGAATCAAAATCTTCATATTAATCTCCAATATAATTATCCACAGATTATTACAGACATCCACAGATTTTCACAGATTAGCACAGATTTATATAGATAGAAAGATAAATTTCTTTTCACAGTTTTAAATTTTCTGCTAATTTCTCATTCCTGTTTGCTAATTCCTAATTTAAAATTTTTCTGCTATAATCTAATCATGCAAACAGCCTTATACTTAATCCCCTGCCCAATGGGCGAAACTCCGAATGAACAGGTTCTTCCTTCTTATAATTTTGAGATTGTTAAAAATATCCGGTATTTTATCGTTGAAAGCCGCAAGGCAGCCGTAAGATTTTTGATTTCTCTGGACAAAAATTTTCCGATTGACGACTGCACTTTTACCGAGCTAAGCGAGCACACTGACCAGAAGGCCGACCTTTCAAAAATTCTTTTGCCACTCGAAAAAGGCGAGAGCATGGGCGTAATCAGTGACGCAGGCTGTCCCTGCATCGGTGATCCGGGGAGCCGTGCCGTGGAAGTGGCGCAAAAAAAGAATCTTCCTGTAGTGCCGCTCGTAGGCCCAAATTCAATGATTATGGCAATCATGGCTTCGGGATTTAACGGCCAGAATTTTGCATTCAACGGCTATCTGCCAGTAAAAAACGGAGAGCGCGAAGCTAAAATCAAACAGCTGGAAAACAAAATCTACAAAGAAGACCAGACCCAGCTTTTCATCGAAACGCCTTACCGCAATCAAAAGATGTTCGAGGCAATCCTAAAAACCTGCCGCCCCGAAACAAAGCTCTGCATAGCCGCCGGAATTACGACAAGCGGGCAGTTCATAAAAACCAGGCCAATCGCCCAGTGGAAAAAAGAAAAGACCGAAATCTCAAAAATTCCTACAATCTTTCTTTTGTACAAATAAAGCTGGCCAGAAAACCGATAAAAAAATTGCAAAACCAAAGGACAGTGCTATAATTTAAAGAAAATAAGTAAAAAAGGAATTCTTTATGGAAGAAGAAGTTATAGACAGTTCTTTTTTTTCTGAAAGTCTGGAAGAAAAAAAATTAATTGACCTTCAGAAAACAGGTTTTGAAAACAGTTTCAACGAGAGGCAGGTCGGTTCAATCACAATGTCAATCGAGCCGGTAAGCAGCCGGGCCAGCCTTGATACGGTCCTCAAAATGTTCGATGAACAGCCCGACCTTACAGCCGTTCCAATCGAAAAAGATGATGCCGTTATCGGAGTCGTTGAGCGGGATTTTGTCACCAAAAATTCAAGTTCAGGCTTCAAAATCTTCGCATCAAAAACCTGCGGCGACTATGTAAAGGAATGTCCCTACACACTGAACTGCCGTGACTTCATCGAAAAAATCGCCACAAAAGTAAACGAAACAGCAATCAGGGTTGAAACAAAGCATTTCGTCGTCCTTATCAACAACAGGAGTTTCTACGGCATCATGTCCGTGGCAAAAATGAACGAAAAACTTGAGGAACTCCGCCTTCACGACCTTGAAAAAGCGGCTGCCATCCAGCAGAACATGCTCAAAAACAATTCCGATACAAAAAATTTTCCTTTTAAAGTTTCTTTCTGGAACAAGATGGCAAATCCGGTCGGCGGAGACTATTACATCGCCAGGCAAATCTGCAAGGGGCGCTACATGATCGGAAGTTTTGATGTTTCCGGCAAGAACGTTTCAGCGGCCCTGCTCACCGTAACCCTCTGCTCTTTCTTTTCCATGCTTACGATTCAGGACTGCTCGAAAATCAGCGCAAATCAGATAGTCGCCATGCTGGATAACTTTTTGAAGGAAATCGTTCCCGTCGGCAATTTCATCACTGGCGCAATCTGCTGCGTAAATCCAAGCACAAACACAGCCAGCGTTTTCAACTGCGGCCACACAAATGTTCTGGCCTATCTTAAGGGCGAATCAGGAAAATGCCGAATTGCCACTCTTGAGCCGACACTTCCCCCATTTGGAATGGGAGCCGTTGCCGAAACTCTTACAAGCGGCAAAAAAAGCACATATATAGTTCCAATCAAACCCGGTCTTCAAATCAATTTGTATTCTGACGGATTTACGGACATGCAGAATGATGAAGGAGAGCGTTACGACGACTTCCACACAAAGGAATTCTTCGTCAAATTGTATAACACGGACGCAAATTCCGCTGAAAGTACAATAGAAAAAGCCGTAACGGACTGGATTCAACATTCACTGCTTCCAGATGACATTACGGTTATGAACATCAGGTTTTAGTACCTGTAAAAAATTTATTTCAAAAGCTCTGCAATATCAGCCCTGCCCCATCTTGCTGCCATTTGCGCCGGGGTTTCGCCTGAGATATTGCGCACGGTCTTGTCGAGTTTTAGCGCAATCAAATGCTCAACTGTGGCACGGTCGGCGGTTCTCGAAGCATAGTGCAAGATTCCGTCGCCCTGTCGGTCAGTTTTTGTGGCATTATATTTTACGATTGCGTCCAGCAAATCCGTATTTTTCGTGATGAATACAGTTGTAAGAGCATTCTCGCCTGTAGTTGTGGCAATGTATGGGTCAGCACCGTATTCAAGCAAAACCAGAGCCAGAGATTTTTCATTGGCGGCAACAGCTTCGTTCAACGCCGTCAAGCCCTTTCCGTTTCGCTGGCTTGCAGGATATCCCATATTCAAAAGCTGGGTCAAAGTCTTTTTGTCAGCATGTTTTTGAACCGCGATATGAATCGGAGTGTTTCCGTCTGAATCAGCAATTGTAAGGTCACTTCCGAGCACAGCCTGAATAACCGAAATTTCAGAATTAATCACAAGTGAGAACGGTGAGTCTCCGGCCGCATCACGAGCAAGAGGATTTCCACCGGCTTTTCGAATCAGATTGATGATACCGACGTTCCCTGTAAGAGCCGCCTCATGATATGCGTTTCGTCCGCTCATTTCCTGAACCTGGACATTTGCCTTATATTGCAACAAAAGCCTTACCATTTCCTCGTTCGAGCTGGAAATTGCGTCCATAAGAACAGTTCGTCCAGTCGCGTCAGTGGCATTGATGTCGGCCCCGCTTCGAATCAAAAGAACGGCCATGTCTTTTTTGGCAGAACGACAGGCATCACTCAAAGCAGTTTTTCCGCTGAGGTTCTGTGCGTCAACGTCAACACCGAGCGCAATCAAATTTTTCGCAGTGTTGAAAGCATTCCATTTTACAGCCGCATGAAGCGGAGTGTTTCCAAGATTGTCACGTCCGAGCTTATCCTTTGAATCGATTACAAGTCCGTTTGAGACAAGCACATTGATTGTTGAAGGAGAATCGTCACCGCCTTTTACAGCAGAATAAACCGCACTCTCACCATTTCCGTTCTGTGCATCAACTTTTGCACCTTTCTGAATCAAGGCAACAATCGCACCGTTCAAATGCCATTCAGAAGCATAATGCAAAGGCGTGTTACCGCTTCCGTCTGTTGAATTCAATGTTTTTGAAGTGATAAGCCAGTCCTGAACATCGCCACCGCGCATCAAAGCAAGCCTGAGCGGAGAATTGTTCTGAGTGTTTGTCGCGAAGATGTCGGCATTTTTTTCAAGAAGCAAGTCACCTGCATCACGACGATTTTTCTGTACAGTGATGAAAAGTGCAGAATCGCCGTTCTTGTTGCGGGCATTCACGTCTGAGCCAATCTCAACGAGGTAACGAATATACTCAATCGGAGCATCACGATTCACCGCAATGTGCAGAGCTGTATTTCCGCTTGAATCCGTTGAATTTACATTCGATTTTGTAATCAATGTTTCAAGCATTTCACGAGTTTCTGAATCGAGAGCCTTTGTTATCGGTGTGTTTCCCTGCATATCTTCCGCATAAACATCCGCACCATTCTGAGCAAAGAATTTTACCTGCGCCGGGTGCTGAGTCTCAATCGCAAGTGCAAGCGGAGTCACACCCTCTTTGTTTCGTTCATTGACGACTGCTCCATTGCTCACAAGAAGAGAAAGAGTGTTCACAGGTGCATTTGCCATAGTCGCAACGTGAAGAACAGTATCACCATACATATCTTTCTGATTTACGTTTGCCTTATATCTGAGAAGAAGCGGATACATATCCTGCTGGGCAGCTTCCGGGATAATCAAAAGAATCGGTGTTTTGCCGATTGAATCCATAGAATTGACGTTTGAGCCATGCTTGAGCAAAAGATTTGCAATATCAACCCGGCCGTATCGGACAGCCTCGTGAAGAGCTGTCGCACCGCTGATATCCTGTGCTTTGAGCAAATCAATCGTTCGGACAGAAGAATTATCGTTCAAAATATAATCGACAACGCCTGTATGGCCGTCAATTGTTGCGATATGAAGAGGTGTCTGACCGTCATTGAAACGAAGAATCATGTTATGTGTACGGACGGCATCCTCAAAGTAAGCGTATTCTCCGCGAACAGGAGTAGCTCCGGCAAGCAGGAGTTTAGCCGCAATTCGAACTGAGGCCGCATTGTCCGCGCTCTTAAAAGCCAGGTCGAGCGGAGTGAGGCCGTAATTGTCGCGTACAGAAAGAGGAACGCCCACCTGAATACACCGGTTGATAGCCTTTTCGTCACGGGTTTTGACAAAATAATGCACGATACATTCACCGTCAACATCACGGAGCTCTCCAGTCTGAGAAGTAATCATCGCCTCATACCATTCATCGCCTTTTGCAAGAGCAATCTCCAGGGCAGTGTTATCCTCAGCATCCTTTGCAAAAATGTCTCCGTGTACAATCGCAAGCACTTTTGCCGCATCAATCGCATCATTTTTAATCGCAACATGAAGAGCAGTGTCGCCGTCATTATTGCGAAGTTCAGTGTCCGCACCTTTGATGATAAGAAAGCTGACCAGATCAGCCTCATTTACGCGAGCCGCAACGTGAAGGGCAGAATCTCCGTTCTCATCAACGGCATTAATATCAGTTTTTGTCTTGAAAATTTCTTTTGCTTCATCATATCGTCCCTGCATGATAAGTTCCTGGACGGAAGCAGACTTCACAGGTACAGTTCCACAGCCCGCAAGAAAAATACAAACTGTAAAAATCAGGGCTGTCTTTGAAAAAATTCTTTTCATGATTAGTTTCTCCCACAAAACTTATTTCTCCTTTGTAAATATCGGGAAAATAAAAGGCTTTTGTTAGAAATTAATGTAAACATAAAAAAAAATTTGTGGTATAATTATTAAAATGATTAACTATTGGGTTCAGGAAGACAATCAGTTTGTCAAAATCAGCAAAGAGGAGCTTTCTCATCTAGAATCTGACCGCCGCATTTGGATTGACGCGCGCCGTATCTCACAGGAAGAAATTTCCTTCCTTCAAAAAGAATACAACCTCGACCCGGAGCTTTTGCTTGACGTACTTGATCAGGACGAGCTTTCCCGAATCGAGCAATGGGACGACTACGCGCTGGCAATTCTCAGGCTTCCTGTCTTCACGCCCAATTCCGAGGTCGCTTATTCAACGGCTCCGGTCGGTGCAGTCATTTTCCCCGAAAAAATCATCACAATCTGCTGGACAGACTGCGAAGTTCTCAAAGATTTGGGAGCCAACCGAATCAAAGGTCTTTCGTTAATGGATTTCCCGGCTTTTTTAATCCGAATTCTTTCACGCAGCGACACAATGTTCTTGCGCTACCTCAAGGAAATCAGCCGAAGAGTCACATCCATTCAGAACGAGCTGCACGAGCAAATCGAAAACGCCGAGCTCATCCAGCTTCTCAACCTCGAAAAGTCGCTCACCTACTTCACCACGTCACTCAAATCAAACCAGCTTCTTCTCGAAAAAATCCGCCGCACACGCATTCTCAAGCTCGACTCCGACGATCAGGAATGGCTGGACGACGTTGAAATCGATAACAGGCAGGCTATGGAAATGGCCGACACCTACAGTCAGATTACCACCGGCGTTATGGACGCTTTCGCAAACGTAATCTCCAACAACATGAACGTTGCCATGAAAAAGCTCGCCGTCATCAATCTGGTCATGATGGCCCCAACCTTCGTCACGAGTTTCTTCGGAATGAACTTCAAGCTTCCATTCGACACGCTCAACGGCTATATTCCTGTTTCAATCGCCACCATAATCTGTGTGCTTTCCGTAATGCTCAGCTGGTGGCTTCTGAGCTTCAACAAAACAGCCCGCACCCTCAAAAAAGTCAAAAAAGCAAAAAAACGAAAGAAAAGTTAACAGTCAGAAATATGCAATAAAGGGGGAAGTCTCCCCCTCGGCTGCAAAGGCTTCGCCTTTTCCGCCTACCCCCTCTGCGGTGGCTCCGCCCCCGCAACGCCCCCGAAGGAGTTTATCGATGAGAAAGATTTTTTTTGCCGCAATCAGCATAATTTTTTCAGTTTCTTCTATAATATCGCAGGAATTTAATTCTCTCGCCCCCGTTCGGCTTGGACCAGAAGAGCCGGCGCAATATGATCTTTACGTTATCGGCGACGGAAGCCAGTCTTATACGGCAATGCGCTGGATCACACCATTTGAAATCAACCGCTACGAAACGACTTACGAGCTTTGGTACGAAACCCGTGAAATCGCTGAGGCACTCGGCTACAAATTCATAAATCCCGGTCAGGAAGGCACTCGTGGCAAACGCGGGGCCGAACCAACCATCGATTGTGAGCAGCCAGTCACAATGATTTCCTGGTACGATGCGATAATCTGGTGCAACGCATTCTCAGAAATTCACGCGCTCACACCATGCTACACGCTCAACGGCAGAGTGCTCAAAGATGCCACCGACACCGTAAGCTGCGACCTGTGCACATGCGACTGGAACGCAGACGGATACAGATTACCGACAGAATCAGAATGGGAATACGCCGCGCGCAAAACAATCTCCGGCATGCAGTCAGGCTCCCTAGCCTCTGGCCAGGTCGATAAATACGGCAAAGAAGACGACTCAATTCCCGAAGAAGAAGTTGCATGGACAAGCTTCAACTCACACGGAACTCACAAAGTCGGCACTGCAGGAACACCCTTCCGCGAAGACGCACCACCCGAAGCAGGAAGCGGCAACCCCAACGGCATGGGATTGTTCGACATGAGCGGCAATGTAACCGAATTCGTCTGGGACTGGAACGGAAGATACTTAGAAACAGAACCGGGCGAGCGTTCCACAGGAATCGAAGCCGGAAGCGAGCGTGTAAGCCGTGGCGGAAGCTGGAGCGAATACACCCCATTCATCTACGCAGGCGACCGCTACAGCTACGATCCCAACGAGTGCTACAACTACCTGGGCTTTCGCTTTGCCCGGACAGTGAAATAATACAACTTAGTTTTTATTAAGACTATTTATAGTATTTTTTCCGTTTTTTGTGCTATACTAAAGACGGAGTTAAAAATATGTTCTTTCGGCGTTTAAGCCTCGTGGGATTTTCTGCCCTTTTTATGGCGGCGGGGAGTCTTTCCTTTTCACAAGAAAAAATAAATCAAAATTGTATAATTGCAAAATCAGGCGAAGAAATTTCTTCTGTTGCATGGAGCCAGGACGGCAAATTCTTTGCCTCAGCCTGGAACAATGATGTCGTCCTTTGGGATAGTGAATCAGGCAAAATCAAAGAAATTTATCGTGAGCACACAAAAGCAGTAAAAAAAGTTCATTTCAGCAAGGGCGGGAACAGGCTTCTTTCTCTTGGACATGATAATATCGTTGTAATGCGCGACATCACAAGCTCATCAGGCACAATCCGTGCTGTCGGAACCGATTTACAGCCGATGAACGACGCAGTTTTTGCCGGAGACAATACTTCTGTCATTTTGCCTGGGGATGGAGGCTCTGCCACTCTTTATTTTCCTCTTCGTCTTACAAATCAGTTCATATCCAAAAAACTTCTCAAAACAGATTCTGTCATAACGTCCTTTGATTTGTCTTACGACGGCTCCATGCTTCTTTGCGGCACACAGGAAGGAAAAGCATATTTGCTGAACATAAACGACGGTTCAATCAAAAAAGTTTTTTCCTTTTACACAGCTTCAGAAATTCATCCGCGAATTTCTCCGGACGGTAAATTCATTTTCTATCCAGTTGACAACCAGAGACTTGAAGTTTCTTCAACAGACGGCAGCAAATCTTTTACGATTGAGGATTCTGATTTTCCTGTAAAAGCTGCATCTTTCAGTTCTGACGGTACTTTTATTGCCTATGCGGTCAAAAACGGAGGAATAAAAATTTTCAATCTCAAATCAAAATCATTCCATCATTTTTTTATTATTCCTTCATCGCATGATCATGTAAACTCAATCGCATTCAGTCCAAATTCAAAAAAAATGCTTGCGGGCACAGAAAAAGGTCTTTTACTCTGCTGGAATATTTCGAACAACACTCGGGCTATTAAAAATCAGCAGGCTCCTGAAGAAGTCATCAAATCACAAAATGATACGGTCAAAAACGATGCGAGCCCCATAACCGATATTTTATTAAACCAGACAAGCGAAGAATCGGGTGAATCACTATCAGCTCATGAAGGTGAATCAGAAGAAATTAGCTCAAACAAACCTGAGACAGAGATTCAAAATCTTAAAAACGCCCTGGAAGTTTCTTTATTAGTCACATCATTAAATGAAGATTATTATCACAGTTCTTTCGGTCTTTCCGCTGCATGGAAATCATACAAACGGCTTCCGTTCTGCTACGGTGCTGGTGCAGAATTTTCTTTTGCACCGTCGGCCAATGATTATCCATATACAACAAGCTATGACGGAATAGAATTAAACAATCCATGGCTCTACCGTGCCCATATTTATGCTCAGGCAGGATTAGGCCACTACATAAAGGAATACAATCTTCTTTTCTTCTGTGAAGGTCGGCTTGGTTTTGGCGGGAATATTCTTTTCAACAATGAATTAACCTACAGACGCACAAGCAAACCAACTTTCTGCTTTCTTGCAGACGCCCTGGCCGGAATCCAATGGAAGGCCTTGAACATATATGCAGGAAGCGAGTTTGATTCAAGTCTTGGCTTTATAGTAAAAGCTGGTGCCGGAGTAGTAATTCATTTGGGCAATTAAAGGGAATCTCGAAAAACTTCAGTTTTCCGAAGTTTCCTAAAGACGTTTAATGTCGAGTTTTGAACTTATCAAATATGTAAAAAAACGGCCGGAACCCTGTGAAGTGTGAAGTGAAGTGCACCCCGATTCCGACCGTTTTTTTTACCAGAGTTTTATCGTTCTACTTTGAGCGTGAAGCTGTATGAGTAGAGAGTTGTTTTTCCCGAACCATCAGCCTTTTCTCCGGCAACGAGGATGTTATGGGTACCTGTTGCAAGGCGGCTGAGGTAAAGTGTACATGCTTGTTCCTGAGTGTACAAATATCCGTCAACTGCAATTACGTAACCTGAATATTCTGAATCAGCATCAACAGCTGAAACAGTAAGGCGCTCATTAGCTTTTGCATTTACAGTTGCAACATTTTCTGTAACAACTACAGCAGTTCCTGTTGAATCAGTAGAATTCGTAAATGATTTAAGTGCTACGAAAGCAGAAGTTACATCATTGCTGTAAGTATATGTGCCAATTGTGGCAGCAAAGTCAACCGCAATGTCTGCAAGTACGTTTACGTTCTTGTAAGTAGCAGCTGATACAGAAGATTCTCCGTCCGCCGCGCTAATCCAGCCCTTGAAGTTTTCAGCAGGAACATCAGTGCTTTTATAAGAGAGAGTGAAACCATTTTCTGCATCTGCGAGGAGCGCAATCTCATCACCCTTGAACGTATCATATGTTACGTACTGCTGGCCCTTCTTTGAGCCAACTTTGATTGTGTATGGTGCTGTGATGTATGAAATACGTACGCGGTTGATGTGGTTTGCTGCCGTGAAATCCTCTGTCGCTGTGCGGGCTACATCATCAGATTTGTCGTTCGCGCTCTTAACAGCACGGATTACAACTTCATAAAGCTTACCTGTGTCAAGTTTGAGTGTAGCTTCCTCACTTGAAGCGAAGAGAGAACCGCCGCCATAGTAGAGTGAGCCGTCCTTGAAGTCAACGATTTTGTCAGACTCAACAGCCTCAGCAGTATAGTGTGAAGTGAAACCGAGGGTAGCAAGTTTTGTGGCGTTTGCTGTAGTCTTAATAGTTTCTACAGTGAGTGCAGTTTTAGCAGCATCCTCTTTAACTTCGTACAAGTCGATTTCGTAATTGTTCTCGTTTGTTGCCTTGTCTTCCCATGTGAGTTTTGCAAGGAATGTTCCGTTAGACTCTGAGTTTGCGACAAGCTCTGCCGTAAAGTTTTCTGGAGCTGCAGGTTTTTCATCAATACCCGTGATAAGTTCACTGAATGTAGTCTTCTGTCCAGGAGCTACAACAACGTAATCAGACCAGAAGCCAACCTGATAGTCAACTTCGTTATATCTATTATAGAAAGTAACGCCAATAACATACTCGCCGGGAGCAACATTTGCAAGAGATTCATCGTCAGAAGTAAAGTATACTGTGCCAGTAACAGGCTCTACTTCAACCTTACCAGTACTTGCGTTCTCGATTGCGGCACCACTAATGCGGTCATACAAAGCGATTTCGTAGTGTGTGATTTTA
>CACZYY010000065.1 GCA_902785455.1 uncultured Spirochaetaceae bacterium
TAAAAGTGAAGAAAAACATTTTTTTGATTACGGCAGTACTTGCTTTAGGGCTCAATTTGCCTTTGATTCGGGTGCTGTCGATTTCAAATCGAAAGAACTTTTCAGAAAGAATTTATTCGCGAAGCGGAGCTGAAAATGGCTTCGTAATCAGTTATACGCACTCGGTCAATAAAGGGCGGGTTCATGATTTTTATCTTCCTGCAAGTGACGGTGGTCTGGAACTTTTTATGACGGAATTCGTTTCCTACGGGGCAGGAATTCCAGAGCCATACGAAACTTGTGGAGCTGAATTTCACTGCACTGACAAAGGATACGTAATCAGCGGCTTAAACAGGCGGCTTCCTGAGCTTGTCATGGCTGTCGGGGTCGTTGCAGAGCATTCCGTTAGTTTTGGAAAAAATGCAATGGAAGGTATGACCTTTAACAAACAAAACGAATTTTTCCTGAAAGATTTTTTCAAACCTCAGACGAGCCTTGTTATTGAATTCAAGCGGGTTTCGATTTTGAATTATTTAATTACAAAAAAATTGGAGGACAAAAATGAGTGATGAAATTGAAAATACAAAGGAAAGCCCTCTTGTAGAAAGTTTGCTTCCTACTACGAACGAAGACGAGATGAAGAATCTCATGCAGAATTTGGACAGGGAACAGGCTTACCGTGAGCATAAATGCTGGCGTCAGTATATCACGGTCCTTATTTCGATTGCTTTTTGTGTTTTCCAGCTTTATGCAACCTTGAGCGGTCGTATTCCTGCTCAGATTGTGCGTGCAAGCCATCTTGCTTTTGTGCAGTTCCTTGCTTTCCTGCTCTTTCCGGCCGCAAAATCCATGCCAAAGGACACCCTTCCTCTTTATGATGTATTTCTTGCGTTTGTTGGTGCTGGCTGCTGGTGCTATTACATCATCAATTTTGAATCAATTGTTCGTCGTGCCGGTGCATACACACCTCTTGATATTGCCGTCGGTGTTGTAGGAATCATAATTTTGTTTGAGAGCTGCCGTCGAATCGTCGGTCTCCCGATTATGATTATCGCCGGTTCTTTCATTCTTTATGCTTTCATCGGAAAATATCTTCCGGGCTTCCTCAATCATCGCGGTTACAAGCTTACACGCGTCGTAAGTCACTTGTATTACACCACCGAAGGAATTATGGGCACTCCAATCGGAGCCTGTTCAACATTCATCTTCCTTTTTATTCTTTTTGGTGCATTCCTCGAAAAAACAGGAATTGGTCAGTTCTTCATCGACTCATGCAATGCGATAGCTGGCGGGGCTAGTGGCGGGCCTGCAAAAGTTGCCGTTCTTTCTTCTGCTTTGCTTGGTACTGTTTCGGGCAGTTCGGTTTCAAACACCGTCGGTTCCGGCTCTTTCACAATCCCGATGATGAAGCGTCTTGGTTATCGCGGTGAATTTGCTGGCGCGGTTGAGGCTGCGGCTTCTACTGGCGGTCAGCTCATGCCTCCGATTATGGGTGCTGCTGCTTTCTTGATGGCTGAGAGTGTCGGATTGCCTTATATCACGGTCGTTAAGGCTGCGATTATCCCGGCTTTGCTTTATTTTGCCGGAATCTTCATCACGGTTCATCTTGAGGCTCACAAACTTGGCCTCAAAGGTCTTCCAAAAGAAGAAATTCCTCGCTTTTTACCGCTTTTCCTTTCCCGTGGTTACATGATTCTTCCGCTGGCAGTGATTATTTTATTCCTCTGCTCTGGGAAAACAGCAACCTATTCTGCTCTCATGGGAATTGTCTCAATCATTGTGATTGCAATTGTCGTTTCATTCGTTGACGTTGCCAAAGGAAAGAAACCTCGCTTTACTCTTGACGACTTGGTTCATGTTCTTTGTGCGGCTGCCCGCGGAGTTATCAGCGTTGCAATTGCCTGTGGAATGGCAGGAATTATCATCGGAGTCGTTACTTTGACAGGCCTTGGCTTAAAGCTCGGTGCCGGCCTTGTTGTTCTTGCTCATGGTAAACTTTTTATCACCCTTTTGCTTACAATGATTTCTTCTATTATATTGGGAATGGGGGCGCCAACAACAGCAAACTATTTGATTACTTCGACAATCACTGCTGGGGCAATCGTAAACTGTGTTTATGGTCAGGTATCTCCTACTCCGGAGCAGCTTTTGCCAGCCCACATGTTCGCGTTCTATTTCGGAATCATCGCCGACGTTACGCCTCCTGTAGCTCTTGCCGCAATTGCCGGAGCCGCAATCGCAAAAGCCCGACCGATGCGCACGGCAGTCAACGCGACCAAACTTGCAATCGGTGCTTTCATCGTTCCGTACATGTTCATTTACAATCCGGCCATGCTTATGATCGGTGCAAATGCACTTTCAATTCTTGGAATCACGGTAACGGCTTTGCTCGGAATGTTCGGAATTTCGGTCGGTCTTGAAGGTTATGCTTTTGCCCATACAGGATTTTTGAACAACTTCAATGTCTCTGAAAAACTTAAAAAATCCATGTCTGTAGTTGAACGCCTGTGCTTCCTCGGAGCCGGCTTATGCTGTATTGATCCTCACCCAATAACAGATATTTGTGGTGTGATTATACTCGCTGTTCTGATTACAATGCAGATTTTCAGACGTAAAAAAGCATAAAATTGCTTTTAGCACAATTTTGTGTTATACTTTTTAGTATGAACAAAGAATTTTCTGAACGCCTTCAAAAAATTGAGGGCGTTTTAAATACATATCTTCCAGCTCAGAGCACTGATGACTGGCGTGCGCTTTCTTTTGGAGCAATTGATTCTTGCGTCAGTCAGGCTCATCTTTCAAATTTGCTTGAGCCATGCAAGAATCTCGTTGATTTGGGTGGCAAAAGATGGCGGCCTCTTCTCCTTGTTTTATGTGCCGAGCTTGCTTCTTCAAAAAAATCCGAGGCAGAGAAGATTGCTTCTCTTGAAAATGCTTACAATATTACGCCGCTTGTAGAATTTGCACACACCGCGAGTTTGATTCATGATGACATCGAGGATTGTGCCGACACCCGCCGTGGTAAACCTGCGGCCCACATCACTTACGGTCTTGATGTTGCCTTGAACGCTGGTTCATGGCTTTATTTTGAGGCTTCTTCCTGCATTAAAAATCTCAAAATCTCCGATTCCGAAAAACTCCGGCTTTACGAGCTGTTTTTGCTGGAACTTCGGCGGTTGCATCTGGGGCAGGCCATGGATATTCTCTGGCATCGAAACCCGGAGCTTATCCCGTCTGTTTCAGAATACACGGCAATGGTTCGGAATAAAACCGGCACTCTCTCCCGTCTTGCAGTTAAGCTTGGTGTTCTTGCAGGTGGGGCTGGGGAGCAAATAGTCGAAAAAGCTGGCAGCTTTGCCCAGGACATAGGCACTGGATTCCAGATTATCGATGATGTAATCAATCTCACCACCGGTAATCCTGGCAAAAAACGTGGTGACGACATCGTTGAGGGCAAAAAAAGCCTTCCTGTTCTCATTCATCTCGAAAAAGTTCCTGGCGATGCACCAAGATTGGCCTCTCTTTTCTCACAGGCTCGTTCCGAAGGAATCGATTCTCCGTCCGTCGAAGAGGCAATTTCAATTCTCACAGGTAGCGGTGCAGTCGATGAGGCAAAAGAGCGGGGGCAAAAGATTATCGAAGAAAACTCAAATCTGCTTGCAGGTCTTTTCGGAACTTCAGATTCAAAGGCAGCTGGCCTTATAATGGAATTGTTCGGGGCGTTGCGGGGTGTCCCCGCTGAGAGGGTAGCGGAAAACGCGAAGCGTTTGTAGCGAGGGGGAGACCTCCCCCTTTGAATTCGGAGGCGAGAATGGTAGAAAATGTTTCAACACTTAACACTCAGGCTATTGAATTTGCGGAACACGGTCAGTATTTTGAGGCAATCGCCTGTCTTAAGCGCGCAATTTCAATCGAACGGTTTAATCATCTTCTTTGGTACAATCTTGGAATAACTTACCGCGATGCCGGCAATCTGGTTGATGCAAAACAGGCTCTTCTGCGCGCTCACGAAATTGCCGATGACGATGATGAGATTCTTGAAACGCTTGCTCTTGTCTGCTTTAATCAGGGTTGCAGCGAGGAAGCAATGGCTTATTGTCTTGAAGGACTTGCAAAAAACTCCCAGAATGCACATATCTGGAACACAATCGGTGTAATTTACTTCAATCAAAATGACTTTCCGATGGCTTGTGAGGCATTTGAAAACGCAGTCACAATTAATTCGTACTATTACGATGCGCTTTTCAACCTTCGCGACACTTACGATGAGCTTGGAAACAAAGCGGGCTACCAGATGTGCGTTGAGCAAATGAAAAATATCCAGCTTGGCGAGAACGATTTTAAGAACGAGGGAACTGATGCGTGATTTTGCTATCGTCAAATCTATTGACGGTCAAAAAATCGAAGTTGTCTCTCTGATTTCAGATGCCTGTTTGGCCTGTAACAATATTCACTGTGCAAAAGACGGCAAAAGCTTTCATGTGCTCAACAAAAAAAATCTGCCTTTACAAGAAAATAATATAATTCGAATTGGATTTCCGCGTGTCTTGAACGGGATTCTGGGCTTGATTTCACTTTTTATTCCGATTGCAAGCAGCGTGCTGGGATTTTTAATGACTCCATATTTCGCGCAGAAATTTGAATTCACTGTCACTCCTTCAACCGAAGCCTGCATGGTAGGAATTTTCTTTGTGGTTTCTGCTTTAGTAGTTTTTGTCATAAGCCGCACGGATATTCACTTGAAACAGCCCGAAGTTTTGCAGGTAATGTAAATCTGCAAGAGTTTTTTGAAGATTCCAAAGAAACATTGATTAATCGCTTCAACTGTTAATCAGCACTTTCCTAAACTTTCCCCCATTTTTCGCGTAATACGTGCCATACAATTCCATTTTCTTTTTCTTCAATTTGAGTTTCTAAGATTCTGAATGGACTGATTTTTTTGAACTGAATATCGCATTGAATTTTTACGGGCATTTCTTCATCGATTTTACACAATTCCAGTCGCCCGTTTGCAATTTTCCCGTTGACTTCCATCCCGATTGAAAGAAAAATCTTGTTTTCTTTTATGAAAAAATCTTCGATTACGGCTTTTGTGACTTTGTCTTCAATTTTTTGTAAATCATCACATTTTATACAGATTGGATAACTCGGTACTGCTCCCGGATTTTTCTGGCATATTTCTTTTTGTATTTTGCGAAGTAAAATCACCTGGTTTGGATTAGGAAAAATTAGGAATCTTGTTTTATGTTTGCCAGTTTCCGCCATCAGTTTTTTGCTATCCACTTTTCGTTTCTCACTTTCCCTCAATTTTCACATCCATTTTCTACAATATGATAGTTTAAATTCTTTATTTGTGGTAGATTTTAGCTATGACTTTGCGTGATTTTTTTAAAAAAGCGATTTTTATTCTATATGTGTGCCTTGTTCCAGCATTTTTTTCATGCACACATAAGTCCGCGTTTGTCCTGGACATTCCAGATTTTTATCCGTCAGAAGTTATGGAATCTTCTTCACAGGGGGTCAGGTATTTTTCTTTCACTCCTGACCAAAAAGGCTCCATTGAGAATTTTTTTGAAGCAAATGGCGACGCCTCTCTTTTGATTAAGATTACGCCTGTAAAAGTCCGCACTTCCAATGTTGATATCCAGGGTGCCCTTTCTTTCGGTTTTTTTTACGATTATCAACAAAAGGCCGAAGAGGTCAATACTGTTCCTGTTGTTACGGATTATCTTCAAAAATACAACGGCTCATCTTTTGCACTGGCTTTTTGTTTTGAAAAAAATAAAAATGTCCCGCTTGGTTTTTTCATAAAGTCTGCTTCAAAAGTTACGGTTGATTCTGCTCAGATTACCCGTGCATTCGTCGGCCATGATTTTTCTGGGGATTTCCCTGTTTTTGCTTTTGCGCCGAACGGCGGAGTCAATAATGGAACGGACGATTTCCGTGGTGCTTCTCTTGCTTTCAATTCAATCAACACTCGCGAGGGACTCATGCCCAAAATCACCGTAAAATTTCGCGATACAACTGGCAGTCAGAAATTGGCTTTTGGCGGGGAAGTGCTTTATATTCGTCGCAATGATGCCCCTGTTGAGATTCCCACGGCTGCCCTCAAAACTCCATTCTCAGTTGTGACATATCCTGACGAAGAGCAATATCCGTGGTCAGTTTTGCTTACGGCTTCGGACAATAATCTCCTCACTTTTGCTCAGGGGCGCAAAAACGTACTCGTTCCGATTAAAATTGATCCTGGCCTGATTATGAAATGGTCCCGCAATACCTGGCGCGGAAATGATTACGAGCTTTTTGAATGGGATCGTTTTCCTGGAGTTCTGTTTTTTGATGTTTCGACTTATGCCGTTCAGGATGATTTTTTCCGTCGGCTTGCTTTCTTTGTTGAAAAGGCTGGTTACAGAGGCCGGCTTCTTTCAGATTCAGAGTTGAGCGGCAAACACGGCTACAATGCGCATGATTACAAGGCCGATGATCTTGCAAGATTCTTTGAAAAGGCTCGTGCCGAGAATTTTCAGCTAAACGAAAAAGAGCTTTTGTTAAAAGAAATTTTGGTTTTTAACGGTGTGATTAAAATTTCGGATTTTGGTGAAGTAATGGCCGGGAGCGGAGCTGTGATTTCAATTTCTCAGGAATCACCAGATTATCTTCGCACTACGTTTATTGCGCACGAAGGCTGGCATGGCATTTTCTTTATCGATGAAGAATTCCGCAATACGGTAGCCTCAATTTATTATACGATTGATCCGCAGACACTGGCATATCTCAGACGCTATTTTCAGGTCACTCCGAGCCTGAATTATGATGTGAATGACGATTATCTTATGAAAAATGAATTTATGGCGTACATGCTTCAGCGACCTCTTGCAGTTACGGCATCATATTTTGTGGACATGGCAAAACGAGAGCATTCTCAGCAGCTTGCAAAACGCGAGGCAGATTATATCATAGAGACTGGTGCCAGTGGATTTGAAGGGGCGGCGCGCCTACTTGATGAATATGTGAGCGACCGCTGGAATTTGGATGCCGGACGAGTCTGGCTTATTTCACGCTAAGCTTAGATTCTACAGCAAAACCTGTGCGTTCAAATCAAGATTGAATTCCTTTTCGGCACCGATTGAAGTCATCGGACCGTGCCCCGGCATGATTACGGTGTCGTCATTCATCGAGAAGATTTTTGATTTTATTCCTTTGCACAAATGTTTTTTGGTGTAAGAACATGAGCTTGAGCCGATTGTGCCTGCAAAAATTACATCACCGGTAAAGAGTACGCTGCCGATTTTGTAGACAATTGAATCTGCACTGTGCCCTGGGAGTGAAAAATACTCTACATTGAGGCCGGCAATCTTTTTGACGCCTTCATCCTTTAAGATGTTCATTCCGCTTGCAAGTTCGTTATCAGCTGCATAAACCGTAAAGTCATAAATCTTTCGGAGTGTTTTGAGACCGCGGTAATGATTGGTGTGTTTGTGTGTTATGAGAACCGCAACCAGATTGTATTTATCCTGCTCGATTTGGGCAATCAAAGCATTTGAAATTTTGCATGGATCGATAATCAATGCTTCTTTTGTGATTTCATTTACAACGAGATAGCAGTTCGTGAGTTTTGCAAAGTCGAGATGATGATAGATTTTCATAAGCTAGGCCCCTTCTGAACACCCTGAGGAACATCGAGTTCCTGAAGTCCTGTAAACAAAGCACTTCCTCGTTTGTCGAAAATTGCCGCGTTCGTATTTGACTGGCGGAAAGAAACGTTTTGCTGAGTGATTTCGTAAAAAACCGTTTCCTTGATGTTGCAGTTTCGGAAAGACGTATCGATTAGTTTGGCATTGATAAAATATGAGCTGTACAAATCCGAATCGTCAAAGGAAGACTGAAAAGACGAGATTCCACAAAAATTGTTCTGAACCATGTCGCTTCCTGTGAAAATTACATGGCTGAATTTTGCGCCTGCATATGAAGAAAACAGAACGTTACTTTTTAAGAAGTTGCAGTCGGCAAAGACGGAATAAGAAAAATTTGTAAGCCTGACTCTGAGACCTGAAGTTTTGATTCCAGAGAAGAGACAGTTTGAAAAGTCACAGCCATAAAAACGCTTGTTTGTTAAATCGATATTGGCGAAAGTGAGGCCGCTTGCATTGAGACCGACGATTTTGTCATGAGTTTCTATGTATGAATAAATTTTTTTTTGCAAGGCATCTTTGTCAGCTGTGTGTGCATAACAAAAATCAGCACTTTCTATAAGATTGCCATTATTGTCAATGTCGGAAACGGCAAAATGAGCGCAGCCTGGCTCCCTGCATCTTGAAAATGAATACATATAAACATTGTATCGCAAAAGCTGGTATAAAAAAAGGGTGTCATTGCAAGATTTAGCATAAAAGATTAAAATATAGGCATGAATGATTCCGTGGACTTTGCCTTCCTTGACAGCGGAACTGGCGGAATTCCATATATGCTTTCTCTTCACGAAAAATTGCCGGCCGCAACATGCGTTTATCTCGGTGACACGGAGCATTTTCCTTATGGTGAAAAGTCAGGCGAGCAGGTTACGGAATGTGCTTCCGAAGCAATCCAGAAAATAATTGATTTATGGAATCCCAAGGCGATTGTTGTGGCGTGTAATACAATTTCGGTCACGGCCTTGGATTCATTGAGAGCACGTTTTTCTAGTCTTCCGATTATTGGCACAGTTCCCGCGATAAAAGTGGCGGCTGGTGTCACAAGGAACAAAAAAATCGGTCTTCTGGCAACCACTGCTACGGTAAATCATCCATATTGTAAAAAACTTGTCGAAGAATTTGCAAGCGAGTGTCAGGTTTTCAACCGGGCTGATCCAAAGCTCATTGAGTTTGTTGAAAAAAATTATTTCAACGCAACTGAAGAAGAACGTCTTGGTGCTGTGAAAGAAGCGGCTGATTTTTTCAAAAAAAATGATTGCGATACTGTGATTTTGGGCTGCACTCACTTCACTCATATCGCCGAAGAAATGCGAAAGGCTTGCGGTTCTGGGATTACGGTCGTAGACAGTCGTGACGGAGTTTCCAATCAGGCAATCCGAAAAATTCACGAAGAGAACGAAAACTCTACATCAACAGTAAAAAAATCTTCTATTAAAAATCTCACTTTCTTTGTCACCAAGGCGGACGAAAAGGAGATTTCAGAGTACAAAACTCTGTGTGAGAATGTAAAAATTCCGTGGGGGGGAGTTATTTATTCATAGGAGGCATGATAAAAATTTCATCCGTGTAATTTTTATCACGGTCAAGTTTTCACCGTTGGCGAAAACTTGCATTTACTTTGCCTCCGTGCAACGCCGCTAATGCGGACTTTTTATAGGAGCGAATTATGAAAACTTATGGCGTGATTATGGCAGGTGGTGGCGGAACTCGATTCTGGCCTCTTTCTCGACAGGCAACACCTAAGCAACTACTCAATTTGAGCGGCAAAGATTTGATGGTAAACGAAGCAATTGACCGTCTTTCAAAAACTGCGGACAAGAACGATATTTTTATCGTCACGAACAAAACTCAGGTCGCAAAAATGCTTGAAGCAACCAACGGGCGGATTCAAAAAAATCATATTCTTTCAGAACCTAGCGCGCGAAACACAGCTGCCTGTATTGGTTATGCAGCAATTGAAATCATCAAAAAGTACGGCGACGGAATCATGGTAATCACTCCGAGCGACGCGTACATCAAAAATGAATCGGAATTCACCCGCATTTTGGGAATTGCCGTAAAAGCTGCCGAAGAAAAGGACGCACTGGTAACTGTCGGAATCACACCGACTTTTGCCGCCACAGGCTACGGTTACATCAAATTCCAGAAAACAGGCGAGAATGTGCTTAAAGTACTCGAATTCAAAGAAAAGCCGGACGAAACAACTGCAAAAAAATACGTTGATAGCGGCGAATATGCATGGAACAGCGGAATGTTTATCTGGAAGGCAAGCACAATCCTCAAAAATTTCGAGCGTTTTTTGCCGGACATTTACGCTGATTTGCAGAAAATCGGCGATGCGATGAACACTGCCGATGAGCTCAAAGTGATTGATGAAGTCTATCCAAAGATTACGAGCATTTCGATTGACTACGGAATCATGGAAAAGGCAGATAATGTTTATGTCGTGCCGGGTGAATTTGGCTGGAATGATGTCGGAAGCTTTGATATGCTCGGAGTTTTGCATGATGCGGATGAAAATGGCAATATCAAAATCGGCGATCAAATCAATGTCGATACAAAAAACTGTATTACATATTCAAGCGGCCGGCTCGTAGCAACAATCGGTCTTGAAAACGTAGTTGTAATCGAAACCGGTGATGCTATTCTGGTATGTGATAAAAATAAAGTTCAGGACGTAAAGAAAGTCGTAGAACAGCTTAAAGCGGCTGGTCGAACAGAGTTGTTATAGGAGAGAAGTTTATGCGAAAAGCTGGAATTTTAATGCATCCGACAAGTTTGCCTGGAAGTGCTGGAATAGGCACTTTTGGAAAGGCAGCTTTTGAATTTGTGGACTGGCTCGAAAAGGCTGGAATGAAAATCTGGCAGGTTCTTCCGCTTGGCCCGACAGGCTATGGTGACAGTCCTTATCAGTCATTTTCTACTTTTGCGCTCAATCCGCTTCTTATTGATTTTGATAATCTTGTGGAGCGAGGCTGGGCAAATCAAAAA
Source organism: uncultured Spirochaetaceae bacterium (assembly GCA_902785455.1). Lineage (GTDB taxonomy): Bacteria > Spirochaetota > Spirochaetia > Treponematales > Treponemataceae > Treponema_D. Next base: position 10,662 of record CACZYY010000065.1, read on the forward strand.
TTGACAAAAAAGCCTTCATATATAAAAACAAAAGGCGATGTTGATTTTGGCGCGGTCGTCTGGTGGAAAAGTCATGCGCTCAAAGAAATTGCAAAATATTTCCTTGAACTGATTACAAATCCAGACGCTTCTTCGGATAATTTCGATCAGAACACAAAAATGGAATTCTTTACGTTCTGCCGGGAAAATCAATATTGGCTGCGTGATTATGCGGCTTTTACGAGCATCAAGTCTTTTTACGATGAAAAAGCTGCCAGACAGGCCGAAGAAGAAAAGCGTGCAGTAAATGGAGCATGGAACGTTTACTGGGATAAAAATCTTTCCAAGCATGATGAAAAGGCCGTTGAAAAATGGATTAACGAACATAGCGAGGATTTTTTGCAGACTGAGGTGATTCAGTTCTTTGCGGCAAAACAATGGTCGGCTGTTCATGAATATGCGAATTCAAAAGGAATTCAAATAGTTGGCGATGTTCCGATTTTTGTTGCTGCTGATTCGAGCGATGTCTGGGCGAACCAGAGTTTATTCAAAATTGGAAGTGACGGTCAGTTGAGTGCAGTTGCAGGTGTTCCGCCTGATTATTTTTCAGCAACTGGTCAGCTCTGGGGAAATCCGCTTTACGACTGGGATGCAATGAAAAAAGACGGTTATTCCTGGTGGATTGCCCGCGTCAAAAAAATGCTTTCACTGGTTGATTATGTACGAATTGATCATTTCCGTGGATTTGAGGCGTATTGGGCAGTCCCGTTTGGAAGTCCTACCGCAGAGAATGGAAAATGGGAAAAGGGCCCTGGAATTGAACTTTTTGATACGATTAAAAAAGAACTCGGCGAGCTTCCATTGATTGCCGAGGATTTGGGAATCATTACTGATGAAGTTCGGGCTTTGCGTGATGATGCGGAACTTCCCGGCATGAAAGTTCTTCAGTTTGCGTTCGATAAGAATGAATGGAAGCAGGGTTGTCTCAAGAATGTGTTCCTCCCGCACAATTATGACACGACAAATTGTGTGGCTTATACAGGCACACACGACAATGACACTTCACAGGGCTTGTTTGAGTCTCTTGATGATGAAAGTGTAATTCTGATTGCAGATTATCTTACTGGCGAAGCGAATAGCGTAGAATCTGCAAAAAAACTTGTGAAGAACAAAAAACTTACCAGAATGTTTGTAAAATCTGCTCTTTCAAGCATTGCTGACATTGCAGTTATTCCTCTTCAGGACGTTTACTGCATCGGCACAAAAGCCAGAATGAACACGCCTTCTACAAGCGGAAAAAACTGGGCTTGGAGAGCCGAACAGGGGCTAATCAAAGGGGCAAAGGCAGAAAAAGCTGCCGCCTGGCTCAAACAACTTTGCGTTTTGTACGCAAGATAACGAATTAGAGGTTTTTTATGATACGTACTCTTTGGGAGCTTTTCTCCGTCTTTTTCAAAGTGGGGCTTTGTACCTTTGGCGGCGGAATTGCTATGCTCCCGATTTTGGAACGAGAGCTTGGTGAGAAACGTGGCTGGGTCACTGGCGATGAGCTTCTGGATTATTTTGCGATAGGGCAGAGCACTCCGGGAATTATCGCAGTGAACGTCGCAACTTTCGTAGGCTACAAACGCGCGGGCTTTATCGGCGGATGCATTGCAACATTCGGCATGGTCGCGCCATCAATCATAATCATCACGCTGATTGCAAAATTCATTTCAAATTTCAGCGAAATTGCATGGGTTAAAAAGGCTCTCACTGGCATAAACGTGGCTGTTGCGGCAATTCTCACCAACGCCGTTTATACGTTCTCAAAAAAGTCCGTTAAAAATCTCTTCGGCTTTATTCTTCTTGTCATTTCCTTCGTGCTGATTTTTATTTTCAAAGTCGGAACTGTATATGTTATTTTTGGAAGCGCGATTTTGGGCGTAATTCTTGCTGCTTGCCGCGGAGAATTTAAAAAAGAGGTGGAAAAATGATTGATTTTATGATTTCACAGATTCAGGCTCAGAGTGGAATCGGACTTTTCTGTCTCATTGCGGTGTTTTTTTACGTTGGACTGATTACAATCGGCGGCGGTCAGGTGGCAATCACCGTCATGCAGCAGGTTCTTGTTGACCAGTTTCGTTTGATTGATGATGCATTCTTCTTCAACATGGTTGCAATCTCCGAAAGTACGCCAGGCCCTATCGGAATTAATATCGCCACTTACATCGGAACAGAACTTTACGGAGTGTGGGGCGGATTTTTCTCAACTTTGGGCGAAGTTCTTCCGTCGTTGATTTGTATCGTGTTGATTGCAAAATTTTTCGGTAGCTTTGCTGAGAAGAAGGGGGTAAAAGCTGCGTTCTCAACTTTGAGACCTGCTGTTTCTGGTGTAATCGCAGTTGCAGCCGCCAGAATTATTATCATCGCACTTTTTGTCATCCGTGAAGGATTTTTGCTTTCGGCTCCGGGCACATGGAATGAAAATCTCCAGATTTATGGTGTAAGCGCAATTTTCTACTGCCTGTGTCTTTTGGTCCTTTTCAGAACAAAGTTGCATCCTGTATTTTTGGTATTTGCAGGGGCTGTTTTCGGCGTGATTTTCTGTTAGTTTTTACTCGCAATTTAAGAAAATCATGTTATAATTAAAATATGAGTACACATATCAACGCGCCAGAGGGCGCAATCGCTCCAAACGTGTTGCTTCCTGGCGACCCTTTGCGAGCAAAATTTATCGCAGAAAATTTTTTGGAGAATGCCAAGTGCTATAACGAAGTACGCGGCATGTTCGGCTTCACAGGCACTTACAAAGGGGTGCCGGTGAGCGTTCAGGGAACAGGCATGGGGCAGCCGTCTCTTTCTATTTATGCCACAGAGCTTTTCAAATTCTACAATGTCCAGACTGCTATCCGTGTGGGCACTTGTGGTTCTGTAAGCGAAAAGGCTCAGCTCCGCGATACAATTATCGTAAACTCAGCCTGCTCTGATTCATGCCTTCTGAACCAGCGTTTCGGCAATATGCACTTCGCTCCAACGGCAAATTTTGACCTCGTTCGTGCTGCCGATAAAGTTGCGTGCGAAATGGGAATCCGCTATTGTGTCGGTTCTGTTGCTTCAAGTGATTTCTTTTACGACAAAAATGAAAACTGGAAGAAGTGGGCTGAATACGGCGTATTGGGAATCGAAATGGAAAGCGCGGAGCTTTTTACTTTGGCCGCAGAATACAAACGCCGTGCCATGGCAATCATGACAGTAAGCGATCACATTCTCCTGGGTGGAGCAACCACCGCCGAAGAACGCCAGACAACCTTCACCAACATGATGAAAGTCGCGCTGGAAAC
>CACZYY010000066.1 GCA_902785455.1 uncultured Spirochaetaceae bacterium
AGTTTTTAAAGGAGGATTTATGAAAAAACTGAACAGAAATGTCCTGGCTTTGCTCGCAAGCCTTGCAATCGGATTCACATCGTTTTCTTTTGTTGCATGCAGTGACAACAATGACGATGGGAATAACACAACAGATGCCCCACAGGATAAGGACAAAACTACTGAGACACAGCCTGCCAAAAATCCTGAGGCCACAACGGAGACCTATAAAGGTGCTTTCGTAGTCGGCAAAGACTCTTACACAACGCTTAACATCATGAGCGACAAGACCTACGAGATGACAGATTCTCTCGTTGAAGGAACAAACAACGATTGGGGCACTTGGGAACTTTTGGATGAAATTCCTCCTGCTCAAATCTACTCACGTGCAAGTGCACTCGCAAAAACAAACAAAAAGTACAAATTCACAAGCAAAGCTCACAAAACAAGTGACAAAAAGAATGGAACTATTCTTGTCGAAACAAGTTCTGCTGGTGCAGCAATTTCAGAAGATACAGATGCCACCACAAAGATTGAAGTGTCTGGCGTTGGTCTGGACACAGCCGAAGAGATTTATAAAACAGAACAGCCAGTTACAGTTGAGAACAATACCCTCAATCTTACCGCCGAAGAAATCAAAAACGTCTTTACGCTTGAAGCCATCGAAAAAGGCGAAGCAAAAAAAGGTGTTAAGATTACATACAAGGCACCTTCTTCACGAACTGAAAGAAAACCTAATCTCTTAACGGTAACATACGTAGACAACAAAGGTTCACGCTCTACTGCCGGAAGCTATTACAATCCAGAACTAAAAGACATGGAACTTGTTTTCCCTTACGTTAACGAAGATTCCTATCTTACACTTGTTCTTTACATCGAAGGAGCAGGCAAAGAATCTGTTCCAGACAGGTTCAGCGCATTCTACATTCTGAACACAAAAAGCGGCTCTGGAGCAATTGCAGACTTACCCGAAAATTACGGCAACTGGTACCCGCGTTCAGATTCAAGGATCACAGTTAAAGACGGAAAGCTTACAGTCAACGACATAATGGGAACAAAGATAATCCCTCAAAATCTAAACTTCTCAAGTCTTAACGCTTCAATTGCAATCTGCTACACAAACAGCAACGACCCGCAAAAAAGCTGGGATGATGCATTCTGGTTCACTAATAACCTGATAACAGAAAAAACTTCCGCTGATACCTATACCTTTACGTCATTCCCTAAACCAAACAAAAGGGATGCAAAAGGATACAAGTATTACTTCTATCAGTTCAAATATGAGTATGCTTTCGAGGGAGATATACTTGGATACAATACTCCTGTCGTCGATTCTGCTATCTTCGAAGTCCCAGAAAACTCCTTCCCAGGCCAGACTTTCACAGAATCAAGCTATGACAATTCTGATGAATATTCAAAAACCTGGAAGTTTGACAAAGATACTGTCAGTATCACAACAGAGAGGTCAATCGATTCGTCTAATGTACAGACTGTCGTCGAAACTTATAATTACGTTCCAGATGAAGAAAATTCTTTGCTCACGCTCAAACTCAAGGGGCGCTCTTTCAAGGATTCTTCGCAAGATATTTCGTATGCAAGCCTTGAAGAAGCAAAAGACTTGCTCAAAAAGACGTACACAGGCGACAAACTTGCTTTTGAAGAAGATTCACTTACCGCAGAATTTAACACCCCACGTGTTTTAAGGTATAGTACTTACGAATCCTATGGAACTAAAGGCCCAGAAGATTCCGATTATGTTTGGCATCATGGAAACTTCATCGAGACATATCTCTATTTTGACGGAAATCTCCCGACAATAGAAGAGTTCAGAGATAATGATGATACAGTTCCTGTTAAACTTTATGGTGTAGAACTTATTTTTGACGACAATGAACCTTCATACAGAAGCTGTCCGACATTCAAAGATGGGAAATTCTCCGGTACGCTTTACAAAGCTATAAAAGAAGAATGTACAGAAGATGATAAAGAATTGGATACTGTATCTGACACTGCGGAAGGTACAAAATATTACAAACATTTGTACACCAAAGCAGGCACAATCGAAGGAACTTATAAGGCAACAAAGAAAACCGTTTCTTACGAAGGATCTGGCTATGCTGCAGACTACATTGAGTACCTAAAGCGAATGGATGAAATGAGAGGCGGAAACTGGGAAGTCACCTTCACAGTCACGAAACTGCCAGAAGGCATAAAAGAAATCAAAACCAATACACCGTACACACTAGGTCGAGGTCACTAAAAAATTAAGGGGCTGTCCACTCGAACGCGGGCAGCCACTTTTTGTAAGGATCCAGAGGGATTTGCTAGCGCACTTCCCATTCAGTGATATTCCGCTCAGAAGTGCTGAAATTCACACCGATTTTGAAGAGTTTGCGCTTGTCGGCAGAATATGGGGCAGCATAGCCCTGCTCATCAATCTGCTTTAGGGCTTCGGCGGCACTGACATCGCGCTTGAACTCAAAGACATAAACGTAATCGTCTGTTTCTAGGATGCAGTCTGCCCTGCCCTTTGCCGAATGAACTTCGGTTCTGGCGTATTTTCCCATCATAGTCAGAGCCATAAAAATCACGTTCTGGAAATTCTGTTCTGTAATGGTCTCTGTGTCTGCACCTGCCGGATAAGGCAAAAGGGCAAAAAGTGCCGTGAACCATTTTCGCATTTCCTCGGTGTTCCCTTCTTCTACGGCATCATCTAAAAGATCAATATTAACGGGAGCGGGCTTATCTTCTACATGAAGATAGCTTGGGGCAAGGGAATTTAAGAATCCGTATTTTACCTCTGCATTTGGAAAACAAAGTTTGTAAGAATTTTGTCTTCGGTTCCAGCTTTTTATGGTTAAATAGCCAGACTGGTAAAACATCGGAACTGGGTCGGCATTTTCCGGGCGACAATCCTTTATGCCGCTTTCTGTAATTTTTACATCATCATTAAAATTCCGAATATCATAGTTAGATGCATTCAATTTATTAATCAAAAATGTCGGAGTTCCGCTCTCAAACCAATAATTGCCGAATTTTTTTTCATTAAAGCAATGCAAAAGACTGTAAGGATTATACATTCCTTCACCATCACCGCTGAAATGATAGCCGTCATACATACTTTTGAGTTCGGATAGTGTTTTTTCTTTAGAAAAACTAAATTTCTTTGAGAGATTTTGAATATATGGCTCAAAGGAATTTTCAAGTTCTGACTGCGTGATTCCACAGATTGAAGCATAGTTATCATCCAAGGAAATATCATTAAGCTGATTCAAATCGCTGAAAATACTAACCTTGCTGAATTTTGTAACTCCGGTGAACATGTAAAAGCGCAGGTACTCGTCGCAATCTTTAAGAGTGGCAAAAAAAGCTTTGTACAAATTGCGGTTTGCTTCTTCCTGCCGGGGATTTACAGTCATGTTTTTTAGGAGAGGATTGTCATATTCGTCTACAAGAACGACTACTTTATGGCCTGCTTTTTTATTTGCATTTTCCAGAGCCTTTGCAAAACGGATAACAAGACCAGTCTCATCGTGAGGAAGCTCATACTTTTCTTCAAAATCATTCAATGAAGCCCTGAGCTTTTCTGCAAGACCTTCTTTCTCTGTAAACTCCCCGCTTGCAAGCGAAAAATACATTACAGGATATTCGGCCCAAGGCTCCTTACTCTGCTCTTCCAGCTTCTCGATTGCAAGCCCGGTGAACAAATCTTTTCGACCAAGAAAATAATACTTGATTGTAGAAAGTAAAAGGCTTTTACCAAAACGACGGGGACGGCTCAAAAAGACAGCCCTTTGCGTATGAGTCAGCTCATAAACCAGAGAAGTCTTATCGACATAAAGATAATCCCCATCGCGAAGAATACTAAAATCCTGCACGCCAAGCGGTAAAAGCTGTAGTTTTTCCATATGGATATTATAGCACAGATTATGACTTTTTATACAGATAAAGGCTGGGGATTAAACATTGTGAAAAGATTTTGTAAAAATATAATCTAAGTTCCTTGAACGCTTGACTTTCTACACATTTTCCGCCATTTTGCGAATCGTTTCCTTCCATTCGGCTACGAACCAGTCCGGCTCAATCGGCTTTGCATCTGCACCAAAGGAAAGAAGCCACCGTTGAACCGGGAGCCACTGAGAGCTTGTGAAAGTGAGCGTGGTCATATTCTTCTCGTTATTTTCTTCGAGCTGCTGATTGTCCGACCACACAAATTCATGAACAAGCTTTCTTGCGTCGCCGTAGAATTCAATCTTGAAGTCAAAATAATCGTCATACTGAAAGGCACCGAACCTCCCCTGCTCAGCTTCCTCATGAAAACGGAAATTTGCAGGCAAATCAAAAGGCTTTCCGCGAATCACTTCAACATCGTGCATTTTTGTGAGATTGAACAGGCGCGGATTGTCCGGCTCAGTGCGCCTGGCTCCGTACAAATAAATGGCTCCTTCATCAAGGACAAGCTGATATGGCAGAATCTGACGGTGACGCTCATCTGGCTCCCATTTGCTGTTGTAGTAAAAATCGAGCGCGAAATTGTTTTTAATCGCAAAAAGGACTTTTTCACAAGCATCTTTTTCAAGAACAGGCTTTGGACGGGCAGGAACAAAAATCCGGTCATAAATTGTAAGAGTTTTTGGGTCCGCTTCCCCAAAATCCAGTTCATCTTCTCTCACAGGCTCGGCCTTCTTTTCTTCATCAAGATTCAATGACGGACTGATTTTTTCGAGAAGAGTCTGAATGGACTTGAAAATAAAATCCTCAGAAGAATGTTGCCCGATCAGTTTTCGAACCAGATGCAGGGCAAGAATTTCATCATCAGTAAAACCGGATGAAGGAAGTTTGTAGGTCTTTGTGTAATGCCAGCCATAGTTTTTTGCATCGTATTCGAGGGGAGCAGCAAGCTCATTCTTCATGTAGCGGAAATCCCGCCGGAGAGTGCTTTCAGAAAGAGCCGGGTCGCGAAGAATAGAACGGAGTTTTTCAAGAATGTCATCAAAGGAAACAGTTTCGCCCGAAGAAAGGAGAGAATCAATCAGGCGAAACCGTTCAAGCTGTGTGTGCGATGTTTTATGACCGGGCATGTGTGCAATATATCACGGATTTGCGGGAAATGCAAAAAGGCGGCAAGGAAAAGCCCCTGCCGCCACAACTTATAACTATCGTTTTACAATTTGTTTGTTATTCAAGCCGAAATGACTGCAGGTAATAACACCATACGTAGCGTCTTTGGAATTTATTGTAATAGTAAAATCTTTACTTGATGCAGTATAGGAATCACCGTTTTTAGTAACTGTGTAAGATTCAGATAGAATATAGTCCATGCCTTTGTAAATCATAACCCCTTTGTGTTTTTTGTCCTTTTCAATCTGAATGCCGACAGAATTATACATATTTGATAAATCATAGCACATCCATTCAGTTCCCTTAAAAGGATTATCTTGAGAAGAAGCAGCTGATTCACTCGGCTTTTCTTTTGTTTCTCCTGAATCTGAACTATTCTCAGAAACTCTGGTAAATGTTGAAATCAGTTTCTTTGTGCTGCCAGCTTCTTTTCCATAAAGCTTCAAGTCATTTCCAGTTAATTCCCAAAAATAATTAATATCATCATCTGCTTTCAAATAAACAGTTCCTTCGCCGTCCTTTGAAATGTCACCAGTATAAGATCCTTTAAGAAAAATCTCCCTATCCACGATTTCCACAACAGCAAGGTTTGATTTTAGATAATACAGGACATATTCACCTTTCGTTGGTATTGTTCCCTTAAAGCTGGCCAGAATTTCAGAAGCAGCAGGCTTTTCAACTTTCGTGTCGTCACTGCTTCCGTCATCATCATCACTTGAACAGGCTGCGAAGCCAAAAACCAATGCTCCCGCGAGCAAGACTGCCAAAATTTTCTTAATTGCTTTCATTGAAAGCCCCCTTTTTCCATAAAATTTAAGACTATTATAACGGGGGGGGTAGTCATCTAATGACCAACAGAGAAGAAATTTGCAATTTTTTTGATTTTTTTGATCCAACAAAGGCAAACATTACGGCGTTTTTGCCCGCTGAGTGAATTTCAAGCAACTCGTCACGGCGTTTTTGCTCGCTGAGTGAATTTTAAGCAACACGTCACGACGTTTTCGCCCGCTGAGTGAATTTCAAGCAACATGTCACGGCGTTTTTAATTCGCCTTTGTGTGAAATTGTGTAGACGATAATTCCCAAACACCAGAAGAATGTCGCGAGGAAGCTGAAGAAAATTGCCATGCGGAGAGAGGGAACGTAAATCATTGAGATAAAATAGCCCGAAAAACCTGCGATTGAACCTGTCATGTCGATTAAATTGTCATAGGATGCACGTTCCTCGCTTTTTTTGAAGAACCATGCCTTTGCGCCTTCAAAAATCTTGTCGCTGATTCCGCCGAAGAAGATGTACATTCCCATGCTGAGTATCCAGAAGATAAACATGTTGAGCGTGGCTTCGGAATAGACAAAATAGAGCACGCTTGCCACAGCCTGCATCATAAAAAACGGAAGCATAAGCGGCAAAAGCCTTTTGTTCCACTTTGACCACATAAAGCCGAGCAAAATGCCACCGCCCCAGCCGATAATGTTTTGCAGCGAAATGAGACGTGGAGAAAGAACGGCGTAGATTTCCTTATTGATGACGGAAGCCGAAAGACCTGTAAAAAGATAGTAAATGCCGTCGGATGCGAGAAGAGGAAAATATTTTTTGATGTCCTGCCACATGGCAACCACGGCTAGCGAACCTGGCCGTCGCCGTCAATCAAATATTTTGTGGTTGTGAGGGCTTTGATTCCCATTGGGCCGCGGGCATGAAGCTTTTGCGTTGAGATTCCAAGCTCCGCACCGAAGCCGAATTCTCCGCCGTCAGTGAAGCGGGTTGAGCAGTTTACGTAAACACATGCCGCATCAACTTTGGCCTGAAAAAGCCTTGCGTTTGCCCGGCTTTCCGTGATGATGCTCTCTGAATGTTTGGTGTTGTGAGTGTTGATGAATGCAATTGCTTCGTTTACGTCGCTCACGACTTTGACTGCGCAGATTAAATCAAGGAATTCTGTATCAAAATCGGCTTCTTCTGCTTTAAGGATTTTGCAATCCACAGATTTGCACAGATTTGCACAGATTTCATAAGATTTTTGATCGCAGCGAAGTTCAACTTTGCCGGCAAAGCGTTTTGCCAGTCGCGGAAGGAATTCCTGAGCTACTTTTTCGTGAACAAGAATGCACTCGATTGCATTGCAAACGCCTGGTCGCTGAGTTTTTGCGTTCCATGCGATGTTTTCTGCCATTTCAAGGTCGCCTGTTTCGTCTACATAAATGTGGCAGATTCCGGCACCAGTCTCGATTACAGGAATTTTTGCCGTTTGAACGACCATGTTAATCAGTTTTGCGCTGCCTCGCGGAAGAGCCACATCGATTTTGCCTACAGCGGTAAGGATTTCTTCGACTTCTGAGTGGCTTTCGCACGGAGCAAGCTCGATTGAATCGACTACACCGAATCCCTGAGCCTCGCTTGAAGCAAGACCTTCTTTAATAGCGGCGACAATTGCCTTGTTTGATTTGAGTGCGCTTGAAGAGCCACGGAGCAGGATTGCGTTACCACTTTTGTATGCGAGCGCGAAAGCATCAACCGTAACGTTCGGGCGGCTTTCGTAGATAATCGCAACAACTCCGAGCGGAACACGAACCTGCCTGATTGACATGCCGAGAGGAGTCTTCCAGCCGGCAACTTCCTCACCGATTGGATCAGTCTGTGAAATGATTATTTTAATTGAGTCGATAAGGCCGTCGATTCGCTTGTCGTTGAGAGAAAGTCGGTCAACAAGGGCTTCTGTCATGCCCTTTGAGCGGGCAAGAGCAACGTCCTCAGAGTTTGCCGCAAGAATTGCCGCACGATTTTTATTGATAGAAGAAATTACGGCAGAAAGAGCAGTGTTTTTCTGTGCCGCAGTCTGAAGGGCAAGAATGTTGCTCCCGGCACGAAGTTTGTCACAAATTTCAGAAAGATTCATATGAGCCTCCAATGGGGCGTTGCGGGTAGGGAGCCGGTCGCCGCAGGCGAAGAAACTTGCGAGGCAAGTTTCTAGGCGAGTCTCGGTGAAGGCTAAGCCTGAACCGCGAGCCCCTATCCGGGGATTTTAAGGGGCGAAGCCCCTTAGGCGAGAGGATAGCGACCAACGAAGTGGGCGCGAAAGGAGAGACTTCTCCTTTAATAATTTGCAAGGAAGAACATCGCGATTAACATTACTGCCTTGTTCTTTTCGTTTGACCAATCGTTTTTGGCAGGCAAACTCTTTACGTACCACCAGAAAATACCAAATTCGGGGTCGATTCGAAGCGCGTACTCAGCAAAATCAGAATTTTTGGCATTGGCACCGAACATGAGGTAAATCACATCGTCCAAAATCTTGATAAACGAAGAAAAAACCTCTGCCCACTTGTCGTCTTCGATGGATGCACAGTATTTTTCGAGTTTGACAAGGATTTCTTCCTTTAAGGAAATGTCGGAATGGTCAACCCATGTTTTTTGAATCAGCAAAGTGAGATTCTTTTTGAAAGAATTAATCAGCTTTTTAACGCTTTCCTCGGTGGAAATATCGAAACCGCTGCCAAATTGCCCTGCAACAACAGTCGCAGATTTTGAAATCTCCCCGAAATCAGAAGTTTCAATCAAATTATTCAGTGAATCTATTACGTTTTTTTCAATGAAATCTCTTATTAAATCGTTCATACTGTCTGTATTCTAGAAGATTTTGTCGTTTTATTCAATAATTGCCCAAAAATCAAAGAAATTGTACCACTGGTAGGGATGAATTTTGGTCAAAACCTCAAGGTTGTCAACATAATTTTCAGCTGTCTGCACGATTCGCGCCTCACGCTCCTTTCGGGGGCAGTCAAAATCAAGCGGATTTTTCTTTACGAACATGTCATATTTGGGATAAAGGGAAAAATCTTTCTGCCGAAGGCCATTCACAAAATAAGTAGGGGCATTCAAAAGCGCAATCAAAAGGAAAACACCGTACGGAAAGCGTGCTTTTTCGCCCAGAAAATCAATTTCAATGTTGCGGTCTGTGTGCGCGCTCACCCGGTCGCCTGCAATCACGACAACTCCGCCCTGCTCCAGACGTTCCTGCAGCAGAAGAATTGTTTCCGGACCAATATCGTTGGAATTCACCAGATTGAATGAAGAATCGGGATTAATTTCATTCAAAAGAGCATTGAATCCGCTCGAAATTTTTGCATCGGAAATCGTGGTGATGTTCATTTTTCGTTCCGTGCCGCTCTCGCCCATGCTGGCAAGCCCTTTCATCATCTGTGCGTTTCCAAGATGAGAGATTACGATTACAGTTCCTTTTCCTGCGTTGATGTTCGCCACCAGATCATGCACATCGTCGTTCTGCCAGTTCACATCCTCAAAAGAAAATTTTCCGGCCCAGCTTTGAACATTTTCAACAAGATTGAGCGCAAAAGAAGAAATATGCTTGAACGTGGAATGTGGCAGCTTGACCGCCGAAGGATTTTCGGCATCATCGAGGAGTGTCATGCCGACTTTAAGAAGATAATCTTTTGAAATCCGCCTGGCACTCCTACCAAAAGCCCAGTAAAAAAATCCAATCGGAAAAGCCAGAAAACGCATGAAAACAGCGGGAAAGGCCTTTAAAACGAAAAACATCATTTTATAGCCGAGATTGTGATTCTGCTTGACCTGATACCACTGAGTATTTTCGCTCATTTAAAAAATTTTCTCCAAAGCAGGACTGGCGACATCAGCATCATTTTTATGCAGAGCTTTGTGAAAACCCATGAAATGCGCACATTATCACGGAAAGCATGGAAATTTGAAATTCCATCGCTGGGATAAGTGACTTTGACAGGATAGAATTCAACGTCTACGCCGGACTGCATGAGCTGAACAAGAATTTCGGTATCGAAGCCCATGCGCTTGTCGAAGAACTTTTTTGTCACAAAGCGATAAGCCGGCTCAATCGGGTAAACGCGGAATCCGCACAAAGCATCCACGATTTTGCCGCTCCAGGTGACAATAGCACACCAGGTATTTGCAAATTTGTGACCTCCCTTCCTGTGGCCCGGAGCCGTCTCGTCGTATTCAGGATAACCGCAAATCATTTTTGCAGGAGAAGACTTTGCTTTTTCGATAAAAAACGGAATTTTTGTACTGTCGTGCTGACCGTCGGCATCAAGCTGCAGGACGTGTGAATATCCAAGCTCTTTCGCACGAATCACACCAGCCTTGAACGCGCCGCCTTTCCCCTGATTTTTGGGAAGAGTTACAAGCTCGACCTCGACATGCTTTTCTTTTATCTGCCGGAGATATGACTTTGTTTCCTCTTCATTTCCGTCATCAACGAGAATAATCGGGATATTGTACTGAATGATTGAATCCACGACTTCGGCACAAGCCTTTCCGTGCCTGTAAACTGGGATTAAAATCACTGGGTTGAAATCGGTCATAAATTGTAGCTCCCACTGGAATAAGATTTTCCGTCTGCAGCGTCAGTCACTTCAAAACTAACCCGCCTTTTTTCTGAATCAAAACTGATGTTAAAAAGCACGGTTGTGTCAGGTAAAATTTTACCAGAGAATTTGAATCTTTTAATGCTCGGCGTTGAAAGTGGCAGCCCGAAATATTTTTGCGCATAATGAACAAGCAAATCAATCTGAGCCACAGCCGGCAAAAGCTTAAACTGCGGGAAGTGACCGTCAAAATAGTCGCTCTCTGCGCAGATTTTTACTTTGAGAATGACTTTGTTTTCTGATTTTTCAAGAATCTCTTCTGATGGGATTCCGTGTATCAATTTGAGTCTCCCTTTTCGGCTGAATCTTCCGGAACCGCGAACAATGCCTGAATTTCAGGTTTGTGCTTTTTGCCCTGAACATCGGTCGGAAGTTTTTCAAGATAACGCCATTTTTTAGGCAGAACAACGTTCTCAAAAAACTGCAAAAGGTAATCATGGAAATAGCGGTTAATCAAATATTTTTCTGTGCCAGCAAACTTTGCCTTTCCTTCACCGTTCAGAACAATCGCCGCCGCAAGATACTGCCGTCTGTCAGCCATTGGAACAACCGAACAGTCAAGGACAAGACCGCTTTGAAGCAGGCGGTTCTCAACTTCGGTCACAGAAATGCGTTTTTCTTCGATTTTGACGATTGAATCTGCACGACCTTTGAGCAAAAAAGTGCCGTCTTCGTGCATTTCGGCAAGGTCTCCGGTTTTAAAGCCAGCCGGATCCTTGATGTAAGGCGAAATGATTGTAAGGCAACCATCGTCCTTGTCCAGCCAGATTTTTGCATTGTCAAAAGGAGTCCAGACCAGGCCGTTTTTTGTCTGCTGGCGGTAAGCGATGCCGGAAGTCTCGGTTGATCCGTAAACTTCAAGCGGACAGAAGCCAAAAACACGCTCCGTCTCAACTGCAAGCTCCGGAGAGACAGCTCCGCCCGAAGTGAAAATCCACGGATTCTTGAGAGGCAGCTTTTTGTCGCCAAGTTCGGCACAAGTACGCTTGAGGAAGGCAGGAACGGCAATAATCATGTAAGATTCATCGTCCATAAGTTCAAATTCTTCCGGGAATTCAATACGCTTTCGTCGGAAAGGAACTCCTGCTGCAAAAGGAAGCGAAATAGTGAACAAAAAACCGTAAATATGATGCTGTGAATTGACTGCACAAAGCTTTCGGCTGGCAAATTCATCGTACCATTTTGAAAGAATGAAAGCATTGTCCGCCTCAAACTCAGTCATTCGCTGCAAAACAGCCTTCGGATGACCGGTTGAGCCAGAAGTATACAGAACAATTTTTGTTTCATCAGAAATAATTTCCGGTGTGGTCAGTTTTTCGGCTTCAGTTGGCTCTGCGGCTTCCTCAAAAATCTTCGGGATAAAAAGTGAATCTTCAATCTTTTTGCCCTCAACTTCGGTCTGGTCAGTAAGGAAGTTAATTTTTGAACCGCCTGTAGAAGTGGCACCGCAAAGTTTTAATTCAGTGATGAATTTAGGACTGATATTCGCCGTAATCAGGACTTCCTTTTTGCACTGAAGTAAGGCAATGAAAGTGCACAAAAAATACCAGTAATCCTCACAATGAAGAATCCATTTTTCGCACACACCGAATTTCGAATCATGTTCGGCGATAAAAGCACGCATTTTTGCGCTGGCAGCAAGAAAATCGCCCCATGTGAAATATTTTTTGTCGCTCCATTTGCGCTCATAGCACATAATTTTTGAGAGCGGCCATGACTTTGCATTAAATTTTGTGATGTAAGAAAGTTTTGGCATTTTTGAATTAACCACCATTCGGACCAAAAATTCAACGGAAAAAAGTACGCCCATGAGAACATAGGAAATTCCGCCGTTGTAAATCGACCATATTTTATCACTTTTTGAAAAAACTGTGTAGAAAGCCACGGCTCCATTCAGCACAAAAAACACGCACCAAATCAAAGTGACCTTAAAGCAATATTTTTCGACCCGGCGGGCAATGTGTGACCTGGAAAGATTTTTTTGGGCAAGGCAGGCAAAACGGAAGCAGATATTCGGCGGCAAAAACAAAGTCGAGCCAAAAGTGAACAAGAAAATCAGGTTCATCAGAACAGGATAAAGTTTGATGAAAAGCGTCCTTCCAGTCGCAATGCAAAAAATCCCGGCAAAAAGCATGAGAGATGCGCTCGTCAAAAGCCGGAGATTTTTTTTGAGCCGCGCGGAAAGCGACTCCCCAGCCCCGCCAGTCGCCAAAAGCAGGTACAAAAGCCCGATAAAAACGATGAAAAGCGAAAAAACTTTAACCGGCACGTGAAAAATCACCAGACAGGAGAAAACCACGACCGGATAAAGAATTGAAAGTGTGATAAATAATATTTTAGGGAAGATTTTCATCGGGGAAGATTTTTAAGATTGCCACACAGATTCAGAATTGCTACGCAATTCCATGAAACGAAGATTCCGTGTGGCAAGCTTTACTTTGTTAGAGGCTCAAGGATATCTACGACATCCTGAACAGTTTTTACAGATTTGAATGCATCCGGCTCGATTTTACCGTTCAAAAGCGGTTTGACTTTTACAATCATGTCCACAGAATCAATAGAATCAAGCTCCAGATCATCCTGTATCAAAGCTTCGGGCTTAATCAAATCTTCATCGATGTCAAAATCGTTGATGAGAATTTCTTTGAGTTTTGAATAGAGTTCGTCTTTTGTCATAGTTGTTTCCGTAAATTAGTTGGCTTTTGCTCTCTCAGAAGAAATATAAGCGGCGAGAGCATCTACAGAAGCAAAATGCTCGCGAGTGTCAGCATTCTCTGCGTTGAATTTTACGCCAAATTTCTTTTTGAGAGCCACACCAAGCTCCAAAGCATCGATTGAATCAAGCCCAAGCCCTGTTCCAAAAAGAGGCTCAGAATCAACGATGTTCTCAGGTTTAATGTCTTCGAGTTCAAGAGAAGAAATAATGCATTCTTTAATCTGCTGTTTAAGTTCGTCCATAATATTACTATTATATAGAAAACAATTACAACTATCAATATCGGTAGGGCAAACGCATTATAGACGATATTATATTGAAAATGGCGCAAGGGAGCGAAACGGCTTACGAAGACACGCGTTTTGTGCTGCCGCGAAAGCGGCAAACGTATATGGTTACAAGCACAAAACGCGTGTAGCATGCTAGCATGCGGCTTCGATAAGCCGTTTTCACGACTGGAAGCCATTTTTGGCAGAGAATATTTTATAATGCGTTTACCCTGTCAATATCGATACTGTGCGTTTGCCTCATCCGAAAGAATGTCGCGGATTTTGTGAGTAAGACGCTTGGCCGCTATCGGTTCAGGCAAATCTTTGAATTCATCAGGATAGACCGGTTCTTTAATGTGCAAATCAAATGAATAAATGTCGGAATGATTATATTCTAAA
>CACZYY010000067.1 GCA_902785455.1 uncultured Spirochaetaceae bacterium
GAAGACGGCGTCCGCATCGCAGTTGCGGATGATGGCCAGATCTGTGGTGAATACGAAGGACTTCAGCCTTCTTCCGTTGACGACAATGCCGGAAGCGCTGTATATCGCCTCCGGCATTTCCAGAATGCCGTGGCGAAGCTGGCTCTCCACTCTCGGCGGACTTTTCTTCAAAACAGCCTTCTTGCTTTTAATCGTATCATTCCGGATCGGCAGTTTTTTGCCAAAAGCAGCTTCCGGATTTCTTCCCGAAACTGCGTGACAGCAGCTGCAAGGATGTGCTTACCGTTCTCTGTCCAAAAAGTAAAACGCGATCGCGCCGGGACCCGTGTGAGAACCGAGGACTGTACCGATATGCGTAATCAAATTCGTACTTTCTTCAGGATTGGGATTTTGCCGGGTCAAACGGGTTAGTCCTTTAGCTTCCTGCGGCGCTTTCTCTGTTCAAAGGAAGCCTTCAACCCATTCAGATGTACCGTCAGGGGAATATCCGTCTGGAAGGGGCGGAAGAATAACACCCATATCCAGTGGCTGGAAAACATTTTCATTTTCGAAAGATTTGATAAAATTGTGCCAGCCCTTGAGAGTTAGTTGAGATTCGGCTATGCAAAAGCAGATAGAATCAGCATATTTTCGGAGGTATGGTTTTGCTTTTCGATAGTCATTAATTGCGTAAACTTCGTATTCCATGAGCCGGAGACGTTCAACAACTTGAGATTCGAAAGTTGTATTTGCGCCGACAAAGAAAACTTTGCGACCGTAAATTGATTTATCTGCGTCTGCCATTAGATACTCCCTTAATTCAATATTAAATATTCTAACACAATTCACAAAAAAAATCAAAAAAAATCGATTAGATGCAAAAATTCCCCAGCATCGAGCACTTGCGTTGTCGTGCTCGTTTGGAGGCTGGGCAAAAGCAAGGAGAGAATTTTGTGAAACAAAATTCTCGTAAGAATCCGCAAATCCAGGATGGATTTGCTGTTCGAATTACTCCCAGCCGAATGTTGCCGGCGGTTTGTTTGTTGCGTCGAAGTAGAGTGCGTCAACGAAAGGAAGTTCAGCAATCTTGTGCACGATTTCATTGAAAATATCCATTGGGAACCATGCGAAGCGTGCTGTCATTACGTCTTCTGAGCAGACAGGTCGCAAAACAAAACTTGCATTTTCTTTTGTTGAGGCGTAAGGCAAGTCAATTGTGAGATGCTGGAAAATTGTGTTGTAAAGATTGTTCTTGTGAAGTTCTGTGAGAACGATGTTGTCAACTTCGCGGAGCTGGTCAAGGCGGCGGCGGTCACAGTAACCTTCCTGCAATTTTAAATCTTCGTCTTTGAGACTTGGCTTTTGATAGAGCTTGATTACGGTGCGGTTAAGGAATGCTGCGCCGTTTGTGATTGAAGAAGATGCGCCCTCAACCTTTTCGCGGATGTGCGGAATATGATAGAATCCATCTCCTTCGTTCTTGAATGTGAGACATGCCGGGAATCTGTAAGTGCGGAAGTCACCCTGAACGCCGACTGAGCGAACCGGGAGAACTGAGCGGCTCATTGAAGCCGTGCAATCAGCGCAGAACTGGTCGATTGTGACTTTGCTGAGCTCTTCCTGTGCTTTTTTAAGCTCTTCTTCGTCTTTTTCGGTGAAAGTTCCGTCTGAGCAGAGCACGTTGATTGAAAGCCCCGGTCCTGGGAACGGATGGCGCATTACAAGCTGGTCGTCAAGGCCGAGCTTTTTGCCCATCGCGCGAACTTCGTCCTTGTACAAATCTTTGAGTGGCTCGATGATGAGGCCTTTTGCGATGAGTTTTTGGATTCCGTCAACGCGGTTGTGATGTGTTTTGATTGTGTGTGAGTTTTTTGTTCCGCCCGACTCGATGATGTCCGGGTAGAGAGTGCCCTGAGCGAGCATCCAGTCGTTTTCGTTGAGCTTTTGAGCCGCAACAACGCGGTCGCGAACTGTGATGAAGTTCTCGCCGACTGCCATTCGCTTTTTCTGCGGGTCAGTGAGGCCTTTGATTGCATTGAGGAAGCTTTCGCTCGCATCCTCGACGATGAAATTGTTGAAGCCGAATTTTTTGTAAGCTTCTGCGACGCTTTTCGATTCGTTCTTTCGCATGAAACCGTTGTCAATGTGAAGGCCAAGAACGCGCTCCTGACCAAGAGCCTTGTTCAAAAGTGCGAATGCAACTGTTGAGTCAACGCCGCCAGAGAGGAATAAAAGCACGTTCTTGTCTTTTGCATCCTTTTTGATTGTGTCAAGAATGTGTGCGAGAACAGTGTCTTCGTCCCAGTTTGTCGTCATGCCGCAATATTCTGCGAAGTTTTTGAAAATCTGGTTTCCGCAAGGAGTATCTTTTACCTCACAGTGGAACTGGAGGCTGAATCGTTTTTTGGAAAGATTCTGAGTTGCGGCGAAAGGACAGTCTTTTGTGCTTCCAACGGCCTCAAATCCTTCTCCCATCTGTAAAACGCCGTCCTGATGGCTCATCCAAACCTGCTGGCTCCCTTCGATTCCTTTGAAAAGAGGGCATTTTGCATCCGTTCCGTTCATTCCGTTGTTGAAATTAAGCTGGGCAAAACCGAATTCGCCGACGGAAGCTTTTCCAACTTTGCCATTGTAGCCGAGCTGAACGATGTAATGACCGTAGCACAAGCCCAAAATCGGAATGTCAAGATTTAAAATCTCAGAATTGAACTCAGGTGTCTTTTCGTCATAAACCGAAGCAGGACCACCCGAAAAAACAACGCCCTTTGCACCTTCAAAAACACTTAAATCAGCGGAAGGAAGAGCGATTTCAGAATAGAACCCCAAAGCACGGAAACGCTTCGCAATCAAATGAGCATATTGCGAACCAAAGTCAAGAACGACAATTTTAGAACGATTCATTTGTTAAAGTCTCCAAAAATATAGGAAGATTATAGCAAAATGCAGAAAAAAAAACCACAGTAAAGCAAAGCGTGAAGGATTGTAGGGGCGGCGAAGCCGTTGCCCTAGGCAATGAAGCGTCGCGGAACCCCGAAAAGCCTGACCCTACCGAACAGCTATGCTGTGAAGGCTAGGGGCACGCCCGAATTGCTAACTGCTAATTAAAAGAACGGACTAATCTGTTTTAAGAGCTTTTTGGCTGCTTCCGGATTCTGATGGACTAAAAATCTGAACCGTTCGCTGTCAATTTTGATGATTTTAGTTGAAAGGACAGCCATTGCCGTGAAACTTCGGCTTTGATCGAGAAGACAAGCCGTTTCACCAAAGAATTCTCCGCGATGAATAAGCACGCTGACATCTGGAACTTCGATTTCGGGAATGAGCTTTACGCTGCCATTGATGATATAGTAGGCAAAACTGTCGCTGTCGTCTTTTTTGAAGATGATTTCTCCGGGTTTGTATGAAAAAACATTTGTCTGGTTCGTTGCAATCAAAAAATCAGGCCGAATAAAAAATGCCCTTTTGATTTCAGCTCCAAGGCCTTTCTGTTCAATATCGGGAAGAAGGTAAAGTTCGCCTAGAAGAAGCTCATCAAAGAACTGAACAACGTAAATAAATTGCGCGAATACAAGGAAGAACACAAAAAAGAAGAAAATGTCCATGAAAAGAATGATTACGTTACCCAAAACTCCATAAATCAAATCATAGCGGCTTACGTTTAAGAAAAAATGCATTATGATTCGGAAAACCCAAAAAGATGTTGTGCAGAGCAAACTTATTGCCATACATAGACTTATTGAGGGCTTTGTACCCGAAGCAGACCTGAAAAGAACTGTTACGACTACAAAAATCAAAAAGTCCGGCAGGAATTTAATCAGTTTGCCGGAAAGAATACCGTAATATATAAAATCAAGCTGTGGAATTTCTTTTAGAAATTCAATTGATGCGATTGTCTGAAATGAAATGTAAATAAAAAAAACAGCTGAAGAGATAAGGACTATGATGATTTCGGTGCTGAATGTCAGAATCTGATTTAAAAGAGCCTTTCGTTTGACCTGCGTATGGAAAATATTTTGCATCGAGTCAAAAATTGATGCGAAAAAACGGCGTGCCATCCAAAGAATAAAAAGACCTGCGATAATTTCAAAACTGCTGACTGTTCTGATTGACTGCACTGATTTAATCACAAAATCTGAATTCAAATATTTTTCGAGTGCTGGAAGGGCTGAAATAATCGATGAAATTGTGTTCGGTGAGGCGTGTAAAAATCTCACCAGAACCATAATCACCATTATAAAAAGAGGGATTACCGAAAATAAAAAACTGAAGGCACAAGACCCCGCAAAGGACAACAATCTGTTCTGCAAAAAGTATTTTGTGGTAAGAAAAATACTCTGTGAGAAAGTAATGAATGTTAATTTGCGTGGCGTCTTTGCCATATTAAGTATAAATTGCCACACGGATTTTGGATTCCTACGGAATCCCATTTTACTGATGTAAAAATCAGAAAAGAATAATTTAAAGAAACGCCGTTAGGCGTTTCGAATCTGTGTGGCATTTAATTAGAAGTCCGCGAGTTTTGGTGCTCGTGGATATGGAATTACATCACGGATGTTCTGCATACCTGTTACGTAGAGCAGAAGTCGCTCGAAGCCCAAGCCGAAGCCTGAGTGTGGAACGGTTCCGAACTTGCGAAGGTCGAGATACCATGAGTAATCTTCCGGCTTTAATCCAAGCTCATTGATTCGTGCCAAAAGCTTGTCGTAGCTTTCTTCACGCTCGCTTCCGCCGATGATTTCACCCAAGCCTGGAACCAAAACGTCAACTGCCTTTACGGTTTTTCCGTCGTCGTTGAGCTTCATGTAGAAGGCTTTGATTTCTTTTGGATAGTTGTAAACCATTACAGGGCATTTGTAGATTTTTTCGGTCAAATATCGCTCGTGCTCTGTTGCCAAATCGCAGCCCCAGTATGGCTTGAACTCGAATTCGTCTGCATGTTTTTCAAGCTCGGCAACGGCCTCTGTGTAGCTTACGCGTTTGAAAGGTGTCTCTACAACGTGGCGGAGTGTGTCGATTACGCCAGGCTGGATTCGTTTGTTGAAGAATTCCATGTCCTCACTGCATTTTGTGAGTGCCCAGTTGAGAAGATATTTGATGAATTCTTCCTGAATGTCCATGTCATCGTTGAGATCGAAGAATGCCATCTCTGGCTCACACATCCAGAATTCTGCGAGGTGACGTGTTGTGTTTGAGTTTTCGGCACGGAAGGTTGGTCCGAATGTGTAGACGCGGCCCAAAGATGTTGCCAGAGTTTCAGCCTCAAGCTGACCTGAAACTGTGAGCGAAACCGGCTTTCCGAAGAAGTCCTTGCTGTAGTTTACGAGCTTTGCGGCATCTTCCTTTTTCATGCCGCTAGCACCCTTTTCGATTGCTGTCTCAGCGAGTTTTTCAAGGCTCAGAGTTGTTACCTGGAACATTTCGCCCGCACCCTCACAGTCGCTTCCTGTGATTTCTGGTGTATTAATATAGAAGAAACCACGCTCCTGGAAGAATGTGTGAACGGCATAGGCCATCTGGCTTCGCATTCGGAAAACTGCTCCGAATGTGTTTGTGCGGCCACGGAGATGTGCGTTCTCGCGCAGGAATTCCATTGTGGCAGCCTTCTTCTGAATCGGGTAGTCAGAAGGACATTTTCCCAAAACTTCGAGAGTCTCAAGGTTGACTTCAACAGCCTGACCTGCGCCCTGAGATTCAATCAGCTTGCCTGTAGCCTTGAGTGAAGCACCTGTAGAAAGATTTGAGAGGGCATTTTCGATTTCGTTTGCATTATTTGGATTAGAAGGATTCTGTCGGTCAAAAGTGAGCTGAATGTTTGCGAAACAGCTTCCGTCGTTTACCTGAATGAAGACCAGGTTCTTAGAGTCGCGGATTGTGCGGACCCATCCACAGACGGTAACAGTACGACCGTCCGGCTTAGAAGTAAGAATGTCTTTAATAAGTTCTGTTTTCATAATAGGTTAGTCTATCACTTTGAGAAAAGAAAATCCACTAAATCCGAAATTTATCCAAATCAGTAACCTAAAGTTCACCAAAAGGTTGATGTCGAAAATCGGCGTTTACTGTACAGTAGGGCCATCAGAAACATAGGTCAGCAAAGACGCTGTGTGCATGAGGAATGTCGTATGACATTTTAACTTCGTGTGCAGAGGGCTTTGCTTCTTTTTTTGTAAGGCTCTTTGCATAAAACAAGGAGCCGATTATGAAAAGACTTCGCAAAATCATTTTTCTTGGAGTTATTGCTTCTCTTGCAGTAACAAATTCTTTTGCCGCAAAAAAGCCTAAGACAATAAAACTTGGTTTTAATATTCCTCTCACCGGTGACTCTCCAAAAGTCGGAGAAAGCGCGAAATATGCGGGTGAAATCGTAAAAGAAGAAATCAATTCTAAGGGCGGTCTCGACGTAAAAGGCGAGAAATACATGCTTGAATTCGTTTATGTTGATAACGAACTCAAAGCTGACTCTGCAATCAATGCCGCTAACAAACTTATTGATATCGATAAGGTTCTTGCTTCAATCGGACCGGAAGGTTCTGGCCGTGCGATTCCGGCTGGTGAAGTTTACAACGATATGAAGGTTCCGATGGTTTCTCCTTGGGCAACAAACCCGAAAGTTACTGAAGGCCGTCCGTTCTGTTTCCGAGCCTGCTTCCTCGATCCGTTCCAGGCTCCGGTCGCCGCAAAATTCGCAAGCGAGCAGTTTGGCGGAAAGAACGTTGCAATCGTCTATAACCTGGAAGATGACTATTCAAAGACCCTTGCCGAGCTTTTCAAGTCTGAGTGGGAATCAAAATATGGAAAAGTCGTTGTGTTTGAGTCATTCGGTCAGAAAGACCAGGATTTTAGTGTTCAGCTTACGAAAGTCGTGAACTCAAACGCAGATTTCCTTTATCTCCCTGACTATTACAACTTCGTCGGACTGATTACTTCTCAGGCAAAAGACTTGGGCTGGTCAAAGCCTGTCATGGGCTCGGATTCGTGGGGTTCTGCTGACTTGTTTCCTCTTTCAAAGGGGGCTGTAGTCGGAAATTATTTTACAACTCACTATGCTGCAAAAGGTGCGACTGGCAAAACAAAGGAATTCATCGAAAAGTACAAGAAACTTCATGGCTATGTCCCGGATGATGTCGCCGCTCTTACTTATGATGCGACTTACATCGTGCTCCAGGCAATTCAGAGCGCGGGTCTCACAGGAAACTTAAAGAAAGACCGCATTGCAATCAAAGATGCTCTCGGCAAAATCAAGAGTTTTGCGGGAATCACAGGCAACATGCAGTTTACACCGGAAGGAGACCCTCTTAAGGAAGCTGTAATTGTCCGTGTAACGCCGGAAGGTGAGTTTGAGTTCGTAAAGAGCTTGAAGCCGTAACAAAAATTGTTGGGGCTGTCTTCAGCCCCTGTAGTGCAATCAAAATGGGGGCTGATATGACATTTTTTATTCAGAATATATTTAACGCACTTCAATGGGGCAGCTTTTATTCAATGATTGCCCTTGGATATTGTCTGGTTTATGGAGTTTTGAGGCTCATAAACTTTGCTCATGGCGATATTTTCATGACTTCAACTTATATCGCCTTTTTTATCGTGGCGGGATTGACCGCAAAGTTCGCAGGGCTGGCAGGAGTTCCTCTGTTTGTCATAACTCTTGTCTGCACTATGGCTCTTACGGCTCTTTTGGGCGTGAGCATCGAAAAAATTGCTTACAAACCGCTCAGGGCAAAGGGCGCGAACAGACTTTATGTAGTTATCACGGCGTTGATGATTGGTTTCATTCTTGAAAACGGAAACCTTGCCGTTCTTGGTGCTTCTGCACGCAGTTTCCCGGAAATTCTTCCAAAATATGTATGGAATATCGGGCCGGTTACGATTACCAGCCTCAAAGTTATCGTTATCGTGAGCGCGATTGTTATTTTTGCAATCCTTCAGTTCATTGTTCAGGTAACGACACTCGGCATGAGTATGCGTGCCATTTCTTATGATAAATTTGCGATTCCTCTTATGGGAATCCCTGTAAATACAGTAATCACTTTCACTTTCGCGCTTGGTTCTGCTCTGGCGGCAGTTGCGGGCATCCTCTTCGGCATGTCTTACCCGGTCATGGATCCTTACATGGGCATGATTATCGGCTGGAAGGCGTTTATTGCGGCTGTCGTTGGTGGAATCGGTGACATTAAGGGCGCGTTCCTTGGCGGCTTCTTGCTTGGTTTCATTGAAATCTTTGTTACGGCATTCCTGCCCTCAAGTTACAAGGATTTGATTTCTTTCGTGATTCTTCTTGTGATTCTTACTGTTAAGCCGACTGGATTCTTCGGCGTGGCTAAGAGCACAAAGATTTAAGGTGGAGGACTGAATATGCAATGGTTAGAAAATTTTAACACGCGGATTGATTCAAGATTCAATCCTTCTGATAGAAAAAGAAAACTGATTATGCCGGTTACGATGATTTTGAGCATTCTGATTCTTACTGTGCTTGCAAAGTATGAGATTATCAACAACTACTTTCAGACAATCATCGTCACAATCTGCATCAATATAATCATGTCGGCCAGCCTGAACATCGTGAACGGTTACATGGGAGAGTTCAGCTGCGGTCACGGCGGTTTTATGGCGACAGGAGCTTATATTTCTTCTGTAGTTTCGCTGGTTCTGTTTAAGGACGGAAACTCCATCACAGGCAGCGCGCTTTTGCCTGAGGGGCTGGCACTTTTGGGCTTCCCTATTTGTATTCTGATTGGCGGACTTGGGGCTATGCTCGTGAGTTTGATTGTCGCGATTCCTTCTTTTAAGACTCGTGACGACTATCTTGCGATTATCACGGTTGCGGCAAACTTTATCGTAACTACGGCAATCAACAATATTCCTCTGGTTGGAGGAAGCCGCGGGCTCATGGGAATGAAGGGCGTTATGAACGGCATGGCTGATGTGATTGAAGTTCCGTGGATTTTAGTCTGGGCGATTGTTTTTGCCGTTCTTGCAGTGGTTTCAATCCACTTTCTGATGAACTCAACTCTGGGCAAGGGAATAAGTGCGGTCAAATACGATGAGATTTCGGCTGAAATTATGTCGGTCAACACGAATAGCATGAAACTGATTGCATTTACTTTCAGCTCGTTTTTGGCTGGCGTTGCGGGCGGCCTCTTTGCCCACCTGCTCGGCTTTATCAATCCTTCAAGCTTCGGAATCATGAAGTCAACTGAGTCCCTGGTAATGGTTTATCTGGGCGGAATGGGTTCATTGAGCGGTTCGGTACTTTCGGCGATTGTGTTCACGATTTTGCTCGAACTTTTGCGACCTGCCCAGATTTTGAAGTGGGTTATCATTCCTTTGATTCTGATTTTGATTATGGAATTCCATCCGGAAGGAATTATGGGCTCAAAAGAACTCACGCATGTATTCCCGTGGCTAAAAAAATTCTTTCCTCTTAACAAAAATGAAGTTCGGGAAACGAAAAAGGCAGAAGGAGGTGCGGCATGAGCGAGACTTTACTGAAAATCGAACATCTTACACACAGATTTGGCGGCTTACAGGCTCTTACGGACATAAACGTTGACATCAAAAAAGGAAGCATCAATGCCCTGATTGGTCCCAACGGTGCCGGAAAGACAACCGTATTCAATCTTGTGAGCGGATTTTATGTTCCGAGTGAGGGAAACATTATTTTTGACGGAAGTCGCATCAACGGCCTCAAACCTCATGTCATTGCGGACTTACAGATTGGACGCACTTTCCAGAACATCCGTCTTTGGAGCGACATGACCGTGCTTGATAACATCTGCATTGCGCATCATTCACGGCTCGGCTTTGGAGTTAAGGACGTATTCTTGAAGACTAAAAAATACAAGGATCAGGAAGCGAAGATTCATAAAGATGCATGGGAACTCCTGGAAAAATTCAGCCTGGCGGACAAAGCCCTGGATTATCCAAAAAATCTTCCTTATGGAATTCAGCGTCGTGTTGAGATTGCACGCGCCCTCAGCCTGAATCCAAAGCTTTTGATGCTCGACGAGCCTGCCGCCGGTCTTTCAACCAGTGACCTCGATGGACTCATTTCTTACATTCAGTGGATTCATGACACGTTCGGAATCACAATCTGGATGATTGAGCATCAGATGCAGGTCGTAAACACTTTGGCTCAAAATATCAAGGTAATTAACTTCGGCAAGGAGCTTGCGGAAGGAACTCCAGAGGAAATCCAGAAAAATCCTGCTGTCATCGACGCATATCTTGGAAATTCTGATATCAACATTAAGGACGCTTATCCCGGATTGCCGGAAAAACGAAAAAAGTCCGTCACTGCATAGAGGAGGAAGTATGCTGCTTGAAGTAAATAATTTGAAAGTCGGTTATGGAAATATAGAAGCCCTTCACGGAATCAGTTTTAACGTGGACAAAGGGGAAATAGTTACTTTGATTGGTGCGAACGGTGCCGGGAAAACTTCGACCCTGCTCACATTGTCTCGTCTTCCCAAACCCGAAGCTCCGTCTGTGATTGAAGGCGATATTCTCTATGACGGGGAAAGCATTCTCAAAACAGAGCCGCACACGCTGATTAAAAAGAAAATGATGTGCCTTGTCCCGGAAGGCCGGCATATTTTTGGAAATCTCACGGTTGAAGAAAATCTCCAGATGGCCTGCTATGGCCGAAATCATGAGAAACTTCACGAGATGCGAACCCACGAGCTTTATGAGCTTCTTTATGATTTGTTTCCGCGCCTTTATGAGCGGCGAAAACAGAGAAGCGAGCTTCTTTCGGGCGGAGAGCAGCAAATGCTTGCCGTGGGGCGTGCACTCATGACTGACTGTAACTTTATCATGCTTGATGAGCCGAGCATGGGGCTGGCTCCAAAACTGATGTTTGAGATGTTTCGCGCCCTCAAAAGACTTAACGTTCAGAAGAAAATGACTCTTCTGGTCGTTGAGCAGAACGCGAAAGTTGCCCTTGATTTTGCTGACCGTGGATATGTTCTCCGAACAGGCGAAATTATTGCCAGCGGAACGAGTGATGAGCTTGCCGCAAATCCAGAGGTTCAGAAAGCTTATCTTGGAGGCTGATTTTGTATATAGCAAAGATTGTCTCAGCAAGTGAAGATTCTATTCAGGTTCAGTTTTACAATAAGATTTGTCCGAAAGTGAATCGCATGGTCTCTGATTTTTCCAGGGCATTTGCCTTAATGACAAAGGATATGCCTGAAATCCGAGAAATCGTGCCGACTTACTGTGCAGTCAGCGTTTATTTTGATGAAAAAAGCTGCAAGTCAGCTTTGCTAAAGGAAATCGCGCTTGAAGTCATTGAAAAAATAGACGGAGAGGAAGAAAAATCGACAGGCTCCGAAAGAATTATAACAATTCCTGTCTGCTATGAAACCGAAGAATTTGCCCCTGACTTAAGAAAGGTTGCGGCTCATGCAAAACTCACAGCAGAAGAAGTC
This sequence comes from uncultured Spirochaetaceae bacterium, assembly GCA_902785455.1. Taxonomy (GTDB): domain Bacteria; phylum Spirochaetota; class Spirochaetia; order Treponematales; family Treponemataceae; genus Treponema_D. Next base: position 11,406 of record CACZYY010000067.1, read on the forward strand.
ATTAAGATTCATTCCTCAACGGATTATCTGATTTACATGATGGGATTTTTGCCGGGCTTTCCCTATCTTGGCGGAATGGAAAAATGCCTTGAAACGCCCCGCCTTGAAACGCCCCGCACAAAAATTCCTGCTGGAAGCGTTGCAATCGGCGGGGCACAGACCGGGCTTTATCCTGTGGAATCCCCAGGAGGCTGGAATATAATTGGCCGCACTCCGTTAAAACTTTTTGACTTGAACAGAAATCCGCACTTTTTGTACAACTCTGGCGACAAAATCCGCTTTGAGCCAATTTCCCGGAAAGAATTTGAAGATTTTGATGTTTATGCAGAAAACGACTGGCTTTGGAAAAATGGATTTGAAGCCGAGGCCATTCAGCACTCTCACAGTGTTGTTGCCGGACGAAAAAAGACACATGCGAAAAACATTCCGCATTATGAATGTGGCGGTGGAATAAAGATTCTTGTTGCGGGGCTTTTGACCACGGTTCAAGATGCTGGCACAAATGGATTCCAAAAATACGGAATTTCCCAGAGCGGTGCAATGGACGAAATTAGCTTTGTGCTTGCGAATGTCATTTGCGGAAATCCTGAGAATACTGCTTGCCTTGAAACAACCCTTTCTGGCCCTTCAATCCGCTTTGTTACTGACTGTGACTTTGCGATTACAGGGGCGGTCTTTTCTAACGCAAGATTGAACGGAATTCCTGTCGAAATGAACAAAAAAATTCACGCGGAGGCAGGATCGGTCCTTGATTGCGGTTTTGCCTCAAATGGGCTTCGCTCTTACATTGCCTTTACTGGCGGCATATTGGTGCCGGAAGTTTTTGGAAGCCGCTCAACGAATCTCAAAAGTAAAATCGGTGGCTTTTATGGCAGAAAGCTTGAATCGGGTGATGAGCTTGCGATTGGCTTTGCAAGAAGGCACGGCAAGTCAATGAAAGAAAGCCTGACCCCGGCCAAAAAGATAAATCCGTTCTTTGCGAGAAAAGACGGGATTCTTGTTTTGGATTGCATAAAATCCTCTCAGTTCGACTTCTTTTCCGAAGAGAGCGTAAAAATTTTTACCAGCACTGTTTATACCATTACGCCGGAAAGTGACCGCATGGGAATCCGCTTTCAAGGCCAGAACATTAGGTGCGGCAAGACGGACATTATTTCCGACGCCATTCCTTTTGGAGCCGTGCAGATTACTTCGGCAGGCCTTCCTTTGGTGATGGCGGCGGACAGGCAGACAACCGGCGGTTATGCAAAAATTGCCTGTGTCAAAAAAGAGTCGATGTGCGCTCTTGCCCAGGCGGCTCCCGGCACAAAAGTGCAATTTAAAATAGAAGAAACTTGTTAGTGAGGCAAAAAATGATGAACCAAAATCCATACAAAGATAAAACTCCGCTTGAAGTGCGTAAGCTGATTCGTGAAGGAAAAATCACAGGCCAGACTTCTGGAATGTGCTCGGGCTTTGCTCAGGCAAATTTGTGCATCCTTCCCAAAAAATATGCCTACGACTTTTTGCTTTTCTGCCAGCGGAACCCGCAGTCGTGCCCGCTTTTGGAAGTCTCGGACGAGGGTAGTCGGTTCTTGCGGACTTCAGTCCTTGACTGCGACATTTCAAAAGACGTTCCCAAGTACAGAATCTGGGAAAACGGAAGTCTCAAAGGCGAATACACGGATGTTTCAGATTTCTGGCGGAATGATTTGGTTACTTTTGTAATCGGTTGCAGTTTTTCTTTTGAAGCACCGCTCATGCAGGCTGGAATCGACGTGCGTAACATCTCGGAAAATCACAATGTTCCTATGTACCTCACGAATATCGACACAAAGGCTGCGGGCATTTTCAGCGGAAAGATGGTCGTCTCAATGCGCCCGATTCCGCACAATCAGATTGTAAAGGCTGTGACGGTAACGGCAAAAGTCCCCAAAGTTCACGGAGCACCGATTCATATTGGAAGCCCGGAAGTCATCGGCATAAAGGACATTTCAAAGCCCGACTTTGGAGAAGCCAGCACAATCAAGCAGGGCGAAGTGCCGGTATTTTGGGGATGCGGCGTGACCCCGCAAAGCGTAGTGATGAGTTCTAAGCCGGATTTTTGCATCACCCACGCTCCCGGCCACATGCTGATTACGGATATAAAAGAGGTGGACTTACAGAATTAACCCCAGCATTCCGAAAAATGCGGAAACTAGGAGGTTGAATGTCGAGTTTTGGAATTTACAGGCTGTGTCAAAAAAGGGCTCCCAGTCGTGATAACGGCTTATCGAAACCGCAGGCTAGCCTGCTACACGCGTTTTGTGCTTGTAACTATATACGTTTGCCGCTCACGCGGCAGCACAAAACGAGTGTTTTCGTAAGCCGTT
>CACZYY010000068.1 GCA_902785455.1 uncultured Spirochaetaceae bacterium
GACAAATCTGTAGGAAACGGATTTTTACTTCTTGTGATTTTCTCAATTCTACTCTGCCTCATCGGCTTTATTTTTAAATCACAAATCCTCAATCTCTTCGGAGCAAATCCGGAAGAAAAAACTTGTTATGATTTTGCCGTCCAGTATTTCACAGTAATCTGCTCAGGCTTACCCTTCTATATGATTGGACAGGGAATGAATGCTTCAATCCGTGCTGACGGCTCTCCAAAATATGCCATGGCCTGTACCCTTGCAGGAGCAATCGCAAATCTTATCTTAGATCCGCTTTTTATTTTCGCCTTTAATATGGGAGTAAAGGGAGCTGCCATTGCAACTGTTATCGGACAGGCAATCACCTTTGTCATGAGCGTTGCCTATCTTTTTCGCGCAAAGAATTTTACAATCAGCAAAAAATCAATTCGCCTGGAAACTTCAATTCTTTCAAGAATCGTATCAATTGGCATGGCTTCACTCATCGTTCAGCTTTCGATTGTGGTAATTATCGCAGTAAACAATAATCTGCTTTCAAAATATGGTTATGAAACATTCGCAAGTACAGGTGTGGCATTCGGCTCGGTTATTCCTCTTGCGGTTGTGGGAATCGTTATGAAGGTTTTTGGAATTGTAGTTTCCATTGTGATTGGAATAAGTCTTGGAGGCCAGCCAATCATCGGCTTTAATATGGGAGCAGGAAATGTGGAGCGTGTAAACGAGACTATAAGAACGATTACAAAAATTGTTCTGTCTGTAGGAAGCCTTTTCTTTCTGATTTTTGAACTTGCTCCGGATTTTGTAATCTCTCTTTTTGGAAAAAACAACAGCCCGGAATATACCGAATATGCCCGACTTTGTGTCAGAATCTTTTTGAGCGGCATCATCCTTACCTGCTTTATAAAATCTTCCGCCATCATGCTCCAATCCTTGGGTAAAAGCGGAAAGTCAACTCTGTTAGCACTGCTCCGGGATGTAATTATCTTTGTACCTTCTTCAATTATTCTGGCACTGACCAGTCACAACATCGTCACCATGCTCTGGGCTTCTCTCGTTAGTGACGTGGTAGCGTTTATTATTGCCGTAATTTTTGTACGAATTGAAACAAAAAAGACCATAAAAAAATGATAGTATTTTTCAGACTGAATAAAATCTCATAACACAGTATTGTATTTTCATGTAATGCGCTTTAAAATATTGTTATACGCATAGCCCAAATGACAAATAGAAAAAATGAGAACTAAAGAAGTAATTATCGAACAGCAAAAAGATTTTATTCAAGAAATGAAAAATGAAACTTTAATTCTCATAAATTCAATTGATAAATTAAATCAGAAATTGAAACTATTCTTCTTTCAGGAAGCGTTTCCCGCGCAGATTATTTTCCGCAGAAAAAAGAAAACGGTGAATATAACGGAATGGTTGATTTAATCGTTATGCGCAAAAAGGGTAGTACAATTACAGCCGAAGAAATTTTCGGTCCAGATCAGGATCCGCCTATTCCATATCATTGTGTAAAAATTAATAACACTTGGTTTGCAATTTTGTTCACAGATTTTATTGATACAGAGATGTTTTCTAAGTTTGAAGAACCGAGAAAGTTTTCTGTACTTGAATCTCAGATTTTATACGACCCGAATAATTCCTATAAAAATGAGCTGGAGAAAATAAATCAGTTTGTAAAAGAAGATTTGAAAAACAATTTAAACAATGCCATTGGGTACATTCATTATCTTATTTCTGATTATAAAAAAGACCGATGGTACCGCCGCGACGCATTCATCCAATTGCATGAGAATTTAAATGCTGCAATCAGAGCAGGAGTGCGGGCCTTATTTTATCTGAATGGATTTTATTCTCCGGCAGAAGACAGGGCAATTTATTATTCCCACAGTTTACAAATTCTCCCAGAAAATTATGCAGAATTAATTCTGCAAGTCTGCAATCAAAACACTGATTCAGAAGAAGACTATTTCAGGCGCGAAAAAATCTTCATGGATAATATTGTCGGATTCTTTTTAGGATTAGAGCAATCACCACGGCAAGAAGAGCCGCACAGCAAACGACCACAAGAATCACAAAAAAGACGGTGAACGAACGCACCATCTCCGAGAGTTTTTGATACAGAGCCGCTCCCAAAAAAGTGCAGATAAGCCGGTCAAGTACGGTGATTGGAATCCGTGAGAAAATGCAGGCAACGAAAAGCCCGAAATGCTGACCAAGAAAGGCAGTCACGAAATTACGCACGGGATTTTCATAAATCTGATTGTCAAAGCAAATTCTCTGAACGGCCTCAATCGAGCCTCCGATAATGCTCGAAGCGAAAGCCGTCACAAGCGAAATCAAAACGAGATAGAGGATTGCGAGAGTCCTTGAAAGATAAAAATTCTGATTTCTCCAGTAAAAAAAATATGTAAAGAAGGCAATCGCAGCCCCGCACAAGCAGTACATTATCTCCCACGGATAAACAGGATTCCCCAGAATCATCATAAGGAAAAAGCGCAGGATATTGTAACTGATTCCGACCATCATCCCCGGAACAAGCCCTGCATAAAACACGATGAACACAGTGCCGATTGTGTCCATAAAAAGCGGAAGATGCAGAATATCACCCAGAATATATGCCACAAGAAGATTGAAAGCTTGGGCGAGAAGACAGAGAAGGATAATTTTTGTAGTCTGATTATACAAGTTTTTCATAATCCCTTTTTGCGTAGAAAATATGCATTATCGTCACAACCTTTTTGTCTGATGAATCATCAACAATATACAAGGCAACATAATTTTTCATAAAGATAAACCGTCTGTAGCCTTTTCGCTGCAGGCTTTGAATCGGGCAAAGAGGATAAGTATAAGGGCTACTATATAGAAAACTTTTCTGCTCATAAAAATCATCGAGCAGTTTCCCGGCAGCAGTTGGATTTGACAAACTTTCCGCAATGTATTTTACAATTTCGTCAAGTTCAGCCTTTGCAGAATCCGCAATCTCAACTTTATAAGCCATACTTTTTCCTTATGTCAGAAATTGCATCATCCACATCGGAAACCCGACCTGCCTTTACATCGGCTTCGGCAATCGCAAGTTTATCATAAAGATTGTTCAAAAAAGACGATTTTTCAAAGGTCTCCATGCTCATTATGACCATATCGCCGTAACCGTTTTTTGTGATAAAAATAGGCTCACGGCTCTCGTGGCAGAGGTTTGAAATATTGGTTGTATTCTTTAAATCTCTGATTGGAACAATCTGCGGCATAATGGCACTCCTTTATGGGATTATTATGTCATAATAGGGGAGAATTGTCTATAAAAACATCGCCACACAGGCGTTCTGCATGGCGAAGTGACTCATTTCTATATCACGGAATTATCCGCTTGATTTCAGCTACGATATCATCTGCTGGCGGATTATGCACACCACCCGCAGGCTCGCTTGCCGCTCTTGTAAGCGGATATTTTTTTACGGAGAACCCAAAAGCGGTGCAAAGGGTTTCGACTTCAGAAACCATGCCCGCTTTCGAGCCTTTTTTCTTGTCATGAACCGCAATCACAAGTATTTGGCTGTAACCCAAGCACAAAGAAAGCACATTGTTCAACACATTCTCCCGCTCGTCGCCCTTTGAGGAAAAGCCCATGCACTTGTTCACATCGCCGTCAATCATAGCCACATGAAGGATTTCCTTTTGGAGCGTTTCGTTCAGCACCGCAATCACCTGACGAGAGCCGTAGTATTTGCACAGCTCTTCGGCGATATAGCACACGGTGCTGGTCTTGCCGCAATCTGCCGAACCGCTGATAATGAAGGCAGTTTTTTCAGACGGAGCGGAATATGCCTGATTCTTTACGGCACAAGGAGATTTTATCCGCAGGGATTTGTTGTTGATGGATTCTTTGATACTTGGCATAGCTTTTTACTCCTAATCTCTTCTTCCAACAAAATTGAATGTAATGGCATTAGACTGAGAACTGTATTTATCACTGTCTATTACATGATTACCATCATATTCAAGCTTACCGTCAGCTGACTTTAACCAGAGATAGAAAGTTTTAGATTTAAAATCATTACCAAACTTTGACTTGAGTTCGCTTGTGTCAAAGTTTTCATACGAAGATTCAGAGTCACCAGATTTCCATTTATAACCTATCACCATTGCATTTGCAATGTTATCAGAGTCATTAATATAAAGAACTAAATAGTAATTTCCTGTTTTTTCATGAGTACAGTCTATACGCCCATGAGTGTAGTCTGTAGAATATGGGCTGGTGTACAACTCAGCAGTAACAGCTTTCAGTACTGGTGTCACAAGTTTATGCTCATAATCAAAAGATACTGTAACCGGCTCAGTTTCTATCCTAGGGATACTGTCCGATTTATATGACAAATTAAGTGTAAAAGTATATTTGCCAGATTCCATAGGAGCATTTAATTCTGAATCCCAGAACACCACTTCCGTCCCAGAAGTTACACTACCTCTAAGCCCATTAATATCATACTGCTTGCTTTCATCTGAAGAAGGGCTCACTGTAATCTTTCTTGTAAAATGATAGTCTTTTCCTTCCGGATCTTCCATCACATCGGCTGTCCATGAGACAACAATAAAATTAGTTCCCTCTTTCTGTGTAACCGTAAAATTCTTTGGTTGGATTTTTTCTTTTGTAATGGCAGTAGAAGCATTTCCATTGTTTCCAGAATTGTTATTCCCTGAGTTGTTGTTTGTGTTTCCGCCACCAGAAGAAGAATCATCATCGTTGCTACAAGACGCAAACCCAAATCCAAGTGCCGCCACCGCCGCAAGCACTGCCAATGTTTTGAAAAGTTTTTTCATAAGAGTTTTCCTCCAAAATGTATTTTTTGCCCGCACCATCAAAGCGCAGACATTTTTCTGAGGAAAATCTTACCATTTGCGAAAAAGTGTATGTTAGTGTGAACGCACTGTTTGCAGTGAGTTTTACGCACGGAATGGGGAAAAAATTACAAAAAAGGCAGCCCTTTTAAGACTGCCGTGAAAATTCATTGAATTACTTTTCTTTATGACGTCTGTCCAGCTCGTTGTAGACATCCTGCCAGGTGACGCCTTCCTTGTACATAAGAACGCTCACGAAATACAAGAGGTCGGCGGCTTCCCAGATAACTTCTTCTTTTGAATCAGCATCGTCGCAAAGCTCTTCGGCTTCTTCCATAACCTTTTCGCGAACCCGTTTTGCGTCCAAAGTCGCGGTGTAGCTTCCCGGACGAGGATTTGCGAATCGTTCTGCAATCGTGCCATACAATCGCTCAAGATTTGATTTTGCATCCGGCTCCGCGCCAAAGCAAGTGAAGCTTCCTGTGTGGCAGACTCCACCGTGTGGGATTACAGTTGCAAGAACTGTGTCCCGGTCGCAGTCAACGCGCATTTTTAAAAGCTCAAGGAAGTGACCGCTTGTCTCGCCCTTTGTCCAGAGAACGTTGCGTGTTCGGCTGAAGAAAGTGAGTTTTCCTGTTGCGAAAGATTTTTCGAATGCTTCTTTGTTTGAGTAGCCCATCATCAAAACTTCGCCGCTTGGAGACTGGGCAATCACTGGAATCATGCCGTCAACTTTCTCAAAATTGAGACAGCCGATGAAAGCATCTTTGAGATTGACCTTGCCAGTGTACAAAGCCATTCCGAGCTGAACGTCACAGCCAAGCTTTTCAAGCTCAACAATCTGCTCCAGAGTGTTTACGCCGCCAGCAACAACGACACGGCAATTTACAGCCTGCCGCAAAGCCTTGCAGGCCTCCATGTCAGTTCCCTGCATACAGCCTTCTTTTTCGACACAAGTGAACAAAAGCTCTGAGCAGTATTTTTCGGCCTGACGAGCACCCTCAATCAGAGGAATATCTACCGTCTCAGTCCAGCCTTTTACGGCGATTTTGCCCTGAATCGAATCAACAGAAATAATCACGCGCTGCTTTCCGATTTTTTCGCAAAGTTCTTTCAAAAATTCTTCGTTGAGAACTGATTCGCCGGCTTTTGGCGAAGGATTCCATGCAGCCGAACCGATGATGACCTTTTCTGCGCCCAAAGAAATAAGCTCGCGGGCTTTTTTGACATCGCGGATGCCGCCACCAACGCGGACATTGCCACGGCGGAGCAAAGATTTGAGCAAAGGCGTGTTCTTGGTGTTGCCTTTTTCGTCAGTGTTACGAAGTGCCTGATCCAAGTCGATGATTGCAACTTCGCCATATTTATTAAAATCAGAAATCAAAGAATCAGAATCGTCTCTCTGGAGAACCAAATCCTTTCCGTTTTTGAGCTGGACAACGTGTCCGTCTTTCATGTCGATTGAAGCGATTACCATACAAGGAATTATAGCGAAAATCAGTGCGAGATACAATTAAGAGCAAAGCGTTAGCGATGGGAGCCCCTTGCCGACCGCAACGAAGTGAGGACGGTGAGCGTGAGCGAAGGGCGGACGTAGCGCCCCGAAGGGAACGCCCGGACGCCCAAATAATATAAATTTCTGTCTTTTTTTTACATATACTTTTTGGTTTGCCGGAATATAATAAAATTGAGGTATAAAATGAGCAAAATCGCAATTAGAATAAATTCAGCGGATGTCGTTGCCGTTGCACTCGAACCGCTTACAAAAGGCACTCAGGTTACTCTTGAGGCAATGGACAATGTTCCGGAAGTCACTGTAACTTTGCAGGAAGACATCACCGCAGGACACAAATTTGCAATCCGCCAAATCAAAAAGGGCGAGCCTGTAATCAAATATGGTTATCCGATTGGTGAGGCGACTGAGGATATCGAGGCAGGCAAGCATGTTCACACTCACAATATCCACACTCTTCTTTCGGGCGAGCTTGAATACACTTACGACGAGGCCAGGGCAAAAGCCGCTTATGACGCATGGTATAAGGAAACTGAAAAACTTCGCGCAAATGTTCCGACCGTGAATGTTTACAAGCGCGCTGATGGTCGGGTCGGAAGCCGAAACGAAATCTGGATCGTGCCTCTCGTTGGCTGCGTAAACAAAATCTCTGAAAATCTTGCCATGTGGGCAAACGCTAAATTCTGCGGCGGAGAGCCAAAACCGAGCGAAAAGGGCGGTATCGAAGGATTTTTCACATGGACTCATCCTTACGGCTGCTCTCAGATGGGCGGTGACAAGGAAACAACAGCAAAAATCCTGGCTGACCTGGTTCATCATCCGAATGCAGGCGGCGTTCTTGTAGTTTCGCTTGGTTGTGAAGAAAACAATGTCCCATATTTCAAGGAATTTTTAGGCGAATACGACGAAAATCGCGTAAAATTCATGGTTACTCAGCAGTTCGAAGACGAAATGGAAGAAGGCAAAAAGCTTTTGACCGAACTTGCTGAATACGCAGGCAAATTCCAGCGTGAAGAAGCTCCGCTCACAGACATCGTGCTTGGCATGAAGTGCGGCGGCTCAGACGGAATGAGCGGAATCACCGCAAACGCATTGATTGGCCGAATCTGCGACGCAATGACAGGAATGGGCGGCCGTGTTATGCTCACCGAAGTGCCGGAAATGTTCGGTGCCGAGCAGATGCTCATGAACCGCTGCGTTGACAAAGACCGATTCGACAAGACAGTAAATCTCATTAACGGCTTCAAAGGCTACTATGCCCGCCACAACCAGGTCTGCTACGAAAATCCTTCACCGGGAAACAAAGCAGGCGGAATCACAACGCTGGAAGACAAATCTTTGGGTTGTGTTCAGAAGGGCGGAAAAGCTCCGGTCACAGGTGTTTTGAAATACGGCGAGCGGCTCCCGCAGAACGTAACAGGCCTCACCTTGCTTGAAGGACCTGGCAACGACATCGTTTCAACGACAGACATGACAGCAGCCGGCGCAAACATCATCCTCTTCTCAACAGGACGAGGAACCCCGCTCGGTGCCCCAGTTCCGACAGTCAAAATCGCCACAAACCACCCGCTCGCACAGAACAAACACGGCTGGATTGACTTTGATGCAGCCCGCATCCTCGACGAGCCAAGCGATTCCGTTCGCGACGCACTCTTGCAGCAGATTATCGACATCGTAAGCGGAAGAGCCGTCACCAAGAACGAAAAGAACGGCTACCGTGAAATTGCGATTTTCAAAGACGGCGTTACGCTGTAGCGTTTTTTAACAACCGGGGTCTCCGCATTATAGACGATTTTATATTGAAAATGGCGCAAAGGAGAGAAACGGCTTACGGAAACACTCGTTTTGTGCTGCCGCGTGAGCGGCAAATGTATATAGTTTCAAGCACAAAACGAGTGTAGCATGCTAGCATGCGCTTCCGATAAGCCGTTTTCACGACTGGAAGCCATTTTTAACAGGGAATATTTTATAATACGTTTACCCAGTTTTAACAGCCGGTTATCCTTTATGGAAGCCGGCTTTTTTGTTATAATCTCCCCATGCTGATTTTTGCTAGCGGGCGCACTGACATTCCGGCTTTTTACTCTGAGTGGTTCATGAACCGAGTTCGGGCCGGTTTTGTTGATGTGCGCAATCCTTACTATGGCGAGCAGGTGAGCCGGTTCAAGCTCACCCGCGATGTGGTGGACTGCTTTGTTTTCTGCACAAAAAATCCTGCGCCCATGCTGCCTTATCTCGACGAGCTTAAATCCCTTGGAATCGGGCTTTATTTTTTCGTGACGATTACGCCTTATGAAAAGGATGTTGAGCCGAACGTTCCCGAAAAAAGCGCGGTGATGGATTCTTTCATCGAACTGAGCAAAGCCCTCGGAAAAGACCGGGTTTGCTGGAGATATGATCCTATTTTCTGCGACGAAAAATATTCAGTTTCCTTCCATATAAAAGCCTTCCGTTCGATGGCAGAAAAGCTTCATGGCTCGACCGACCGCTGCATCATCAGTTTTATCGACCTTTACGCAAAAACAAAGAAAAATTTCCCCGGCATAAAAGAGGTTTCTGAAAACGACCAGAAATTCCTCGCTTCATCGCTCTCGCGGATTGCCTTTGAAAACGGAATCAAAATCGAATCTTGTGCCGAAAAACTGGACCTGACTTCTTGCGGAGTGGAGCAGGGGGCTTGCGTTTCACGTGAAGTGATTGAAAAAGCGGCGAATATTCATCTTCTTCAAAAAATCGGTGTCTCTACTCTTCGAAAGCATTGCATCTGCCTTCCAACAAACGACATCGGGGCCTACAATTCTTGTCCGCACCTTTGTAAATATTGTTACGCCAACTACGATGCCCGTCTTGTCGCAAAAAATCATGCTATCCATAATCCACAGTCCAATTTCCTTCTCGGTGAGTCAAAAGAAGGTGACATACTTAAAAATGCCAGGCAAAAATCCTTCCGTGACGAGCAGTTGTTTTTGTTCTAAACTCCTCAAATCAAAAAAATCATTTTGTTCTAGCTAATTTTAAAATCAGTGGTAGAATTATTTATAAAACAAAAAAGTTTAAAGGAGTTAACATGAAAAAATTGTTTTTAATGGTCGCAGTTTCTGCATTGTTCTTGGGTTCGCTTTTTGCTGAAAAAAATTATGTCATCGATTTGGGCGACACTTCAAACGGCAAAGTCGTTAAAATCGTCAAGAATCCGTATGGCTCAAACTATCAGAACGAAAATCCACCAATCTTCACAAGTTTCTTTGCCAAAGATTTACCGGAGCCGGGGGACACAGTTGAAATTTTCTACAAATTCACAAGCAATGTTGACCTTCCATATCTGGCAATGATGCTTATCGACAACTCGCAGGCTGCAAAATGGTGGACAGCGATTTCTGACCAGCAGGAGCAGGTAAAGGACATCAAGGCTAAACAAGTGTATGAAGGCTCGTTCAAATACAAAGTCGTTGCCAAACCGGTTGCCGCTGTAAGCGTTCAGCTCATGTACGACGACAAAATCAACAGTACTATTAAGCTTGAAAAAGCCGGCGTCAAAACAGGAAAGAAATAAATTAATTTCTGTGTACCAAGCACGCAAAATTATGATATAATATTGCGTCATGACAACGAAAGAGTTTACCAATCAGCTTGAATTTACAAATGATGGAAGGCTTTCCTTTTTCTTTCTTGGAACAGGAAATGCCTTCCAAAAAACATATTATCAATCAAATATTTTGATCGTAAAAGGTGATAGTCATGTCCTTGTCGATTGCGGAACGCTTTGTCCCTACATCCTCGAAAAAGAATACAACACTAAGCTTTCCAAAATCAAAAATCTAATTTTAACACATCCCCATGCAGATCATATCGGCGGGCTTGAAGAGCTTGCACTTTCAGCCTACTACATTTCAAAACACCCTGTAAACATTGCAATTCCCAAAGATTTCAAAAAAAAACTGTGGAACGAATCCTTAAAAGGCGGAATTCAATTCAGTGAAAACGGCAAGATGACATTCAACGATTATTTTTCCGAGCTTCCAATTAAAAAAATCCAAAAAAAGCCGTTTGAAATGTTTGAGGCAAACATCGGCACAATAAATGTCAAACTATTCCGCACACGCCATGTCACCACAAGAACAAATTCCTTCAAAAATTCCCAGCCATCCTACGGCATTATTTTCGACGACAGAATCCTCTTCACAGGCGACACACAGCACAATCCAAACCAAATAAATTTTCTACTGGAGCACTTTCCAAAAATCGAGCATATTTTCCACGATTGCGATGTCAGCGGCTATTCAGTCGGTGTTCACGCATCTTACGAGCAACTAAAACAGTTTCCTTCAGAAGTCCGTGCCAAAATGTCACTCTATCACTACAACAAAAAAATGCAGGAAGTCACCCCAGAAAATGACGGATTCGCAGGCTTCGTCCAGCGCGGTGTTTACTACGAGTTTTAAATCCTAAAGGGGAAAAGCCTTTCCCCTGGGTTCAGCCCGCAAGCGGTCTTTACCACACCCCATTCTCCTAAGGGGGCAAGCCCCCTTAAAATCCCCCAAAAAATCATTGTCACTTAATTCAGATTTTATGTTTCAACTGTCAGATACGGAAGTGGAAGAACTTTCAAGGTGCAAAATTTTCACCTTGAACAAAGGGCGTGGCAGTAACATAAAATATGCGCCCTATGCCTTCACCGAGCAGGGAATCTATATGTTGATGACCGTCCTCAAAGGCAGGATACAGGTGCGGCTACAGAATCCGCCGTTTTGATACAAGACTTGGAACTGTTTATCTTTCGGTCCCGAAAATACGACAGGGAGGTTACATTCCATTTTTCGTGACGGAGAAGAAACGCAGCGAGCAGGCTCTCAATCAGCGAGTGATATTCCTGCAGTGACTTAACACCACCTTTGACACTCGTCCCGACAACTAGCGCTTTTTTAGACAGCTTTTATTATAATTTGATTTTTATTATGAATATTTCTAATCCTCCATTAAGATTACAGACATATTCCTTTTCTTCATCAGTTTCTTTTTGAGTTATTTTATAATTACCATTGTTGAGTTTGACAGAATCAGGAACTTTTTTATTGCCGTTTCCCATAATTCTTATAACATGATTGAAAATTTCTTTATTGTTTAGATATGCATCTATATCAAGAATTCCAGTGTCGTAATCATTTGCGATTATATCTGCAATTTTTTTGTGAACATCTTCCATACTCATAGTACATTTCTACGTTTTTGATTAAAAGTTTTTGAAGCGGCAAGCCTACCGACTGCCGCTCCATCCTTGTGAGTAAATTTAGAACGCTCTTATAAAGCAAGCTTTTATGCCATCTTTATTTTTTTTATTATGAGTCATGAAATCTAATGCACCAAATGTGTCTGAGCTGGTATTGAAACTAAATCTAACCGCAAGCACATTGTTATTGTGGTCCTCATATCCTGTATCATAACCATAATTCTCACGAACAACGGTTGTTTCATGTTGAGTGGAAGTCATAAAAGTTCCATTCGGCATTTCATATCCGCATTCTCCAAAACTGTTGTACACGGCTCTTGCATTTTCTGCTATCTGGTACATTTCAGCTGCGGTCGGTACATACCAATTCTCTTTAAAATTCGTTCCATTCAACTTTTCAAATTTTGTACCATAATCAGCGGCATATTTAAAAATAGGATAGTGAGGAAGAAATGTTCCTAGCTCAGTTTCTTCGGTATCATCTGTTTTCCCATTATCAATAAGCCACTTTTTGATAGCCGCAAAATTATCACTACCATCTATATCGCCTGTAAAAGTATATTTTGAGCCATATTGACTAACAGCAGTAGAAAGAATTGTATCGATATTTTCATTGTAGGCACTTGCTTGTTCACGACAGAATTGAACATTATATTTTTCCAGTCCGTCTTCTTTTGTTTCATCAAGTGTTTTCAATCCTACACCCAAAGTTTTTGCTCCCAACGCGTCACTTTCGTTTCCCTTGTAAAAAATAACAGCAATCGCCTTTGATTTCTGTTCTGAAGTAAGTCTGTCACCAGTAAATCTTATTGGAGCCAATGGTTCTGAACTTCCATCTGTAAAAATAACAGAACCAACTTGAAGTTCTCCACCAGGAGCAACCGAACCAATGTAAGAAGTCGATTGACTGTTCGGGTTGTTTGGGTCATAAATTGGATAGTCTGGATTATCAATTGGGTTTGTTGGACCATCAATTGGATCGGCCGGCTTGTCGTTAACAGTATTGTTATTATCTTTGCTCGAATCACCTCCATCTGAACATCCTGCAAACATTAATAGCGCAACGCTAATAATACCAAAAGCTATTCTCATTTTTTTCATAAAAAATCCTCTGCGTTTTTAGTCCGTCGACTTAATTATGTTGCGAAACGAGCGTATGCGAGTTTCGCAACATAGTACTCCTTCAAGTACTATGTTCAGTGTACACTGAACATTTTTTCGCTTCGCGAAAAGCAAGAGATTATTTCGTCTGTAAAAAATTGGATTTAAAACAAAAAACCGCCAGCTCCTTTAAAATCATTGCCACTTGATTCAGATTTTATTATATTATAATTGTAAAGCATACCGCACAGAAGACCATATCCAGTAGCTAAATTTCCTTTATTAGTATGTGCGTTTATAAGATTGCCGTATTGCGGCAATAATGACTCCTATATTTTATCTTCTTTTTCCTTTACCACAATTCAGACCTGAAGCTGGACTGGTGCTGAATAATCTTATTGCTCACGAGGAAATGGTATGGAAAATGAAATTTCAATTCTCGAAGAAAATTCTATCCGCTCAAAAATTCATGTTATTCGCGGTTTGCAAGTAATGCTGGATTTTGATCTGGCTCAGATTTATGGCTATTCAACAAAAGCTTTTAATCAACAAGTAAAAAATAATATAGAACGTTTTGACGATGATTTTAGATTTCAATTAAGCGAAGATGAACTTCAGGAACTTTCAAGGTCAAAAATTTTGACCTTGAACAAAGGGCGTGGCAGTAACATAAAATATGCGCCCTATGCCTTCACCGAGCAGGGAATCTATATGTTGATGACAGTACTTAAAGGAGACCTTGCCGTAACTCAAAGTAAAATGCTTATTCGCACTTTCAAAGAAATGAAACATTTTATACAAAACAATTCTCACATATTTGCAGAACTGGATAATATAAAAAATCATCTTCTTGAATCAGATTTACATCATAAAGAAACTGATAAAAAGATAAAAGAACTCTTTTCTTTAATGGACAAATATAATGTAAAAGAAACTCAAGGCATTTTCTTTCAGGGGCAGATTTTTGACGCCTATGCAAAATTTGAAAATTTCCTTGCAGAAGCAAATAATGAAATTATTCTTATAGATAACTATGTAGATTTATCCATTCTCCAACGACTTGCAAAAAAGAAGAAAAACGTTAATGTAATAATTTATACAGCCCCTAAAACAAAACTTACAACACAGGATGTACAGACTTTCAATGTCCAATATCCGACTCTCACTTTGAGTTTTACAACAAAAACTCACGATAGATTTTTGATTATTGATAACACAACAATTTATCACATTGGTGCATCATTAAAAGATTTGGGGAAAAAATGTTTTTGTTTTGATGTACTGGATTCAGGATATATTCCAATGATTTTGAAAAATTTATAAAAAAACGCCAGCTTCCCAATCAAGGAACTGGCGTGAATTTTCTGTCATCGGACAGGGATTCCGTAGGAATCCCAAATCTGTGTGGCTTTCTATTTAATCAAAGCATGATATTCCTGCAGTGACTTAACACCGCCTTCACCACCGTTGCCGTTCTTGACAGACTGAATGCCCTTAACAGCAGCTAAGGCGCCGGCGAGTGTTGTGATATACGAAACCTTGTACTTCAAGCAAGCCTTTCGGATTGTCTTTCGGTCTTCGGCGTAGTTGCGTTTTGCTTTTGGTGTGTTGATTACCAGGCAAACTTCCTTGTTCATGATAAGGTCAACTACGTCTGGGCGGCCGGCACCAATCTTGTTTACTACATCGCATTTGATTCCGTTTGCATTGTAGAAATCGGCTGTTCCCTGAGTTGCAATCAAAGTGAAGCCAAGATCTTTCAAAGTCTTACCGATGAAGAGAACCTGATCTTTCTGGCCTTCCTTGTTGCTGAGAGAAATAAGAACCTTCTTGTTTTCCCAGGCAGCTGGTGCGTGTGGCAATTCTGAACCGGCTGCTTCCTGTGCCTTGTAGAATGCAAGAGGGAAGGTTTCTGCCAAACCGAGAACTTCACCAGTTGAGCGCATTTCTGGTCCCAAAATCGGGTCAACTCCAGGGAATCGAGCCCATGGCAATACTGCCTCTTTTGCTCCATAGTAAGGAATCTTCTTGTCTTTGAGCCCGAGTGATTCAAGAGATTCACCAAGCATCATACGAGTTGCAAGACGTGCCATCTGAGTATCACAAACTTTTGATACAAGAGGAACTGTTCGAGAAGCGCGTGGGTTTGCTTCGATTACGTAAACTTTTCCGTCTTCGATTGCGTACTGCATATTCATCAAACCGCAAACGTGGAGGTTTTCTGCAATCTTCTTGGTGTATTCTTTGATTGTATCCAGATTGTTCTGAGGAATTGAAACCGGAGGAATTACACAAGCTGAGTCACCAGAGTGAATACCTGCAAGCTCAACGTGCTCCATTACAGCCGGAATATAAACGTGGTTCTTGTCTGCAAGAGCGTCTGCCTCACATTCAAGAGCGTTCTTCAAGAAACGGTCGATGAGCAATGGACGGTCAGGAGTTACGCCAACAGCCTTCTCAACATATTCCTTCAAAGTTGCTTCATCATAAATAACTTCCATTCCGCGTCCGCCAAGAACGAAAGAAGGACGAATCATGATTGGGTAGCCGATTTTGTCTGCGCAGGCCTTTGCCTCGTTGAAATCGATTGCCATTCCGCTTTCTGGCATTGGGATTTCCAATTTTTCCATCATGTGGCGGAAGAGGTCGCGGTCCTCGGCGATGTCGATTGAGTCAATTGAAGTACCCAAAATGTTTACGCCGTTTTCCTGAAGTTCGCGGGCGATGTTGAGCGGTGTCTGACCACCGAACTGTACGATAACACCGAACGGCTTTTCCTTTTCGTAAATCTGAAGAACATCCTCTGTTGTGACAGGCTCAAAGTAAAGTTTGTCTGATGTGTCGTAGTCTGTAGAAACAGTCTCTGGGTTACAGTTAACGATGATTGTCTCGTATCCCATTTCTTTGAGCTGCATAGCCGCATGACAGCAGCAG
>CACZYY010000069.1 GCA_902785455.1 uncultured Spirochaetaceae bacterium
AAGCATGGTTGACCTTTATCTTGACCGAGGCAGGATGTTTGTTCTTGATGACGGTGGCGTAAAAGCTGAGTGCGTCGTAACTGACGAGGGCGAAGGAATTCTTGAAATTAAAAATATTGCAACTGAGCCGAACTCACAGGGAAAGGGCTATGCCCGTGCTTTGCTGGAATTTGTTGAAGAAAAGTTCCGTGATGAATTTACCACTCTTCAAGTAGGAACAGGCGACAGTCCGCTTACGATTCCTTTTTACGAAAAATGCGGATTTACCCGCCATCACATAATCAAAGATTTTTTTACAAAAAATTACGATCATCCTATAATTGAATGTGGTGTTCAGCTGGTGGACATGATTGTACTGAGAAAAAAATGCGCAGAAAAGACCGTGAAGCTACATGTGAAGAAATAAAAATATCTTCTATCAGTGAATCTCAAAAATCCTTGCTATCTATTAAAAAATCCTCTATATTTAACTCGTAAAGCACAACGCACAGAAATCTATCTCCAACACTAACCATCTCCCTTTTTGTATGTGCGTTTAATTTTAGTTTTTGGCAATTTCCAGAAACTTTCACTTTGTATTTTTTTTATTTTCTTTACCGCAATTCGGGCTTGATGTTGGACTGGCGCCGAAAATCGAAACAAAACGAGGAAAGGTATGGAAAATTCTCATTCTCAGAACAAACTCAAACTGTTTGAAAACAAAAAAATCCGTTATGTATGGAATGCCGAAGAAGAAGAATGGTATTTCTCGGTTATTGATGTTGTGGAAGTGCTTTCGGGAAGTCAGAATCCACGGCGGTATTGGAGCGACTTGAAAATCAAGTTAGTCAAAGAAGGAAGTGAAGTGTACGATAAAATCGTACAGTTGAAACTTCAGGCAGCCGATGGAAAAATGCGTGAAACCGATGTTCTTTCCACAAAAAATGTGCTGCGCTTAATTCAGTCAATTCCTTCTCCAAAGGCTGAGCCGTTCAAGATGTGGCTTGCTCAGGTTGGAAATGACCGGCTTGAAGAATATGCCGACCCAGAAAAGGCGATTGCCCGTGGTGCGGAATACTATCGTGCAAAGGGGTATACCGAAGGATGGATTAATCAGAGGCTTCAAACCATCGAAATGCGTAAGGAACTTACCGATGAATGGAAAGCTCGCGGAATCGAAAAAGAAACAGACTATGCCATTTTGACCAACGAGATGACTAAGGCTTGGAGCGGGTTAACAGTAAAGGAATATAAGCAGAAGAAAGGTCTCAAAAAAGAGAACCTGCGCGACAACATGACAAATATCGAACTGGTTTTGAATATGCTTGCCGAAGTTACCGCAACTTCCATCTCCAAACAGGAGCAGCCTGAGGGCTTTGAGGCAAACAAAAATGTTGCTGTCCGTGGCGGAAAAGTCGCGAATACGGCAAAAGAAGAATATGAGAAAGCGACCGGATTGAAGGCTGTTTCTGATTTGAATGCAAAAGACAAGCTTGCGTTAGAGATTTCGAAATAAAAAATACATGGAGGAATAGTCAAAATGATCAAAATCTACTGCTACGACCGATGTACGACCTGCAAAAAAGCGTTGGCCTGGTGCGATTCAAACGGCGTGAAATATGAAAAAATTGACATCAAAGGCGACCACCCCGATGAAGCGACTTTGCGGGAATTGCACAAAAAAAGCGGGCTTCCGCTCAAAAAATTCTTCAACACAAGCGGAATGCTCTACCGTGAGCAGAACCTGTCGCAGAAATTGCCGGACATGAGCGAAGACGAGCAGTTCAAAATCCTTGCAAGTGACGGAATGCTTGTAAAAAGACCGTTGCTTGTAACGGAAAGTTCAGTCTGCGCGGGCTTTAAAGAAGCAGAATGGAAGAAAATTCTTGGAGTATAAAAATGATTCAGATTTTTGGAACAAACAAATCTTTTGATACGAAGAGCGCGCAGAGATTTTTTAAGGAACGGCGGATTGCTTTTCAGTTCGTTGACCTAAAAGAAAAAGAAATGAGTGAAGGCGAATTCGACTCGGTTGTGAGCGCACTTGCCCGGACTGAAGGCAGTCGTGCTGCTGCAATTGAGGCCATGATTGACACAAAATCAAAGGACTACGCTTCGATTGCATACCTTGACGACAGCGAAAAAGAAGAAAAACTCTTCGAAAACCAGGCCAAGCTTTTGAAACAGCCGATTTGTCGAAACGGCAAGACTGATGCCACGGTTGGAATGGCGCAGAAAGTCTGGGAAGGATGGAAGTAAATTCCGAAGTTCTGCTTATTTTTCAAAATCTCTCACAATTTTATATTCCTCGACAAGTTTTTCCATCGTGAAGCGTGCATTTGCCGGGCTTGTGCTCGGAAGGCATGTGCAAGTTAGTCCGAATTGCTTTTCGTAAGGCGAACAGTGCTTTTTCCAGAGAGCCGCCGCTGTTTTCCCAGTAAAAAAGACATGGCGGATTTTTGACTTTGCGAAAATTTCGGTGAAATCGTTCGGAATCTCTTGTTTTATGGAAGAATCAGAAGCTCCTTCAATCTGGCAGCTTGCAAGAACATCCCAAAGGGCAAGGTTGTGTCGTAAAATAAAATCTTTTCGTTCGGCGATGGCGGATTCTGTGTCGGGTGAGTTGTTCGGGAGTGAAAGCCTTTCCCCAAAAACAGCCGGAAGAACTCGCCAGAATCGGTTTTGAGGATGCATGTAATAAAAGCCAAGTTCTCTGCTTGCAGGGGAAGGCATTGTGCCCAAAAGAAGCACTGTACTTTCTTGCGACCAGAGTGGCTCAAGCGGATGTTTGACGACTGTGTAGGAAGATGATTTCATTGGGGAGATTATAGCACGAAAATAAGGACGCAAGAAGAAAATTATGCGAAATAGTTTTTCGCTTGATGTGTGGGAAAAGTTCAGAAAATAAAACTCTATTATTATGTCAATAAGTTACTAACTTAATGCGAAATTCCCTAAATCGTGGTATGATATAATCAGATTTGAGAAAGGGGGTGCGATATGATAGCTGTAAACGGATATATCGATGGTAACACGCTTGTTGCAATTGATGACAGTTTGCGTAATTTCAATGGAAGTGAAATTTTAATCCGACTTGTGGATAAACCCAAGAATAAAACTTCAGCAGGAAGTGAGCGACAGAAAGCCCTGCAAGCAATACAAGGCGTTTTAAAAACATGCCGTCCGACGAGTATTGCAGAAATCCGGGAAGAGCGTTTAAAGGAGCGGTACGGATTATGATTGTGTTTTTAGATACAAATCTCGTTCTTGATGTTATGCTTGCGAATCCTGATTTTTATGATGAATCGAATGCAGTCCTTTCTTATTGTGACAAGGGATATGATTTTTACATTTCAGCGGCTTCTTGCACAGATATTTTTTATATTGCAAAACGCACTTTACATGATATGGAAGCAACGAAAGCGGTAATGAGGAATCTTCTGACGACTGTTTCAGTTGCTGGGGTTGATGAAGTTTGTATTCGCAATGCGCTAGAATCTGATTGGAGCGATTTTGAAGATTCTGTTCAGCATGAAGTTGCACAACAAATAAAAGCGGACATTATTATCACGAGAAATCAACAGGATTACAAACATTCTGTGGTACGGATTATGCCTCCTGCCGAGTTCTTAGCCTTCGTAGAGCAAAATAAAATAATAAATTGAAAAATGCGAATAAAACAATCTGCGTTTTGATAGACATTGATATCTTGTGCTATAATAAAACGTGCCCCTAAAAGAGTATCTTGCATCCCTTTCAAAAGAAGATTTGATTTCACTTCTCATGCAACTTGCTGATAACCAAAGAGAGGTGAAAGATTTCCTACTTCAAAAAATGTCAAAAATCCAACAACAAAAAGAAGTTCGTGAATCTGCCTTGCAAGAGCAATCTGTAGTGTTGGACAATCAAAGACTCGTTTCCCGAAAAAGTACACCCCAAGAAAAAATTAACCTGTATAAATCACTTTTTGTCGGTCGGCAAGATGTTTTTGCGCTTCGCTGGTATAATACAAAATCAGGGAGAAGTGGATATTCACCAGTCTGTGCAAATAAATGGGTTGTAGGAAAATGCGACTTAAAGAAATATTCCTGTGCGACTTGCCCTTATAAATCGCCAGTGAAATTGGATGATAGTTACATTTTTAATCATCTTGCAGGGCGTGACGAGTTTTGTCGTGATGTAATAGGAGTTTATCCTTTGATGGATGGAAATGTCTGTCGCTTTTTAGCGATGGATTTTGATGCGCATGCTCCGAAGGAGCAAACGTCAATAGTTTCCACTCATGCAAACGACGCGAAAACGGCGTATGCGCATAAGAATGAAGGCAATTTTTGGAAAGACGACATTCTCGCCGTTCATAAAACTTGTACTGATTTTGGAGTATCAAGCTATATCGAAATTTCTCGTTCTGGGAATGGCGGGCATTTGTGGATTTTCTTTTCGGAAAATGTTTCTGCCAGTATTGCTCGAAATCTTGGAAGTGGAATTATTAAGGCATCCATGCAGAATAGGCACTCGATTTCTTTTGCGACTTTTGACCGAATGTTTCCGAATCAGGATGAAGTTCCGAAAGGCGGATACGGAAATCTGATTGCGCTTCCACTACAGGGGCGAGCTGTGAAACAAGGGTATTCTGTTTTTGTTGATGAGAATTTTATGCCCTATGATGACCAGTGGGAGTTTTTAACTAGAATCCAGAAAGTAGACGAAAGAACTGTCAGAAAAATTATTACAGAAATCGAAAATCAGATTCCAAACTTCGTAGAGAAAGATGGGAGCGAAAATGAAAAGATAAGCAAATCAATTTCAAAAGCGGATGTAAAAGACCTTCTCGCAAAAGAAGATTTCCCGCAAAAAATCAAAATCAAGCTTACAAACTATGTTGAAATTGAAAAATCAGGAATTTCCGAAAAGACTTTAGGTGTTTTTAGAAGAACTGCCGTTTTTCTAAATCCAGAATACTTCAAAAATCTGAGAATGCACCTTCCGTTGTACAACATACCACGGTTTATCGACTGCTCAAAAGAGAACGAAAAATCTCTGCTTCTTCCTCGTGGAAATTTGAATCAAGTACTTGAAAAAATTGAAAATGCAAATGCTGAATATGAAATCACGGACAATCGAGAAACAGGCACGAAAATAAATGCTACATTTTCCGAAAAACTTTATGATGAGCAGCGCGAAGCCCTGAATGCAATGTTCAAATCAGAAACAGGAATTCTTTCTGCGGGAACAGGCTTTGGAAAAACTGTTGTTGCTATGGCTTTGATTGCGGAGCGAAAAACGAATACGCTGATTCTTGTTCAGTCTCATGCCCTTCTTGAACAATGGAAAAAATCGGTGAAGAAATTCCTGAATATTGATACTGGAACAATTGCCGCCGGAAAAGATAAATCTACAGGAATAATCGATGTTGCCATTGTAAATTCACTGACAGAAAAAAAATCTGACGAAGTGAAACCTCGTACCCAAAAATACGGAATGTTGATTGTGGACGAGTGCCATCATGTTTCTGCATTCACGACGGAAAATCTTGTTGCGAGTTTTAGGGTGAAGTATGTTTACGGACTGACGGCGACACCAATTCGCCGAGACGGACATCAGAAAATCATTTTCTATCAGTGCGGGCAGATTTTGTATTCAACGACCGCAAAGCAGATGAATCAAAGTCAGAATTTTGCTCATTATCTAGTTCCGAGGTTTTCGAGTTTTCATTATGTGCAGATAAATAGTGACAGTGAAAATCCTAAGATAAACGAATATTATGAAAAACTTGTTTCAAATGAAGCAAGAAACAATCTGATTATCGAGGATGTGAAAAATGCGGTTTTGGAAAGCAGAACACCTCTGATTCTCTCAGACAGAATAGAGCATTTGAAAACGCTTAAGGAACGGCTAGTTGATTGTGCGAAAAATGTGATTCTGATAACAGGTCGCGGAACTCAAAAGCAAAAGAAAGAACAACTTGAAAAATTGAATTCGGTTCAGACTGATGAAAGTTTGATAATTCTTTCAACAGGAAAATACGCAGGAGAAGGTTTTGACTTTCCAAGAATCGATACGCTCATGCTCGTAATGCCATTTTCTTGGAAAGGAACTCTTGCCCAATATTGCGGTCGGCTTCACAGAAATTTTAAAGGAAAAGATGATGTTAGGATTTACGACTATGTTGATTTTAGGATATCTATTTTTGACAGAATGTATCAGAACCGCTTAAAAGGCTACAAGCAACTGGGTTATACGATAAAATCTGAAACTTGTAGCGAAAATATAAAAGAAAATGATGTTGTTTCAAAATTATTTTCTATGCAAGATTATCGTCCTATTTTTGAAAAAGACATTGTGGGGACGAAAAACAGAATCATTATAACTGCACCATATCTATCAATATCTGAAACTCAAACTTTTACACTACTTGCATCAAAACTTCTTACCAATGGAGTTGGAATTCAGATTTTTGTACGAAAGCCGGATGATGAATGGAAATTCAAAAAACTACAAACATGCTTAAATCTTCTCGAAAACGCAGGTATTACAGTTATACAGAAAGAAAATGTCTCCCAAAAAATTGCAATCATTGATGAAAAAGTTTTGTGGTATGGAAATATTAACTTTTTGGGCTTCACCGAGTCTGAAGAATGTGCCATGCGAATTGTGAACCCGGCGATTGTTTCGGAGATTGAGGGGGAGATTTTACAAAGTAAAATTTTCCCTTAGTGAGCGAATCAGCTCTTTTTCTAAAGTTTGTAAAACATTATTCTTTATCATTTCTATTTTCTTTTCGTTGTCTGAATCTGGTTCTGTTTTCTGAAAGAGAACTTGCGGTTCAACGCCAAGAGCGATTGCGATTTTCTCAATCGTGGATAATTTCGGTACATTCTTATAGATTTCCATAAGACCAATATAGCTTGTTGCGGTGTTGCAGGCTTCAGCAAGTTGTTCCTGTGTAATGCCTTTTTCTTTGCGAATTCTTTTTATGTTATCAATAACTGTTTTCTCTAAGCTCATTTTTTCTTATATCAATTTAGATATAATCGTATATAATTTTTATTGACGGATTTGCTATATGGTTATATTATTTTGGATATAAAATGTTTAAGAAAGGAGAAGTGTATGACTGACATTCTTGACAGAGAGACCATGACTGCGTTGGACGAGATTCAGATGACGCTGACAGTTGACTCCGTGGAGTACAAGGTTTCGACAATGCCGAGTGCTTGTATGACATGCTATGGCGGTTGTGAAGGAGACTGTGAAGGCGAATGCAAAGATTCATCTAGAGGACACTAGAGTCATAGCATCGCGGACAGACAAGAGTTCCGATTAGAACATTTCGAGTTTTAATCGGAACTTTAAAAAGGAGTTGCCAATGACAGACCTCTTAGACAAAGAAACAATGGTCGCACTGGACGAGATTCTGATGACACTTATCGTTGACTCCGTGGAATACAAGATTTCGACAATGCCTAGTAATTGCTTTACCTGCTATAGCAGTTGCGAAGGTGATTGTATGGGGGGCTGCGTGGGCAGTTGCGAGGGGGATTGCGAGTTCGGTTGCTTTGATGCCTGTACAGGTGCTTGCAACTACAACTGCTCTAATTCATCAGAATCATAGCATCGCGACAAGGAAAATAAGAAACTATGGAAAAGAAACTTAGATTTTCGCCGACAGTCTGCATTACCCACAACTGCAACCTCAACTGCGTGTATTGCTATCAGAAGCACGACTGCAATTCCAGAATGTCGTTCGACACCGCAAAAAAAGTCATAGACTGGATTTTTCAAAATGTCCCAAGTAATATGGAGGAAGTTGAAATCGGACTGATTGGCGGAGAGCCCCTTTTGGAATTCAATCTCATTAAGCAGATGTTCGAATACGTAAGGCAACTGAACCCGCCTTATCCGTATTTGTTCTACGCGACAACGAACGGAACGCTTTTGACCGAGGAAATGAAGGCGTGGTTCACCCAAAACAAAAAGCATTTTTGGCTCGGCTTGAGTTTGGACGGCGACAGGGATACGCACAATCATAACCGCTCGAATTCTTTTGACAAAATCGACATTGATTTTTTCAGAAACAATTGGAACGAGCAAAGCATAAAAATGACTCTCTCCGATTATTCTTTGAAGCATTTGGCTCACAACATAAAATTTGTCCATTCGCTCGGATTTCCAATAAGCGGAGTCAACGAATTCGAGGGCGATTTCGACTGGGACAAGGACGAATACATAAAAGACCTTGCCGGGCAGCTGAAAGAACTCTCCGCGTTCTATGTCGAAAACGACACGCTGGAACTCGACCAAATGCTAAAACTCAACCTTCATTATTGCGAGAGAAAGCCATTCGAGAGAAAGAAATGGTGCGGAATTGGCGACGGCGCGATATTCTTTGATGTGGACGGTCAGAAATATCCGTGTCCGTTCATAACTCCGATGACATTCTCGCGGGAACAAATTTTCGAACTTCAGAAGACAGACTACAAAAATGCTGACAACTTCATAGACGAAGATTGCTACAACAATTGCTACATCTACCCGATTTGCAGGACTTGCGCGGGAGCGTGCTATATGACTAACGGCACTTTCAAGAAGCGAATCAAGTCAAAGTGTAGGACGCAGAAGCTCATCGCGCTCTTTTCGGCTGACATACAGGCGAAAAGAATTGTGAAGAATCCTGAAAGCCAAGATAAAAGGACTTTACGACCGACGATTGACGTAATAAAGAAAATCAGGGAAGCATATCTCGATGATTTCAAGAATTTTCTATAACTACCTCTCTTATTTTTTTTAAACTAAAAGATTTTTTCGAAAAATATACGGATAAAGACATTGGAACATTAAAAATGGAGAACAAAGTCCTCTTAAACTCCAATTATCGTTAAATTTGTCTTATCTCCGTATCCTGTCCAGCGTATCCGAAAGTTCATCGTATAATCCCCATCCAACATCGTAAGTCTGCTCCCAAAGGTTTTCCAAACTCTGGAAATATTTCTCGTACATATCGCCATAACTTCCAATGATCATAGCTGCATCATAGAAATAGCGTTCGAGGGCATTGTAAAAAGACTCGTCAATGTCACCGAAAGTGTTGGTGAATTCTATAAGATTTTTTGCACAGTGAAGATTGAGTTGGGCTATCAGTTTTTCATCATTGCAGACATTCTTGAAGTCTTTTACGATAGCTTTTATGCCCGAAATGGAAAAATTGTATGGGATTCCACTCTTTGTGTTCGGAAAGCAGAGTTTGTCGATTTTTGATTGCGCTTCGGCCAGAAGTTTTTCGCCGTATTGTGGATTGAAGTTTATGTTCACGGCTTGCTTCACACTTGGGGAATATTTGTACAAATTTGCGAGAAAATAGATTATTTCTTCTTTTGATTTTTTCAGTCAGTATTTTTTTGAGTTGTGCGATGGTCAGGTCTTTTGCAGTTGTCTTTCCCATGTATCAAATTGTATCTAAAAATCTTTGCCCGTGCTATAATTTTTCCAGAAACTCATCAGCAGGAGTCTCAAAATGTCCCGAAACCAAAAGCGATTCCCCTACTCTCTCGACAGCGGGAAAATCCGAAAAGTCTCAGATGAAGAATTGCGTATGATTCTCCGTGCAGCTGACGAAATTATTGCGACTGGCGGTCGGTCGATGCTCACCAAGATTCTGAAAGGCTCTAAGGACAAGAAAATCTTGGAATATCAGCTGGACAAAAGCCCTGCGTATGGTGCGTTTTCCGAACTTTCGGCGGAGGAAGTCTCGAACCGTGTGGACTGGGCGATTGAGCACGACTACCTCGCTATTGAATATTCGAAGAAACTTCCGCTTATTGTGTTCACTCCCGCTGGCTGGGAAATCGAAAAAGAAACTTACACTAACGAGCTTTTTGAGAACTTCCGTGAGATTATGTGCGAGATTTCGGACTTGGAGAGGCGAAAGGCTTTCATCGAGATTCTGAAAACCCGGAATCGTCAGGTCATTTTGCTTCTTCTGGATAAAATTGCGGAGAACGGCAGCGAAAGTTTTATTCCGCTTCTTGAAGAATGGAAAATCGTTGAGGTAAAGAAAGTTTCTGGCAAAATCGGTGGGGTGATAAACCGGATTCAGGGAAAAAGTTCAAGAAACTGAACCGTGATTTCGTGGGGTGAATCACATTTTTCGTGTTTTGTCATTAAGTTAATAATTTAATGACATCTTTGGAAAAAACCAAATAGAATTGTTGCTATACAAGGAAAAATGATGAAAAGACTGAATGAAAATATTTTAAAAGAAGATGGCATAAGAATTGAATTCGTTGGCTGGACAAGATATGACAATCAGAATTTTTCTGAGATTTCTGATGAAATTCACAAGAATCTTATCGAAGATAAATCCGAGCCTATTCTTTCCTATGTTCCTAAGTCTGGAAAAGAAGAGTATGTAAGAATCCTTAAGCGAGCTAATTACCTTGCAGAATTGTTGCTTATAAACAGACTTTTTATAAAGGATATAAAATTTGACGGGCCATATCATCAGGACGGTAATTACGGCTGCCCGCTCTTTAAGGTAAATGAGATAGGCACTTTCAAATGGTCTTGCTCATTCAGAGCATGGGGTGATGTTATGGAACATGCAGGCTATGGACTGTCTTATTGTGACTGGGCTTGGGATAATCCAGAGGAACCTGTAACGCCAGATATGATTGAGGATAAGAGTTTTTTGGTATCTGAAAAGTTATAATACAGTTTTACATCGGCAGAGCAAACTAACGGTGCGTTTTTTATGCTTTTAGTGAAAATCCGAAGTATTTCTCAATAGCCATTTTCGCAGCAGGGCTTGCCGTATGAGCAATAAAATACAAAGTTTCTGGTGCAATTCCAAACGGCATTCTCCGTTCACAGACCGCCATATCACCAGTTTTTTCCATTTTGATTACAAGCAACTCATCAATTGAAACTTCGTAAAGTTTTGCGAGAAAAACAAGGTTATCCAAACGGGGCAAATATTTGTTTTCTGAATTTTCCCAGTTGTAAATCGATTGTGGATTTTCCATCCCTAAAAGTTTTTGAACCTGCGCAACGGTAAAATTGTGACTTTCACGCAAATTTTTGAGATTCTTTGAGGTCGCAGGAACATCAATCACGGGAATTGAGAAATCAGGGTTGATTTTGTAACTTGCCATTATTATTGAAGATAATATTCATTTTCAGAAACGGCAAGTGTTTTGTAAATAACATTCGCAGTGAATCACATTTTTCGAGTTTTGTCTTTAAGTTAATAACTTAATGTTTTCCATTTTTAAGTGATGTAAAATCAAACTATGGAAAACGAGGATATTACCCCGATTTTGGTTGAAAGCAAGATTTTTCTCATTCGTGGTAAGCAGGTTATGGTAGACAGAGACCTTGCGGAACTTTATGGCGTGGAGACGAAACGAATTACCGAAGCTGTAAAGAGAAATATTGAGCGATTTCCAGAAGAATTTCGATTTCAGTTGACTTCAGAAGAATACGATTTTTTGAGGTCGCAATTTGCGACCTCAAAAGTGGAAAAAGATCGTTTAAGGTCACAATCTGTGACCTTAAACAACGTAAAAGATTCTCTAAGGTCGCAAATTGCGACCTTAGACGAGGAAAACGACAGTCTGCGTGGTAAACATTCAAAATATCTTCCTTATGTCTTTACTGAGCAAGGTGTAGCCATGCTTTCTGCTGTTTTGCGTAGTGAAACAGCGGTTCAAGTCAGCATTCGCATCATGAACGCTTTTGTTCAGCTACGGCATTATGTAAGTTCGCAGATTGTCAAAACAGATGATAAAGCCGAACTTGCGGAAATCCGACGCTTGCTTCTGCTTCACATCGACCACTGTGATAAAAAGTTCTCCGAGCAGGACAGAAAAATCAGTCAAATTATTCAAGTGCTAAACAATCTGATTGAAGAGCCAAAGTCAGAACGCAAAATTGGATTTACAAGCGATTGATGCGAGTGGTCACAAATTGTGATCGGTTCAAAAATATAGCATATCGCAGGTCGCTATATGCTAAAAGGAGCTACATATGGAAATTACAAAAGATGGAAAAATTAACTTCGACAAAGTAATCATCACACCACAGGAACGATGGATTGATACAGAACTTGAATTGGATGCAATCGTTATAGACTATTTGAATCAACTTGCCGAGAAGTTCAATCAGAGCGTGGATAATGTGGTGAATCACATCCTTGCTGATATGATGGCAGAACATCTGGAACTTTCGGAACTGAATGCAGAAACTTTGCGAAAAACGGCAAAAAAATGTCCTCAAATCTTGCTCGTGGAAAACGGCAAACCTGTTGCACGAATTAAAATGATTGAAGAGAAGGAAGATAATCTTGTTCTTATGACGAAACAGGAATTGCCTAGAGAAGAAGCCGCAGAAGCAAAAGCAAAACCGGTCACAAATTGTGAAAGATTAGCAACTGTGGCTGCAATGGCTGTAAAAAGGAAACGAAGGCCTGGAGTGATTTCACAGTGATTTTATTGTGTAATATTGTTGGAAACTCTACAGTTACGATATGGATGAAGCAACACTTTCTTTTATTCAGCAGAAAATAGGTTATCAGTTTGTTAATCCTGTACTTCTTAAGCAGGCTTTTGTTTCCCCTTCTCTCTCAGCTGCCACGCAGAACCGGGTACAGAATTATCAGATTCTAGAATTCATCGGTGATGCGGTACTGGGACTTGCTGTGGTAAAGAATCTTTCTTCTGAATTTTGTCATGTTGATTCTAGCGGTCAGTTTGTTTCTTCGGCAACAGAAAGTCATCTTACAGAAGAAAAAATTTGTTTGGTCAAGAATGAGAAATTGTCGCGCTGTTCAGATGCACTTGGATTTGATTCTTATTTGGAGCGTGCTCATGGTTATTTTTTGCATGACAGAAAGAACAAGAAAGGTGATTTGATTGAGTCGGTTTTAGGAGCCGTCGCAATAGATTCAAACTGGAACATGGATGTTTTGTCTCGTGTTGCTTCGGAATTGTTAAGATATGACAAAACGGTGAAAACTGCTAGCAAAGAATTGAAGAATTATTGTGAGAAAAATGGAGTGGATTTACCGACATATTCTTTTTGGAACTGCGGAAGTCGTTATGATTGTGCTGTTTCACTTCAATCTGTTAATGGGTTATTTGTTGGAAACGGCAAGACGGTGGAAGAAGCTCAAAATGCGGCGGTTGAATCGGCATATACTTATCTTATAGGGCAGAATGTCACAAAAAAGAAGTCTGTTGAACAAACTGGGGCAAATATCTTAAACAGTTCAAAAAAATCTCCGACAGCTCTTGAAAAACTGAACCTAAAATATATAAAAAAGGAAATCGCTCAGCCGAATTATAGTTTTGTGCAAGTTATTGAAAATGGAAAATCGTTTTGGATTTGTTCGCTTTCTTTGAATGATAACAAACACCGAGTTTCAGGAAAGGCAACAACTCGCAAAAAGGCAAAGCAAGCAGCAGCGAAGGCAATGCTTGATTTATTAGAAAATTCAAAACAGGAAGAAAAATCTATTCCATCAGCTATGATTTTACGGGAAAGAAGCGTTTTGAAATAAGACATCCTTTGTTTTAAGGCTTTACACCAATTTGCATACTTCCCGTATATCTTTTTCAATTCGTGAAAGAAGTTCTGCTTCAATCGATTTTCCGAAGTTACTCTCAAACACAGCTTTTTTGTTCTCAGGGCAGGTGTTTTCTTCAAAAAGTGCAGAAGAAGGAATTCCGAGGGCGAGTGCTATTTTATCCACCATCTCAGGTTGAGGCCAGGATATTTTATTTTCTATTTGATTTATGTAGGCAATACTTTTTTCGACTGCGTAAGAAAGTTTTTCTTGGGAAATGCCTTTTTGTTTTCGGTAGTATTTGAGATTGTTCACGAATGTTTCTCTAATTGAATTCATGCATTAAGAATGACGATTTATTATGATAAAAATTACAGAACAATATTAATAATTTTTGATATACAGTTGATAGTTTTAATAAAATAATGTAATAATACTGTATAAAATCAAGGTTTCATAAAAAAAATAACGAAATCTTAATTTATTTTACGGTATCAAAAATAAATCTAGGAGGATTTTATGAAAAAAGTGATTGCTGTAGTTTTGGCAGCTTTTATGTCGTTTTCTGTTTTTGCAGGTCCCTTGGGGAATTTAGGAAAAAGTCTCCTTTCTTCTGACGAGGCGAAACCTGCTACAGGAACATTACCTGATAATGTTGAGCTTTTGCCAGTTGTTTGGAATCTTCTTTATGCAGAACCAGCAGAAGGGGATAAAACGACTCGACAAATCAAAAATTTTGGGAAACTTGATGTTATCAACAATGAGTACTTATTCACACAAGTTCTTATTTATAAATTTGGACTTGGACTTCAAGGACAGGAAACAAAAATTAAAATCACTGGCAGTGAAAATAATTTCACGGTCGAAACTTTGGATATGAGGACATACAAT
The DNA here is from genome assembly GCA_902785455.1 of uncultured Spirochaetaceae bacterium. Taxonomy (GTDB): domain Bacteria; phylum Spirochaetota; class Spirochaetia; order Treponematales; family Treponemataceae; genus Treponema_D. The sequence continues at coordinate 14,432 of CACZYY010000069.1, forward strand.
GTCGATAAAAATGGGAAAAAAGTAACATCAAAAAATAGTACGAGAGACAGTGATCAAAATCCAAAATCTAGCTGGACAAAAAATTCTGCAAATGTTGCAAAAGAACTTGAAGAACGCGCTGCCGCACTGAAAAAAGACGGTTATGAGCAGTGGCTTGAAAAGGCAACCTATAATCTTACAGTATATGCTGCAGTTGGACGCTTCTCAGCTAATCGACTCAAAGCAAAAAAATGGTACGGCGAGCATCCTATTGAAGGAAAAAAGGTTGAGAAACTTTCGTTTTATGTTTCAAACATTGACGAGAGCAAAAAAGCAGGTTATGCATATAAGCTCGAAGGTATGTCTGTTCTGAACAAAGCTGAGGACATGCCGCTTATTACTGTTTACAGCAATAATGATGCCTATATCGATTTGAAAGATGATCAATTTATAGAAATTTCTGGCACAGTTGAGAAAGTGAATTTTTCTAGTGATTTTGAAAAAGATTATAAAGTAAAGTCTATAGTCATTACAGAATAATTCTTCTATATTTTCTCTCAAGCGCAAGGGATTGTAGGGGCGGCGTAGCCGTTGCTTAGAGAGCGCAGCGAACGACGCAATGCAGCGGTAGCGTAACCCCGAAAAGCCCGACCGCCGCTTGTCGGCGGGTGCGCCCATCTGTTTTTTCTCTTTTTTTTCTCCCTTTCCTCATCTCTAATTCCTAATTTCGTACTTTTATGCTACACTACCCGCATGGAATTACCAGAAATCATGCAGCAACAGGTTTTTGCCGTTGCGGGCGACACTCTTAATCCTGAGAAATATGCTTATAAAATCAAGCAGGGGCTTTTGGAGCACGGATACACGGTTCATGCTGTGGGCAAAGAACTAACCAGTTTCAACGACATTCCTGGCGAGATTGACATCATTGACCTTTGCATTAACTCGGTGAAGGGGCTGGCTCTCATCAAGGAGTGCACCAAACATTTCAAGTGTATCGTGATTCAGCCGGGAGCGGAGAGCGAGGAACTGCTTTCTTACCTCAACGAGAAAAATCTTCCGTATATCGAAGGTTGTGTGCTTGTTGGTTTGAGCGTTTATGTTAAGGATAAGGTGAAAAATGACAAATAATCCACAAATTTATGAGGCTTTGAATCTCATCGACCGTTTAATTCCTCTTGTTGAAGAGGCGGAAGGCAAGCTTAAGAGTGCGCGCAACTGGAGTATTCTTGATATTCTTGGCGGCGGATTCATCGTTGATATGATAAAGCATTACAAGCTGAACGGTGCGGCCAATCTTATGAATGAGGCGAACATGCTTTTGCAGAGATTGCAGCAGGTTCTCGGCTCTGTGAGTATTCCGCCGGACTACCGCATGACGATTGGCGGTTTTTCAACTTTTGCAGATTTCCTGTTCGACGGAGTTTTTGCTGACGCATACATGGCTTCAAAAATTTTTTCTTCTCTGGACGAGGTTCGGAGGCTTAAGGAAAAACTCTACATGCTTAAGAATCAGCTGAGGAATTTCTGATGGCGTATGAGGATAACCTGATTTCCGCGCAGGAAATGATAATGACGGCTTTCACGAACATTGAACGTGCGGAAGTCGAAAAAAACAACAAGCTTCTCAAAACATGGCGCGTAACATTGGAATCAATCCGCTCAAACGCAAAGAACGGCGAAAACCTGGGCGCGAATCTTTATGCACATTCCCGTGTAATCGACTTAAAAAACGGTATTCTTCTTGTTGAAGCCGATCATCCGGCCTGGATTCAGACTTTGCGGATTTATCAGAAATATATTTTAACCGGATTGAAACGCGGCGTTCCCGACGTAAAAATTTCGTCGCTGGCATTCCGTCTCCGTGGCACAAATGCCGAGCTTCACTCTCAGCTCACCGAAGAAAAAATCCGCAGTGATATTGAAGAGCGAATCCAAAAAGAAGAAAAAGTGATTCAGGAATTTGATGAAAAAAATCGTGCGGCTTCATCTAGCTCAAATGCTCCTGTCAGTCGAAGTGAATTCAGAAAAGACTCTCAAAATTCCGTGCGCAATGAAGATAATTCTTCTCAAAACAAAGAAATTCCTGAAAATTTAAGGCAAATTCTTGACAGGTTAAAGGCTGATATATTGACCGACAGCAAGTAAATTTGTTAAACTATTTGCCACTACCAAATTTTTGCGAGGATAGAGGAAGTTCTTGCAAAATTGCTCAAAAATTTTTATCAAAATTTAGGGTTATCCCCAACAAAATAAGGAGAATGTTCTATGAAACGAACATACCAGCCAAGTAAAGTTAAAAGAAACAGAAAATTCGGATTCCGCGCTCGCATGGCAACTCGCGGTGGTCGCATGGTTCTCGCTCGTCGAAGAGCAAAGGGCCGCAAGAAGCTCTCAGTTTGTGATGAGCACAAAAAATACTAATTCTTATTAACAAGAGGCAGGTTCTATGAAGTCAGCTGGTTTTACGCGCGAAGAGCATATTAAAAGGCCTGGTGATTTCAAGAATCTGTTTAAAAATGGGAAAAGGGCTAGCACGGCGGGGGCAAAACTTTTCTTTCTCCCCAACGGTTTGAATTTCAATCGGATTGGCTTTCCCCTTCCCCGTGGTTTTGGCAATGCAGTTCAGCGCAATCGTGCCAAACGATTCAGTCGCGAAACCTATCGTAATTTTAAAGCACACCTGAACACCGGATATGATATGCTTTTTCTGGTATATCCCCCTTCCGAGAAAGACTCGTTCAGCACGCGGTGTGTTCAATTTCGTACATTGTGTGAAAAAGCTGGTTTAGTCAAAGAATGAAGAACGCACTCGTATTCATTTTATGTCTACCGATTCGCTTTTACCGAAAGTTCATCTCTCCACTCAAAGCACCTTGCTGCAGGTTTTATCCTTCATGCTCGGCCTATGCTTTGGAAGCCTTGCAAAAGCATGGCCCGATCAAGGGAATGTATCTTTCGACAAAACGAATTTTAAAATGCACTCCTTTTCATCCAGGCGGTTACGATCCGGTTCCGTGAAAATCATTAACAGCGAAAATTACTGCCATTAATTGGCATCAGGATGTTTTATAATGGAAAAAAATACCGTATGGGCTATCGGCCTTTCGACTGTCGTTCTTGTCGGATTCTTTGCGGCACAGACAATTTTGTTCCCGCCAAAACCTCAGGAGCAGCAGGCTCAGACCGAGCAGACAACTGAGGTCGTAGAGAATCAGGCAACTGGCGAGTCAGAAAAACAGGATTCTTCTATCGAAGAAAACCTTTCAATCGTTTCGGAAGTTTCTGATTCAGAAAATCTCACCGAAGAAAAATTCACTATCACAACAAACAAAGTTGCGGTCACTTTTACAAACCGTGGCGGCGACATCATAAGCTACGAGCTTATCGAAAAAGATGATCGTGGCGCGCTCAAAAACCGTGACGTTGACACTGGCAAAGGCGTTGAGCTTATCGAAAACCTTTCAGAAAGGAACCGCGCATTTGGCCTTTCGCTTGGTGGCGCAACCCGGCCAATCATCGATGATATTTTTACAGCAAAAAAACTTGATGATTACACAATCGGCTTCTTCAAAAAATTCACTTCAAAAAATGCAGACGGCACAGAAAGCGAATTTACTCTCGTAAAAAAATACACTTTCAAACCGAACGACTACACTTTCAAGCTTGAAGTCACAATCGACGGCGACGAGAATTTCAAAGGACTTGATGTTGGCGGTGCGGCCTACACTCTCCGAACAGCTCCACAGGTCGGCCCGAAATTCAATCCAAAAATGGACCGCTACGAGTATCGCGAGCTTGTTTCATTCAACGGCGAAAAAGCAAAAAAGACTCGTCTCGGCTCAAAACAGACAAAAAATTACGAGCGTGACTGGGTTTGGACTGCAATGGCAGGAAAATACTTCGAGTTCATCGTTTACCCGGAGAACAAAACTTCAATGTCCAGCACAGTCGTTTACAACTCAGAGATTGAAGTTGGCGATGCTACAAACGCACAGGTCAAAATGACCCGAAAGCCTACCGATAAAAAAGAAACTAACGATAGTTATTATATCTACGCTGGCCCTCGCAATGAATCAGAGCTTAAGAATTATGTTTCTGAGGACAAAAACGAATGGGGTTTGAGCGGAGTTCACTTCAACGAAAGCTTGCAGACTTCAGGCTTCTTGTACTGGCTCGAAGTCGTGCTCAAATTCCTCTTGGAGAACATCAACAAACTCGTTCACAACTGGGGCGTTTCAATCATCATCGTTACGGTTATTTTGAAGATGGCTCTTTTCCCAATCACAAAGAAGAGCCTTGAGGGCACTCAGAAAATGCAGAAATTCCAGCCGAAAATGCAGGAACTTCAGGCAAAATACAAGGGCGATCCTCAGAAATTGCAGATGGAAACTGCCAAGATGTACAAGGAAATCGGCTACAACCCGATGAGCGGCTGTCTGCCAATGATTTTCCAGTTCGTAATCTTGTTCGCTATGTACAACCTCTTCAACAACTACTTTGAGTTCCGCGGTGCTTCTTTCATCAGCGGCTGGATTGACGACCTTTCTCAGGGCGACCGAATTGGACCTGTTTTCGAGCATGGTCTTCCAATCCTCGGCTGGAACCAAATCCGAATCTTGCCTGTAATTTATGTAATCTCTCAGCTTTTGTTCGGTAAAATCACTGGCAACGGCGGAACAGCTACAAGCTCAACAGGCGCACAGATGAAGATGATGATGTACGGTATGCCGATTATGTTCTTCTTCTTGTTCTACAATGCACCGGCCGGCTTGCTCCTTTACTGGACTGTTTCTAACATCTTCCAGCTTGGTCAGCAGATTGTCATCAACAAAATGATGAAGAACAAAAAGGATGAGCCAAAATTGAAACTGGTTGAGAAAAAATCAAAAAACAAACGATAGTTAGTAAACTAAAGGAGATAAATATGACTTACGAATTTGAAGGAAAAACCGAAAAAGACGCAATTGAAAAGGCAACAATCGAGCTTGGTCTTGAAAGCGACCAGTTTGATGTTGAAATCATCGAGACACAGAAAAAGACATTGTTCAAATCTGGATATGTAAAAATCCGTGTTCATACAGACGAAGCAACACCAGGCGTAAAATACGA
>CACZYY010000070.1 GCA_902785455.1 uncultured Spirochaetaceae bacterium
GGCAAATCTGCAAGACTTCCTTTGTGCTGACCACCGAGAACGCAAACTCGCTCGTCAATCGCCATGATTTCTTTTTGATCAAGCTGGGCATAGCAGCCAGTAACAGCAACGGCAGAATTCGGGCAGCATTTCAAGAGCATCCGGATAATTCTTCGGGCTTTTTGTTCGGCTTTGGCTGTGACCGTGCATGTGTTTACCACGCAAAGGACAACGCTTTCATCAAAAGACTTAGCCGTAAAAGGCTCCATCGTGACAGAAAAATCTGAGTCACTAAAAAAGCGGGCTGCACCTTCGCTCTCAACCTGATTGAGACGGCAGCCCAATGTTTCGAAATGAATTGTTTTGTTCACTTTTTCTCCGTGAAAAAATCGCGCTATCTTAATCGTGCGGCAACACGTTCCTTCCCACGAGCAGCGTCGGCCTGAGAAGCATTGAGTTCGATTGCCTTGGAATATGCGTCAAGAGCAGAAGCATAGCTTCCGGCCATTTCACGAGCGTATCCGCAGCGAGTCCACCACAAATCAACAAGCGGCTCTGTGTAAACAGCTGTTGTCATAGAAATGTCGGCATGCTGATATTTGCCCTGGCGGATGTAAATTTCACCCATATAATAGTAAGCATTTCCGATTCGGGCTGCATTTGAAGGAGCGTTGGCAATATATGTGCGGAACATTTCAAGAGCTTCACCATTTTTGCCCTGATAATACTTTGCCTCGCCCAAAACTTCCATAAGACGTACATCACCTGGAGCAATTTTGCGGGCTTCAGTAGCACGAACTTCTGCTTCGGCATACTGGCGGTTTCGAACCAAAGACCAGCAGAGAACACAATATGAATCGATATTGCGAGGATTGATTATAATTTCCTGCTCACAGATTTTGATAGCCTCAGGATAATTGCCGCTTCGATACAAAACGAGAGCGTCCGGCTTGGACTGAGCAAAAACACCCGAAAACGAAAGGACAAAAGCAAAAATCAAAAGAAACTTTTTCATAAAATTACTCTCCTGTCATCGTGCACTTTCCAGTAAAATGAGCACCAGGCTCAAGCACGACTTCTTTTGAGATAATATCACCGTTGACAGAACCTGTAGATGTGACAAAAACAACGTCTTTTGCAGTAATATCGCCGTCAACCTTACCACGGACAAGCACACGAGAAGCATTGATTCCGGCTGTTACCACGGCATTTGTATCAACCACCAAATCACTTGTGGCTTCAATCGCACCTGTGACAGTTCCGCGAATCATAAAAGGTTTGGTAAATCTAATTGTGCCACGGAAATTTATATCAGGAGCAAGAATTGTGTCAAAATCCTCTTCCTCAACGTCAAAAAAATCAGAATCCTTTACATCGAACATATTCTGTTATTTTACAATCAATGGGATTTTTTTTCAATCTAAAACCAAAGCCTTAATCCTGCTGTACATGGAAAATTCACAGGTCTGAAAAGCGGAGAATATCTTTCATCTTCTTTTATAGCACCAAAATATGGGTTCCAGACTGACTGACCAAAAATCTCAATCCGGCGGTTCATAAAAAACAGGTCGAACCCACCCCCAAAACGACAGCCCATCGCAAGAACAGTCTCGCAAGGCTCAAAAGTCGCCCCGTAACTCATCCCCCAGAGCACAAAATAATCCAGATGCTCGGCAAGCCGTTCATTTATAAACCAGTCATCCAAAAAAAGCGTGATCGTGTTTTTTCCGAGCTGAGAATTGAATGACACGCACCACGGAGATTCGTCCGTTCTGGCAGAAAATGAAACCATCGCATGCGGATAAGTCGATAAACTGTAAGAAAATGCCCCGCCAAGCCCTACACGGGCAAAAGAAAGCGTGCAGCCGAAAAGCGCGACAACGGCCAGTAGAAATTTTTTCATTTATATAATTATACAGAAAATCAATGCTCTATCAATCAGCAGAATTTTTGTTTTCGAGTTTTTTGAATTTTACGCCATTCAGATAAAGAGCGCCATCTATTAAATCGTAATTTTCACAATAATAATCATCTCCGATTGACGGATCTTTCTCAAAAAATTCATTGTAATCAAGCGGGGCATCATCACCGCTCTGAACATTTCGAACTTCAAAAACTATGATAGATTTTTTTTGGTCATATTCACCGTTAAAGACCAGATTTTTATTGCAGAACTTAGAAAAATATTCCTTGGCCGCCTGAACATCTTCGGAGGAATTGATAAATTCAACACGATCAACTTCCTGCAAGACTTTTTTGGTATAAACACCGCCTTCGGCAAAAGAGAGAACGATATCCTGTTTTGTATACAAAAATGCTTTAATCGAATCTCCGGTAGGAGATGGTTCCGCAAGATCCGATTTTAGCACTATATTTGCTTCCCATGTTCCGAGGACAGTTTGCTTAGACTTTGGACAGCAAGAAATAAGAGAAACCGCCAGAACAAATGAAGAAAATACAACAAAAAAGTTTTTCATAGGTTCATTGAAAATTTTAATAAAAAAGCCTACTCAGGTAAAAATGAAATTCATTTCCTTTTCGGCTTTTTGTAAAAATTCTTGGCAGCGATTATTCGCCCGAAACGATTGTTGTACTCTTAATGTAGAGACCGCCCAAAATATTAGTTGTTCGGATATCTACAGTAGAAACATGTGTGATTCCGCCATTCTTTGCGGCATCCAAAATATCACCGTTTCCAAGGAAAATCAAACCACAGATAATTTGACCAGTGCTTTCGCCTCTCTTAGATCCGATGTCTCCGTTGATAGCGACTGGATGAGATGTTGTACAACTGATTGCCAAAGTCAATGTGAGAGTTGCAATAAGCGCGCCCAAAAATCTTTTCATATTTATCCTCCTATGAAAACCAAGATAAATTAACTCTATTTTAAGAACGGCCAATTGTCAAGGGAATTTTAATATTTTATTAAGAGAATTTCAATTCTCCTGTTTCAGCCCTCACATTGATTTTTGAGTCCTCACCGAACCGACCTGCCAGGATTTCCTTTGCAAGAGGATTCTCGACATAGGTCTGCACAGCCCTCTTAACAGGACGCGCACCAAAGGCCGGGTCATAGCCGACATCACTGAGGAAGTCGATTGCGCTCTGGTCGAAATCAAGAGAGATCCTGCGGTCTGCCAGACGAGATTTTACTCGCTCCAGCTGATTCTTTACGATTCCTCCGATACAGTCCTTTGAAAGCCGGCTGAACATTACGATTTCGTCGATTCGGTTCAGGAATTCCGGTCGGAAAGTCTTTTTAAGAAGTACATCAACAGCTGGGCGAGTGGCCGTCATTTTTTCCGGAGTGTCCGCGTCCAGAATCAAGTCGCTTCCGAGGTTGCTTGTCATGATGATAATCGTGTTCTTGAAGTCAACCACCCTGCCCTGTCCGTCTGTGAGACGGCCGTCATCAAGCACCTGCAAGAGCACGTTGAAAACATCAGGATGAGCTTTCTCAACTTCATCGAACAGAATTACGCTGTAAGGTCTGCGGCGAACGGCCTCTGTGAGCTGGCCGCCCTCATCGTAGCCGACATATCCCGGAGGAGCACCAATCAGGCGGGTCACGCTGAATTTTTCCATATACTCCGACATATCGATTCGGGTCAAAGCCTTTTCGTCGTTAAAGAGGAAGTCTGCCAGAGTTTTTGCAAGCTCCGTCTTTCCAACGCCTGTCGGGCCTATGAACATAAAGCTTCCGAGCGGGCGATTCGGGTCGTTTAGGCCGGCTCTGTTTCGGCGGATTGCATCGCTTACAACGCTAACCGCCTCGTCTTGTCCGATAACACGCTTGTGAAGGACAGATTCAAGCTGAATATACTTTTGTTTTTCGCTCGTGAGCATTTTTGCAATCGGGATTCCAGTCCAAGTGCTTACGACGCGGGCAATGTCCTCTTCGGTAACTTCCTGCCTCAAAAGCGAATCTGACACTCCGTTGTCTTCTTTTGAATGTCGCGCCTCATCAGCTTTCTGAGCTTCCAGAAGTTCCTTTTCCAAGGCCGGAATCGTGCCGTACTTCAATTCTGCGGCTTTGTTGAAATCTCCCTCGCGGGTGTATTTTTCTTCCTCAAAGCGCGCGGCTTCAAGTTTTTCTTTCAGCTCACGGCTCTTATTGATTTCTGCCTTTTCGTTCTGCCATTTAAGCCTCATGGCGTCACGATTTGAAACGACTTCAGCAAGTTCTTTTTCAAGTTTCTGCAATCTTTCTTTTGAGGCAGCATCATCTTCCTTTGAAAGAGACTGTTTTTCAATCTGGAGCTGGAGGATTTTTCGTTCAAGCTGGTCAAGCTCAGTAGGCTCGCTCTCAATTTCCATCTTAAGGCGGCTTGCGGCTTCATCAACCAGGTCAATGGCCTTATCAGGTAAAAATCTGTTCGTGATGTAGCGGTTACTCAAAGTTGCGGCGGCGACAAGTGCCTCATCGTTGATTTTAACGCCGTGATGTATCTCGTACTTGTCACGAAGTCCACGCAAAATCGCAATCGTGTCCTCGACATTCGGCTCAGCACAATAAACCTGCTGGAAACGCCTCTCCAGTGCGGCATCTTTTTCAATGTACTTCCGGTATTCGTTGAGCGTTGTGGCACCAATCGCCTTCAGTTCACCTCGAGCAAGGGCAGGTTTGAGCAAATTGCTTGCGTCCATGCTACCTTCACTTGCCCCCGCCCCTACAATTGTATGAAGCTCATCGATGAAAAGAATTATCTGCCCCTCAGACTTTGTGACTTCGGTGATTACAGCCTTCAATCGTTCCTCAAACTCACCGCGGAATTTTGCACCGGCAACAAGACTTCCCATGTCCAGAGAAAGGAGCCGCTTGTTTTTGAGAGATTCAGGAACATCGCCCTGTGCGATTCGGCGGGCAAGACCTTCGACAATTGCCGTCTTTCCGACTCCAGGCTCACCAATCAGAACAGGATTATTCTTTGTTCGGCGTACAAGAACCTGCATTACGCGGCGGATTTCTTCATCGCGGCCAATTACAGGGTCAATTTTGTCCTGTCGGGCACGTGCCGTCAAATCCGTGCAATATTTTTCGAGAGCCTGCATTTTGCTTTCCGGGTCCTGAGAATCAACTTTCTGATTTCCGCGGACGCTCTTCAAGGCTTCAAGAATCGTCTCTTTTGTGATTCCATACTGACGCAAAAGCTCGCCTGTGCGGCCATCGCTCTGAGCCATCGCAAGAAGAATATGCTCCACCGAAAGAAACTGGTCTTTAAGAGCCGACATTTCCTTTTCGGCTTTGGCAAGAACTTTCTGGGCTTCACCAGAAAGCTGCATCTGAACGTTTCCGGTAACACGAGGATATGTCTGAAGGAGATTTTTTGCCGCTTCAAGAAGGGCCTCTTTTTGAACTCCAATCCGCTCGATTACAGGAACTGTGATTCCGTCCTTCTGTTCAAGCATGGCCACCAGAAGATGTGGCAAGCCGATTTCTGAATGGTCATTCTGCTGAGCAAGAGCACTGGCTTCCTGCAAAGCATCCTGTGTTTTTAAGGTAAACTGCTCGTAATTCATAGTGTACCCCCAATTTTTTCTATCAATATGAAAATAAGCAAAAAAATGGGAATCGGCAAGATAAAATTTCTCACGGAGCACACAGAGGACACAGAGGATTTTCTTAAAGAAGAAGAAAGTTCCCACTAACAAAACTCTCTGTGCACTCCCAAGCTCTGTGAGGGAAGAAAAGGAGGGAGCCACACGGATTCGAGATTCCTACGGAATCTCATTAAATAGATATTTTATATTACCCCTTGATTTTGCGTAGCGAAATCGAATCTGTGTGGCAATAAAAAAACCGCCCCAAACGGAGCGGTCTTGCAAAATCCAGAATCTACTATTTAGAGTAGAACTCAACTACCATCTGGTCGTTGATCTGTACAGGGATTTCTGAGCGGAGTGGAAGACGAGCAAGTTTACCACAGAAGTTGTCGTCGTCACGCTCGAGGTAGTCAAGTTTTGCCTTGTTGTTAGCAAGGTATGTAGCCTTGAACTGCTCGCTCTTGCGCATTTTCTCAACCAAAGAAATTGTTGAGCCAACTTTTACAGCGTATGAAGGGATGTTGATTACTTTGCCGTCAACCTCAATGTGCTTGTGGCTTACCATCTGGCGAGCCATGCGGATTGAAGAAGCAAATCCCAATCGGTAAACAAGGTTATCCAAACGAGTCTCAAGAGCAACCAAGAGAGCAACACCTGTCATCTCTTTTGATTTTGCAGCCTGCTCGAAGTAGCGGCGAAGCTGTTTCTCGAGGATGTTGTAGTAAGCCTTTACCTTCTGCTTTTCTGTCAAGTGCAAAGAATAATCAGATGCTTTCTTTGTCTTTTTGAAAGCTGGTGCACCAGCTCTGTCCATTGCCTTTGGGTGTCCACAAACATTAACACCAAGTCTTCGACATTCCTTAAAACGAGGATTGCGTCGTGTAGCCATTTTTAGCTCCTTAAAAAATTTTTAATCAAGGCAAATTCTGAAAAGAATAAGTTGCTTGATTTTTCAAAGTCACTGCTTAGAGTGATGCTAAACAGTGAAGAATATATTAGCAAAACTATCAATATGAATCAAGATATAAGTCCTATTTTCCAAAGTTTTTTTTCTATAAAAAATATTTAATTATTATTGAAAAACTAGCAAAATGAGGTGATAATAAAATAATCGGATATTTTCAAAATTAGTTATTTATTTTTATAGATTATGGAAAGGAGCAACTATGCGTAAAAAATATTTTTTTTGCATTCTTACAACCTTATTTATATTTTCATTTTTTTCATGCACCAAAAAATCCGCAGACAGAACCTCCGAAAAGGAAATCACTCTCGTCATGGCCGAAGTCAACCCGGCCGGGACAATCGCAGGCCAAACAGACCAGGCTTTCAAAGAAAAAGTTGAGGAACTTTCTGGAGGCAAAATCAAAATTGACCTGCACTGCTCCGGCATTCTGGGCGACGTTGATTCAGTCATGGCACTCATGCTTAAGCCGAATTCTACAATTCATATTCATCGAATGTCCGCCGTTAACATGGCAATGTACGGCTGCAAAAAATCTTCTCTTCTTTCAGTTCCGTTCACATTTTCAAGCAAGGAGCATTTCTGGCGTTTCGTAAATTCCGATTCAGCTCAAAAAATTCTCGATGAACCACTCGAAATTGGTCTTGGTCTCAAAGGTCTTTTCTTTGGCGAAGAGGGCTTCAGGCATTTTTTCTCAACCAAAAAGATTTCTGGGGTGGAAGATTTCAAAAATCTTAAAGTACGTGGCACAAATGACAAAGCAATGCAGGGAATGTTAGAGGGATTGGGCGCAACTTCTGTTCCTGTAAACTACGCCGACTTGCTTCCGGCACTTCAAACAGGCGTAATCGATGCAGCCGAGCAACCAATCGCAAATTATCTCGCAAATCATTTTTATGCCGTTGCTCCGTACATGATTTTTGACGGTCACACGCTAGGCGTAATGGAAACAATCATCACAAAAGAATGCTGGGATTCACTTTCAGAAAATCAGCAGAAAATTTTAATTGAGGCAGGAAAATATGCGTCCGACTTCTGCCGTAAACTCTCACAAACCGAAGAAAATCGTGTAAAAGATGCCCTGCTCAAAGAAGGCGTAACACTCACAAACGTAAGCGATATTACCCCATGGCAAGAAGCCTGTTCACAAGTCATCAAAGAAGGTTCAAGACAGGATTACGATTTGTACCGGCAAATTCTCAACTACGCAAGGGCAAAAAAATAAAGGGCATATCCGCTTCGCGGTCGGGCTTTGCGTGGTTCCGCTAACGCTCCATTCGCTTCGCGAACGGCAGCGCCGCCACTCCAATCCCTTATGCTTTTTGCTTGTCCATACTGCCCTCTATGCATTTAAAGAACACTTCCATACATACGCGGGCATCGTCTGTGGCCCGGTGCGCGGCTTTCACTTCGATTCCAAACTGATTCGCAAGATGCTGCAAAGTCCAGTGCCCATTTTCCGGGAAAGCCCAGCGTGAAAATCTCAGGGTATCAATTGCTTTGTTCAAAAGGGGGGCATGATTCATTCGTTCCAGCTCAGCATTCACGAACCGCAAATCAAACTGAGCATTATGAGCCACGATAATTGAGTCCTCGCCCAAAAAAGAAAGAAAATCGCCGGCAAGCTCATGAAATTCCTTCTGGCCATAGACCATTTTGTTCGTGATTCCAGTAAGTTCCTGACAAAAATGCGGAATTAAAACACGCGGATTAACAAGAGTCGAAAAAGTGTCGAGAATGCCATCTTTGTCAAACTTGACAGCCCCAATCTCGATAATTCGTTCTTCTTCTGGTTTAAGTCCTGTAGTCTCCGTATCAAGCGCACAAAACACCGCCCCGCTATCCAAAAGCCGGTACATGCGCCGAAAGTCATATAAAAGATGCAAATGCGATTTCATATTACAAAACAATGTGCAACAATTACTCATTGCACATTGCTCATTTCTCATTTTTTATGCGTTTTCGAGCACTTTCTTGATGTCTGCTGTGATTGCGTCACATACAGATGCGCTCTCAGCCTTTGCCTTGTCAAGACCTGCAGCAACGTCTGTTCGGGCATTGATGTAGAACTTGATTTTTGGCTCTGTTCCAGACGGACGAGCAGAAACGATTGTGCCGCCCTCGAGCAAGAACTGGAGTACATTTGACTTCGGAAGGTTGATTGCAGTTTTTGCAGACGGATTTTCCGGGTTGTAAGAAACTGAATTTCCGATGTCTTTGATTTCAAGGACTTTCTTGCCGCCCAAAGTCTTCAAGCCCTCTGTGCGGAGTTTTGTCATGATACCAGCCATAACCTCTTTACCAGCACTGCCCGGGAAGTACTGAGAAATTGCGCGGTCCTCAAAGTAACCGTATTCGCAGTACATATCGTCCAAGTGCTCAAGGATTGACTTGCCTTTTGAAGCCCAGTACAAAGTCATCTCTGCACACATTGCAGCTGCAGAAACACCGTCTTTGTCCATAACTTCTTTTTCTACTTTGTAGCCGTAGCTCTCTTCAAGACCGTAAACGTATGTCTCGCTTCCGTCTTTTTCGAATTCGTCCTCAACAGCGGCAATCCATTTGAAGCCGGTCAAGCACTCGTGCATTTTGACACCGTATTTCTTACAGATGTAATCACAGAATGGAGAAGTAACGATTGAGCGGATAGCGGCACCGTTTGCAGGCAATTTGCCCAATTCTTTTCGTGAGAGAAGAACATATTCACAAAGGAGAGCACCCATCTGGTTTCCTGAGACGAGAACGAATTTTCCGTCTTTGCCTGGGAATGCTGTACCAAAGCGGTCTGCATCCGGGTCAGTTGCCATTACACAATCAGCCTTTTCTTTTTCGCCAAGAGCGACTGCCATTTTAAGTGCCGGAGCTTCCTCTGGATTTGGTTTTTCAACTGTCGGGAATGCACCGTTCGGCTCACGCTGCTCTGGAACTGTGATAACTTTGAGTCCAAGATCACCCAAAACCTTCTCAACGTGCATTGCACCGGTTCCGTGAAGAGGTGTGTAAACGATTTTAACAGACGAAGCCTTTTCTTTGATAAGCTCCGGGCGGAAGAGCTGTGCCTTACACATAGCCCAGAATTTTTCGTCGATTTCTTTGTCAATAAGAACGAGCTTGCCAGATTTGATTGCGTCTTCTTTTGAGATTGTTTTTACTTCTTTGACAGCATTTACTTCGTTGATGATGCCTACGTCATGAGGCTCGATTACCTGTGCACCGTTATCCCAGTAAGCTTTGTAGCCGTTGTACTGAGGCGGGTTGTGGCTTGCTGTAACTACAACACCAGTCTGAGCTTTGAGAGTGCGGATTGCGAAAGAAAGCTCTGGAGTTGGTCGGAGACCTGTGAAAAGGTATGCCTTGATTCCGTTTGCTGCAAGAATAAGTGCTGTTGCCTCTGCGAAAACATCTGAGTTTTTGCGTGAGTCATAAGCTACGACTGCGCTCAAAGTGCCGTCTTTTGCTTTCTCTGGGAATGCTTTGAGAACATAGTTTGCCAGTCCCTGAGTGGCGAGGTTGATTTCGAGGGTGTTCATGCGGTTTGTTCCGCCGCCCATTACGCCACGAAGTCCACCTGTACCGAATTCAAGTGTCTGATAAAATCGGTCTTCAAGCTCAGCAAGTGCGTCTTTGTCGTCTGCTTTTGCAACGAGTTCCTCAACTTCCTTGCGGAATCTCTCATCTTTTTCTTCGGCGATATATTTCTTCGCACGTTCAAGAATCTCTGCTTTTTCCATAAATGGTCTCCTTGTATATTCGACACAGATGAACGCAGATGAACGCAAATAATAAAAAATAAAATCCGCGTGTATCCGCGTGTATCCGCGTCTTAAATTTTATCTGCTTTTAGAATCATGCTCCGCTCCCAATCGAGAAGCTCATGTTCTTCAGCTGAATTGTTGCCTTTTACATCGCACAGAACCCTGAAAACAGGCTCGGTGCCGCTCCCTCGCATCCAGATGTACGCGAGAGGCGATTTATTTTTATCGGTAAAGAGAATTTTTAAGCCGCCCTTACCGTTCTTTGAATAGTCAGAAAGATTGCGAGTTTCTTCGGTGCCGTTTGTGCCGATTGCCTCGTAACCTTCAATATTGTATTTTGAAGAAAGTTCGGATTTTTTGCAATT
Organism: uncultured Spirochaetaceae bacterium; assembly: GCA_902785455.1. Taxonomy (GTDB): domain Bacteria; phylum Spirochaetota; class Spirochaetia; order Treponematales; family Treponemataceae; genus Treponema_D. The sequence continues at coordinate 10,609 of CACZYY010000070.1, forward strand.
CCATTCCTCTTCAAAAATCTTCTGGAAATTTGCTTTGAGAACTGAATGATCAGTCGTTTTGATTTTGAGAATTGCCCGCTCTTCTGCGACACCTGTAGTGCAATAAACCGGAAGAGTCGCGATTACATCACAAAGCGAAAAATCATTATTATATGGAAGATTTTGTGAATCACACCAAATATGGAACAATCCTTTGACTTTTTTGCCGCCCTCTTCTGAATCACGAAGAACCAGAAGCTTGACGAGCGCGAAAATCGTATTGAGAGGGTCACGGACAGCTGCCGGATGAGTGATATTGCCGCCGTTAGAGCCTTCGCCCAAAATACGCACGGTGAATCCTTCGCTCCTCTTTTTGCGCGCCAGATTGACGACATTTGCCTCGCCCACCTCAGCACGGAAAAGCCTGGCTCCGAAAGCTTTTGTGACTTCATCGATTCGCATTGATGTAGGACAGTTTGCCGCTACCGCAAGATTTTTGCCACAGCCGCCGGCCGAAACTTCATCAAGATATTTCATGTAAGCAAGCTCGGAAAGAACTGAAAGCGCGAAGACTTCCTGCGCCTTCAAAACCTCGGCTTTTTTTGCCTTTTCGTTCCAGAAAACAATGTTTCCGCGGTCGCCGTCACAGTCCGGCATGTAGCCGAGTTTGACCTCAGTTTTGCCCTCGCCCTGCAATCGCTCCATTTCGGATGCACACCATACAAGATTTTCCGGCTCAGGGATAATCGCATGTACAATTTTACCTGGCTCATCGTTGAGACCGTAATAAGAAATTCCTGCATCTTTGAAAACAGTCTTGTCGATTGAAAGGGTGCGTGCAGAACCGTTCATGTCAGCAATGATTCCGAATTTATTTGAAAGAAGGTTCTGACGAATTTTTGAGAAAAGCTTTTCCTGCTCAGATTGATCGGAACTTGCAGAAATTACTTCTTTGGAGAAAGACATGTAAGCCGCTTTTGCCTCGACCTTTGATTTTTGGCTTTGTGCAAGGATTTCCTGAACCTCATCGCGGGCTTCTTCCGGGGAATTTGCTGTTTTCGGAGACTTGTGCTCGTTCAAAATTGCTTTGATACGCTCGATTTCTGCATCATCTGCGCATTTTTCGTTGAGAGCCTTTACAAGCCTGGCGTTCTCCGTGCCATTCAAGACACCGCCGTCATCCAGACCAAATTTGATTCCGTTGTGGCCGATCGGGTTGTGGCTGGCCGAAATGTAGATGAAACCGCTTGCGCTCTTTCCATATGCCATAATCTCAGGAGCCGCAATGATCCCAGGATATTTGACGCGAATATTTTTGGCAACAAGCACTTTGAGCATGGCTTCACAGATTGCCTTGCCAGTTGGCCTTGTGTCACGCCCCAAAATTACGCTCGGGGAAGAAGATTTTTCTATTATATAATCAGCAAAGACTTCGGCCGCGATTCCAGAAAGAATCTGATCGTTCTCGCTGATTTGTGTTGTATTGTCATTTTCATCGCCCGAAATTGCGAAAACCTTTCGCCACCCCGAAGCGGATGTAATCATCTTGTGTTCCATGATTTTATATTTTAGCATGGAATTAAGTGCAGTTTCAATTAGGAAAACAAAAAGCAAGAAAGTAATTACATAAAGGAGAAAATTTTACATCGACAAGAGTCCAAGTTGCGCACAGGCAAAAATAATTCCAAAAAGAGAAAAAGCACTGGTCAAAGTTGTCCAGACAACAAGCTGACCTGCAAGTTCAGCATCACTTCCCATTTCGGCCGTCATTGGAACCGTCGAAACAGCCAAAGGAGTGCCGTAAAGAGCAATCAGGGCAGGAAATTCCAGAGAACGGAAGCCAAGGGCATAGGCCGCAGAAAGGCAGACAAGCGGACAAATAACAGTTCGCGCAAAAACACCGGCAATAATCTTGTATTTGAGCCGTGCAACCGCACTGAAAGTAAAATTACCTCCCAAAGCCAAAAGAGCGACAGGACTTGCCGACTGAGCAAGCATGGAAATAGTCTTGTAAACAAACGGAAGATTCTGCCTGATAGTAAAATATTTGCTTCCGTCTGGGGCATAAGGAATGATATGACGGACAGAAAGACAGACAAAACCTGTAAAAACACCGAGAATCAGCGGATTTGTAGCGATTTTTTTGAGCACCGAAAGCACACTGACCTTCTTACCGTTTTCGCTCACAAAAAGAGAAAGGGCGATTATTGCAAGCACATTGAAAGTCGGTATAGAAACTGAAGAAAGAATCGAAGCCGCAACAACAGGCCTGGGATCACCGGAAGAAATTGACATAGCAAGAGAAATTCCGATAATCGCGTAATTTGAACGGAAGGCACACTGAGTCATAACCCCCTTCTGCCTGTCGTCCTTAACAGTGAACTTAACGACAAAAACGGCAACAAAAAAGAAGACCAATGTGGAAACAACGGCAAAAAGACAGATTCTACCATACTGACTAATCTCAGAAAGATTTTCCACATTGTAAACATTGAAGAACAGAAGACAGGGAAGACAACATCGGAAGCAGAGTTTGTTAAGCAAAGGAAAAAATTTTTCGTCAAGAAGACGAATTCTCTTCAAAAAATAACCGACAGCAATCACAAGTACAATCGGCATAACAGCATTCAAAGTAAAAAAAAGATTCGAGAGCAAAGTCAAACTCCTTGGAAGGATTGTAAAGGAATATTGGAAAAAAATCATCATGGTGCAGGAAGTTTCAATATTCTTATGGCAATCAGGGCCTCCACATTATAATTGATTTATATTTAAAATGGCGCAAGGGAGCGAAACGGCTTACGGAAACACTCGTTTTGTGCTGCCGCGTGAGCGGCAAACGCATATAGTTTCAAGCACAAAA
>CACZYY010000071.1 GCA_902785455.1 uncultured Spirochaetaceae bacterium
ATGATTTTTTCTCAGTTTCGAATGATACAAAAAAAACAGACGTGAAGCCGTTTTCACGACTGGACGCCTGTTTTTTGATACAGTCAGTAATTCCTAAAATCTGGAATTTATTTCTTCTGGGCTATTTCTATCGCCCCGGACTCAATGCCGTATCCGATGATTGGGTTTGCGGTGTTGTTGCCGTAAATCAGCGATGGGTTTCCGACATTCATTGTGCCGTTATAAACACCGGTCGCATCACTTTCACCGTTAGTGAGAGTTCCGAGAGTTGCACTCGTTGCAGCATTGAACCATTTGTCGCTTTCTTTCCAGTAAGCATTTGATGTGAACGGTCGAGCCTCACCAGCTTCATAAGTCTTTGTGCCAACTGTAATTTGGCTTGCAGCTCTCCAGAGACCGACGTTGATTGTGTCGTCCTTCAAAAGGCGGGTTGACTCTGTTGGAATCACGGAAACTTCCCAGTCACCGGTGAACATGTCCTTTGAGTCAGCACCATTCGGCACAGTCGTTGAAGTAAAGTTAGTTCGGTAAGCAACCTTTGCGTTGTAAGTGTAAACGCCGCCAATCATCTGATATGTGATATACGGCACCTGATTTCCATCTGCATTTTTTGCGACATCAATCGTACACTTTGTACCAACGGCTCCGTTCGCATCAACTGTGGCAATCTGTGGCTTTGCTGTAACGCCGCTCAAATATGCGTACTTCAAGTTTCCGCCGTTTGAAGTGTAATAAGCAAGATGGATTCCGCCGTCACTATCAACGCAAGACTTAACATGCAAACCACCGTCAGTATCGACAGTTTTGTAGGTCCATGTTGTGCCAGTTGTTGGAGTGCTGTTGTAAGCCATCATGAGCTTAGAGCCGTCATACCAGAATACACAGGCTGTTGGACTTGCAGTATCTTTTCCAAGAATTGAAAGAGAAACATACTGTCCGGCAGTGTAAGTCATTTTATCGTAGATAGAATTGTGACTGCCGCTATAAGACAAGCCACTGGCAGCAATTACCTGGATTGGAATTCCATCGTTATTTGTGTTGCTGTACTTAACGAAAGAATCAGGAAGAGAGTCTGGTCTACCACTACCATCTGCTTTTCCCTTATAGGCAAAACCTGTATATTTACTGTCTTGCACATCATCAAGTCCATATGCATAGTTCGAAGGACGAGTAAAACTATTTTTATCTGTAGAATTAGCTTTACCGTCAATACAATCTGAAGCAGTACCTACTGTTCCCCATCTGAAGCGAACCTGCTTAACGATTGCATCATAATATGCCATAAAGACATAAACTGGAGCCGTATCAGTTGCTGCAGAAGTACCTTTTGAATTAGAAGTTTCCATGCTAATTGACTGGATGCGGTTAATATTACACTGCCAGTTAGCAGTGACACCGGTGGCATTGCTAGTGCTAGAAGTTCCGACATTTACTGTTGAACAATCAAGACGGCTCGCATTTGCACAGTTGTTATAATTCATATTCTGATCATATGAATTGTAAAGAATCGGAGTTTCCTTACTGAAGAACTGTAAGAATGCTGACTGAGATGCATTATTTGTGTCCGTACACATTGCCGCACCATAAGAATAGCCCTGATTATCGAATGTGAATGAGTTGTGGCTGAAACCGCCATAATTCATTCCGAAAGGAATCTGAGAAGCATAAGTTCCATTAATAGTATTATTATCTGCTCCCCAAGAATCTGTTTTTGTATTATCCGAATTATATCCCGGCATACTGAAATACAATACCGAGTTCGCATAGCTGAATCCCGGAGTTCCGTCAGTCGGGCGAATTTTCATCGTTACGCGCTCTGCCCCGCCGTTCACTGGCTTGGCCGCATTCTTGAACTGCCATACATCAAGTTCCAAATCATCAGTGAGCGTGTTGTTGTTCACTCCGTTCGGCTGACGGTTGTAACAGTGAGCGTAATTGTCATCTGTGTAAGCCCTTCCTTCAACAGAAGCATATGAACCACATTTGTCGTTATTGTTGATGTTGTTCATCGCAGGAATTCCATTCACGCTAAGAGAAATCGCCCCGGAAGTTGCACCTGTAGAACCAGCCTTTGTTTCTTCAAGCTTAATTTTGTTTCCATCAGAAAGCGCATCGCCACCAGCTGTCATTCCCGGAATCACGACTTTTGCCTTGCCGCTTCCCAGATTGTAGCCCTTGAACTCAATTGTCTCACCTTCATAACACGGATAGTGACCATGTGCTGTGCGTGCGTAAACGCTTTGTGCCGTTCCGTAGAACGCACTCAAATGTGTCACAATTTCCGTAACATACGGCACGACGTCCATCTGATAGCAGTTTGTGTTTGTTGCACTTTTTGTCTGAGCAGGCGTTACAGCAGTCGAAGTACCGTCACCAACTGTAAATGGCGCACTTCCGCCTGTAACACTAGCGTTCGAAGTCACATAGTTGTGCTTCCAGTCGCTTGCACCCACAGTAATCCACTGCGCCGCTCCAACAGGGTACTCATTGTTATCAGAATTCTTTACAGAAAGCTTTTCCGTATCAATAACGGCCGTGTATTTTACCGTGTGACCGTTCTGGCTCATATCCTCATCAACCGCCTTGAATGAAATTAGACCTGAAGGAAGGGTAAGAGCTGCCGTAGAGCTCACAGATTCCTGTTTCCATTCACCCTGCTTGTAATTTGCAACAACTGTGTTTGCCCCGCCGAAAATGCTCATGCTGATTGCTTCAAGCCGGACATCATCGTAGATTTTTCCTTCAATCTTAATTTTGCCAGAAACTTTTGGAAGGTTTGCCGTCAAGTTTGTGTCTGTCGGCAAAGCTCCTTCCAGCTCGATATGGCCTTTAATGCTTGCCTTTGTTTCATTTTCTTCCTTAATAAGCACGCTGTTGTCATCCGCACCTTTCCAATAGAACGGCGTGATTTTTGGCTGCGGTACAGTTGAGTCACTTGATTTGATTGTCACAGGAATCACGAGCGTTGCCCACTGACCATTTGTATGAGGATTTCCGTCCGTGCTGTCCGTGCTGTCAAAGAATGTAACCTTCACGTTCTTAATGTCACCGTCCGTTGTTGAAGAAATTGTACCATCTGCGCCCGGAATCACGATTCCGCCGAAGTCTTTATAACTTGCACCGGTGAGCGAATCACTGATTCCATAGGCAACTGCGTTTTTGTTGTCTCCGTCAGATATTGCCGTATTTCCGAAAAGCGAAAGTTTTCCGACATTGTTGATTTTGCCGGTTGTAGCATTCATCAAATCGTCACGACTTGTCATCGGACTCAAATCTCCTTCCTTATATGGAGTCAAATCCGTGCTGTTCGTGAGCGTGTATTTGAGCCCGCCGTTTCCGCCAGTGAATTCGGGCACGATACAAAGTCCGTCGATGACCTTGAATGCGCGTGAATCCAAAGCGACTTTCGACTGAGCCGCCCCGCTTCTGGTATTGTAAGCCGTGTAGTAGTTGAATTCTCCGTAACTTGTTCCACTTTTTGTGCGGAGCTTGTTGCTCGTTGAGACTACAGGGGCATCACCTTCGTCAGCATCGAAGTCAAATTTTCCGTTGCCGTTCAAGTCAGTTCCGATGAATACTTTTGTAAGGCGCGGGCGATTGTTCGCAACCATTGAGGCAATTTTACCGTGCGAGAGATTGCCCGCTTCGTCCATTGCCACCACGCGGATATAAGTCGTGCCGTCCGGGATATTGTTCGAGTCAACATAGGCCGTCCAGTTGTAGAATGAGCCTTGCTGAGTAAGAATTTCGCACATTCCGTCGCCGTCATCGCTTTCGATACGGTCAGTGCCAACATCCTCTTCGTTGTAATCAGTTATGATATTTTCTGTTACCGTGTGGTCAACGACCTGGGCGTAGATTAATTCAACCGTCGTGAATGAAGCCGAAACAGCCGGAGTAAATGTGACTTCTGAACCCGAAACATCGCTAATCGTGTGATATGTTCCGGCAATTTTCACAAGTCCGCCCTTCCGCACATGCTCATTTTCTGACGGCAAAGTAAGTGAAGTTTGGGAGCCGCGAGTAACATTTTCAAGATAAAGGGCTGCAAGATTGTCCTCGTTGATATAAACGCTTCCGCTCGCAGGAGTTTCCGAGCCTGCCGTAAATTCTGTTCCGCTGTATTTGCTGCCAGAGACTTTTACCATCGGATCATAAACATTTCCCTTGATGTCATTTTCAAAATAGAAAGCGACCCATGAAAGGCCTGAGCCTGCTTCTTTTACTGTGTCACCGAGCACAAAATATCCGTCTGAGTTTTCGATTACGCTGTTCTTGTCCAAGTCCGTTCCGAGAATCTTGTTCTGGCTCTTAACGCGCATATTTTCATTCGTTGTCGCATCTTCGGTCTCTGCCCCGACATTCGTGTACAAAGTCGGAGCCGTTGAGTCAATATTGATTTTGATTGTCTGCTCGCCTGTTCTTTCCACCGTGTTTCTGGCTTTGAGCATGGCATAAATGACTCCCGATTCATTCGTTTTAAGAGGAACATAGAGCTTGTATTTGCTGTTACCAGCTGTCGCAGATGTGTCAGATTCAACGTAATTGCTTGTATTATCAGAAGTTTTCAAGAAGAAATATTCTGAATCAGCATCAGTTCCCGCGAGAGGAATTACGGTCGAAGTCTGGGAATCCAGCTTTTCCGCAGAGATTGATTCGAATGAAGAATTGCTTTCGACATCAGCGAGAAGATACCATTCGCCCTTTCCGTTTGTTCCGCTCGTTGTGACATGGCTCACGAACATGCCCGATTTGTATTCGCGCTCGGTCACAATCTGGCCTTCATTTGCAGAACCAGCCTCAATTCCTTTTCCAAACTGAACGAGCCGAACATTCGAGAACCACGGAGCTGTGTTATCAATCACCACAACATTCGGTTTTGTGTATTTTCGGGTATTCTCATCATTATCAATTGCGCGAACCTGAGCTATAAGATAGCGCGTTTCTTTTGTGCCCGAAGAAGGAATCAAGTCAACTTTCTCTTTTTTCTGGGCAGTTCCCGTGTATTTTGTGATTCCGCTGCTTTTAATGATGCATTTCCAGCTGTTTGTTCCGTCAGCCTTGATGTACCAGTCATTTTGCTTTACGCCGTTCTTTTCAGTCGATGCGACAAGAGAAGCGCTTTCAAGTCCGAAGTCAGTCAGTCGTGAAAAAATGTCAGTGTAGTCATCATCGTCAATGTCGCCGTCGCCGTCCGCATCAATCTGAACACAAACAACCTTGACGCTGATGTTGTCCATTGCACCGCCGTAAACAGTGACGGTTCCGCTTGTTGTGATTCCAGTTTCAGGGGCGTTAATCCATGCGCTCGGCTTGCCACCGTCAGGATTTGCGTAAACGATGAAAGGCTTGTCCACATAAGATTCGCCCGATTTTTCTCTGTAAGTTTTATGGACCTCAACATTTCCAACAGAGTCAGTCGTTCTGAAATAGAACGGAATTGTGTAAATTCCAAGTCCAGGTGTGACTTCTTTAACGCCCTCGTACAAATCCGGGTTAGCCGCATAATAGAGCAGGCTGGACTGAGATTCTGGAGAGCCTGAATCATATTCAATTTCCCATGTCGCCGTGCTGCTGCCGATTGTTGTCCAGTTGTCCGAAGTTTTTGTGTAAGCCTCTGACTGACCTTTTAACGGAACAGCATATTCCAGCTTTTTGATAGCCGAGAAGTCATCAAAAGCAGTTCCTTTGATTGTGGTCGCCGCAATTACCGCATCAGAAATTGTCGCCGTTGGAGAAATTATCTTGATTGTCGGAGCGTTGTTGTCGTAAGTTACGCCGATTGTGCCCTGCCCCGTAAAACCAGATTTATCTGAAACAGTGACTTTGAGTGTTTTTGCGCCAGAAAGAGCAAGTTCCGAAGCCGAAAGATCGATTGGAGAGAACAAGAATGTGTAGAATGTCGTGTTGTAAGCCGTTCCCGAAGAAAGTGTTTTTGTTCCACTCGCAGAAGATGCCGAAACAAGGTTTGCTGAGACAGGTTTTCCGTCAATCGTAACGGTTGGAATTGCAAGCGTGTCGACAAGGTTTGCCGTAGCTGGCGAAGATTTTTCTGCAAGTCCGATTGCCTCAGAAACTACAAGCTTGATATACAAATTTTTGTCGGTCGGGCCATAAGTTTCTGTCACGGCACTCCAGCCCTCTGTTGCAGTGGCTTCAAGAGATTTGTGTGCAATTTCAAGGCTTTCAATCTCCGGCGGGTTCAAGTCCGCACTGAATGAAATGCCGGAATTTTCTGATTTTTTAGAATCTTTTTCGTTCACGCCATTGAAAACATACATCTGATTGAGAGAATGCCCGGCTTTTGACCAGAAATGAGCGCCCTCAGAATCAATCGCGTACAAATAATAGCTGAAATTTCCTTCGGCACCAGAATCAATCTCCCAGCTTCCTGATTTGATTGGCGTCTGAGTCCATGTTGAACCTGCATTTTCTGGCAAAACGTGAGTTTCTTCGGCCTCGTAGGCGGCTGCATTTATATAGAAGAGTTTGAGTCCGTCCAGACCGTCATCATCCTCAATTGTTCCGTAAGCTTTTGACGTGCTCTTCAAGGCAGTTCCGCTCACATCGCAGTTTCCGAGCTTGATAATCGGGCGGTCAGTATTTTTGTCCACGGTGTATTTGAAGTAATTCTGAACCGAGCCAGCAGTTTCATCAGATGTTGCGACGTATTTGTAAGATTTTTCGCCATTTTCTGACTCAGTGTAAATGCTACAGTTTCCGGCAACATCATAAACCACAGGAATGATGAAAATGTCCTTTGTCTCTTTGTTTGCCGCAATTTCTTCGTTCGTGAAAATATCATAAGAATTGAAATCGCTGAAAGTCCAGCTGAAAATTTTGTTCACGTCTGTGATAGCCGATCCGATTTTCGTGAGAGAAGAAAGACTTGTGCCTTCTTCGCTGTCCGAGCTTGAAACCGGTTCCGACGTTGTGTAGTAAAGCTCAAGTTTGTTTGGTGGGGCAGCTTCGTATTCGGTCGTTCCTTTTACAGAAATTTTACCGTTGATGGCTGAAGCCGAAGTTCCGTTGTAAGCCGGAGAAACCATCGTAACGACGGGGGCAGCTTTATCAACCATTAACGTGAAAATTTGACTTGAAGATTTGTTTCCAGCCACATCTTTTGCGGTCGCGCTCACATTGTAATTGTTGTTGCCTGCGAGTTTTGAAAGGATATCTTTTTGAATTGTCGCACTCCATTTCTTTTTTGCGGGATTTCCGGCTACATTTTCAAGATTTGCGGGTACGCTGACTTCGACAGGATTGTTGTTTTCGTCTTTTACGTCCTCAATTGTCAAAACCACAGACTTAATTCCAGAAGAAGAATCCGAAACTTCGCCTGTTGGAGCCGTTCCGTTCTCATCAAAACAAACTTTTACGGAAGCAATACCATTTGTGTAAACTGAACCGGTTGTAGTTGAGCTCAAACTAGGTGCAACAGTATCAACATTCAGCGAGAATGCCATAAGTCCGTTGTTCCACTCAGAAGCCGCCACATCAGTCGTGACATCAGAAACTTTTGCAGCCCCAAGAGAATCAATAGCAGCATTTCCGACATTATCAACCGCCACGAGAAGAAGATAATTCCTTTCAGAATCAAATCCTGGAATCTCCGCAATATACGAAGACTCAATTTCCTTAAAGGCCTGTGCGCTTGTATTTCCGTTTTCATCAATTGCCTTGCTGTAGGCGACACGCTTGGTTATATTCTCTTTGAGTGGTGCAAAATTGCCGTTGTTGTCCGTTGCATAATTTTTTGCAAAATCCTCGGCTTTTTCGGCAATTTCCTGCTTCAAATCATCCTCTGTTGTTGCCGTGGAATTGAAAATCTTGTAGTAAATTGTTTTGACGCCGGAGCCAGTTTCGCCCCAGTAACCGCGGATTGTGATTGTTGAAGCCGTTCCCCAAGTTCCGGTCTGATATTTTCCGCCGACATCTTTGTCCAAATTGTTGTCCAGAACAGTCAGCTCAGAATTCCATGAATTCAATTCACTCAGTTCGTTGTCGAATTTTCCGACCCTGAAATACAAATCCTTCTTTTTTGCGTCATATTCGTGGCGGGCGGCAGGCTTTTCCTTATCAACCTGAATGTATATTTCCTCAGTTACAGTATTGCCGGCTTTGTCCGTTATCGTGATTTTTGCGAAAGTACCAGTTTCAACGCCAGTCAAATCCAGGCCTTCAAAGCTCCAGTTCGCAAGTTTTTCTTCGTCCGTGATTGTGAAGCTGTCCTTAACTTCGCCGGAAGAACTTGCACCTTCGGTGGTTGAGTTTGCCACAACCGCCATCTTTGCGCCAGAAAGTTCAAGCTTAACTTCTTTGAGGCCGAGATTGTCAGTCGCAACGCCTGAAATTGCAAACGGGTATTCAGTGTGTGAAACGAGGTTGCCTTCTGAATCAGGCTCCGACCATGTTTTATTGTTGCTATTTATATAGAAGTTTCTGTAAGATTTTTCCGAAGTTTCGCTTCCGACCGGGATTTTATTGCTTTCAAATGCGGTGAATCCGTCTTTATTGTCAGCAATTGTCGCGCTCTGGATTTTTGGAACTGTCGGGTCAAAAGTGATGTTCAATAAATCGGTTTTTGTGTAATTTCCGGCCTTATCGAAGAACACAGCCTTAATCGCACCGGATTTTGTGATTTTCGACTTATCTACGACAATCGTAAATGAGCCGTCAGATTCAAGATTTACCTCCGTGACTTTTGAAGCATCCGCCACAGTCTTTTCCTGCTCGTTGACAGTTATATTTTCATAAACCGAATAATATGCGCTAGATTTCATTCCGCTCGGATAATCAGTTACCTTTCCTTTGATATAAACAGAATTCTTGCCGTTTACAAAGAAAGTTCCGTCATTGCCAGGAAGACTTGCATTTTCTTCACTCGTTCCGGCCTTTATTTCACCAGAAAGAACAGGGCCTTCAAGATCAACCATAAAAGTTGTTCCAGTGATTTCAGAGGCATTTTTGTTCGAGTCCTCGGCAGTCACTTTCAATGTATATTCTGCCTGCAAATTCGTGAAAGTCGCTTCCCATTTGTATTCATTTGAACCATCTTCCGGCTCCGTAAATTCAACCACGCCAATTTTCACAGCTTTTGTTTCATCAGACGGAATAAGGCTCACTTTAAGGGCTGAAGTTTTGAGATTTGCGTCCGAAGCAGTGCCTTTTACAACCAAAGTGCTTGTCGAATAGCCACTTGCCGGCTGCTCAGTAATTGAAAGAACAGGCGGAGTTTTGTCACAGCGGAAAGTTCTTTCAGCAAAAGATTCCTGCCCATAGGAATCCACGGCCGTAATTTTGATTGAATATTCTCCGTCACCAGAACTTTTTGCCTTTCCCTGCCACCTGAACAATCCAGAATCAGAAGAATCCTGCACAAGTTCAGTCTCAGAGATGACAAAGCCCGCATCTTTAAGCTCTGTTCCATTTTTATAAATGACGGCCTTTATCTCAGCTTTTTTGGAAATCCTTCCGCTCACAGAAATTTCCTCGTTTTGGAAACTTCCGTTTGCAGGTGAAGAGATTTCGATTTTTGGAGCACCAGAATCAACAGCAATCGGGAAAGTTCCGAGAGATTTTTCACCAAAAGGCTTGCTCAAATCCTTGCTGAAATAATCACGCGCCACAATTTTTACCAGATATTTTCCAGCATCTGAAGGAAGCGCATAATTAATCGAAGCCGAAGTTTTTTGAGGGAAGAACTTGTACGGATTTTTTCCGGCAGAATCCCCGCTACCGTTTTTTGCATTTACTTTCAAGCCTGATTTTTTGAAATCAGCGTCCAGCAGGGCCGTTCCGTTTTCGTCATAAAGCCAGATTTCGTATTCATCAATGATATCGTCATCAGAAAAACTGATTTGCAGCGTTTTGTCACTTGAAGGGCCAAAGAAATTTTTCTCCAGCGTGACTTTTTCTATTTCAGCAGAAGCATTTCCAAGCACAATTTTCGGGCGGTCAGTCTCCTGATAAATCACGAGTTTTTTGTTGTCAGTAAGAGTTTCGTCAGCCGCGGCATGATATTCAGTCTCATTTCCGGCAGAATCTTTTGCACGAATCACGACGTCAACTTGAATTTTAGGATCGGGATTTGATTCGCTCGCAAAAAGTTCCGTGATTTTCGTTGTGTCCAATTCCTCATCAATCGAGAACTTTTTCCCAAGCGAGAAAGAATATTTTGAATCAGTTTTTGAGGACAAAGCTCTGTTTAAATCAGTGCTCGCAAGAATTTCGTAGGAGACTTCTTCAAGATTCTGTTCCTCGATGCTGCCCTTAATCCGAACTGTTTCATTGAGATATACAAAATCTGAGCCGTCAAAATCAGAAACTCGTGGCTCAGCAGAATTAACAGTTACTTTTGGTGCTACTGTATCGATATGAACGCTCCGATTAGCCTTTCCCTCATGCCCGGAAGAAGATTTTCCAGAAACAGTAAGATTTGCAAGCCAGTAAACACCTTCGCCGGCCCTTTCGTTGTACAGCTGGATAAGCTCAGGGATTTTTGAAAGGTCAACGGCCCAGGAATCAGTCGCGTTATCAAAAGTCAGTGCATTCGATTCTGAAAGAGACCAGATTTTTTCGTCATCAACAAGCCTGCATGAAATTTCATCAGAGAATTCACCGACAAGCGCATTCGTAGCCTCATCAGTGATAGAAAGAACAGCTTTCAGTTCCGTAAGGTAAAGCATTGAAGAAGTGAATGTAGCCGTTCCCTTGAACACAGGAGCAGAAAAATCCTTAAAAACTTCGAGATTCTTCGGGGAATCAAAACCGATTGTCGGAGGAACACCAGCCGTGTTACCCACAAAGCCATAAATCACATTCTGGGCGAATTCAACATCCTCAATATCGCAGCCAGTGACGCCAAGAATATAATATTTTGAAAGTTCAATTTCCTTCGGCAAAGTGACGCTGAAAGTTTTTGTAGATACAGAGCTTCCTTTGGAATTATTGAGCGAATAATCGTAGATCAGAAGCCAGTCATTTTCATTTTCCTCTGTTTTTAAGACTGTAGCAACGGAATTTTCAGATTTATGAAGAGCATCAACAAAAACAGTTTCCGAGTTCACAAGCGACTCAACCTTTTTTTCGAGATTTCGCAAGTCAGTCTTGATTTTTTCTGCATCTGAAGGCTTTTCATTGAAAGACTTCATCCAGACTCGAACCTTTTCAGGCGCAATATTAGTTCCGTCGAGACCAGCAGAAATCGTCACTGAGACAGTGTTTCCGGCAGAAGCAGTCTGAACAGAATCATCGTCATTAAAGAAAGAAAAACCATTTACGGTGTAATTTGGATTTGCCTCCGGATTGAGGGAGAAACTGAGTTTATTCGCCATTGAATCCGAGCCAGAAGCAGCCGAAGTATCGATTACCTTTTCATTCAGAATTTTCAAAGCCTGAGACTCGATTTCGCCCTTCTCCAGACCAGAAAGAATGTCCTTGAGATTAGCCGCACTAAAACCACCGTTATTTTTGTTAATGCCTTTTTTCGAACTCATAACAGATGTATAAACATCATCATAAAGGTAGATTTTTGAAGTAGCGTTTCCGTAAGCATCAGATTTTATCTCATCTGCGGACCGTGAACTACCAACAGGCGGATCTTTGTAAATTTTTGTAGAATCAGTGAGCGTAATCTGAGCATAATAAAATTCTGTACCGTTATCAGCAGGATGAAGCTGAGAGTAACGATTATTCAACGCAGTGCCATATTGTGCAATCTGGACGCTTGTTCCGCCAGCAGTCGAAATTTCTTCCTCACGATAAAAATCAATATCCTCTCCCTCATAAGATTCAGAAGAAACAAGAACGCCATCTGAATTGAAGATTTTGACATCCATGAAAGAAATTGCGTGGTTGTCAGAAATCGTGCCGTCGATTGTAAATATTGAACCATAAGCCGAAGGAGACAGACCGCTTTTCTTTACAACACCCGGATTTGAAATAATGAAAACAGGAGCAGTATTATCTATTTCAAAAGAACGTGAACTTTTACCTGAATTGTTGCCTGCATTATCGTAAGCCGTGACATAAACTTCGTACTTTCCGTCAGGATATTGCCAGCCGTTAAAATATTTGGAATCCTGCTCATCATGCCTGTTAAGCTCAATCGACCAGTTTTTGGAATCGTCAGAAACTTTCGCCACATAATTATCACTTATTCCGTCCACATCAAGACTTTTGACCGAAACAAGAACCTTAGCAATCGACTTGTCGTCGGAAACGTTTCCAAACAGGATAAAAGAATCTCGAATTGCGGCACCAGAAGGAGGATAATCAATGGAAAGAGTCGGAGACTTAGTATCAATCGCACCACCAAGACCAGAATCCTCACCGCAGGAAAGAAAAGCAAAAAGCAGAAGCGAAATGCACCAAAAAGAAAAATTTTTAAACCAGAACTTTTTGTTATTCATAGACAACTCCAAAACTTTTTATTTAATTTTAAAATTATAAGGTCGTTTTTTAAAAAGCAGTTATAACAAAAAACACCAGTTCTATGACAAAAGTCCGAAATCTCCAAAATATCAGGAAAAATTTTTTGGATTTTTCTGACTTTTTTCGTTCTGCATTGCCGAAAACGCAAAAAAAATGGAAGTAATAAGGTATGAGACTTGAAGAAGATTTTGTGACCGGCCGCACTGAGTTTTCTGATTTTACTCAAATCTTACTTATTCCCAAAGGAGTGTTTATGGCACCAAAAGAATCTGCAAATCAAAAACGCGACTACAAAAGCTCGCTCTTCGTGAACATGTTCGGGCGCAACGTAAACGCAAAGGAATATTTTCTTTCGCTCTACAACGCGATTCACGACACGAACTTCAAAATCGGCGAGGTTGAGATAAAGCCGGTCACGCTGGAGAATGTGGTCTACAACAACATCGAGAATGACGTGTCGATGGAAATCAACGACAGCATAGTGGTGCTTGCCGAGCATCAGAGCACAATCAACAACAACATGCCGTTCCGATGCCTGGAATATCTGGTGGCGCACTACAACCGCTTCTTCACCGACAACGACAAA
>CACZYY010000072.1:0-18749 GCA_902785455.1 uncultured Spirochaetaceae bacterium
TTTTTTTGCTTAATTTTTGTCATATTTTGTTCTCATGAAAAATTCAACTTGACAATGTTTTTAAAAATATATAACCTACTAGGTAGATAGGTAAGAAGAAAGGAGCAGCAATGGCAGGAGAAATAAATATCAGCAGAGTCACAAAAGTATTCTCGGGCGGAAGTTCTCGGGTTACGGCATTGAACGGCGTGGATTTTACGATTCCGGCGGGCAGTTTTGTTTCGCTGATCGGGCCTTCTGGCTGCGGAAAGACCACTCTCCTTCGTTGTATCGCCGGCCTTGAAACTCCTACTGAGGGGTTCGTTTCTGTGGACGGCTCAAAAATCACAAAGCCCGGAAGTGACCGGGGATTTGCCTTTCAGCAGGCGAATCTTTTTCCATGGCTCACAATCCGCGAAAACGTAGCGTTCGGACTTAAAGCCCGCCACATTTACAAAGAACGCAGGGCTGATGTGGATGAGTTCATAAACCTTGTGGGCTTGAAGGGTTTTGAAAAGTCTTACCCGCACCAGCTTTCGGGGGGAATGAATCAGCGGGCGAGTCTTGCCCGTGCCCTCGTTGGTCATCCGAAAATCCTGCTCCTTGACGAGCCTTTGGGTGCTCTGGACGCATTTACCCGAATGACCATGCAGGACGAAATCCTCAGGCTCAAAAAAGAGCACAACACCACGATGGTAATGGTTACTCACGATGTCGATGAGGCGGTTTATCTGAGCGACTATGTTGTGATTATGTCGGCCCGTCCAAGCAAAGTCGAAAAAATCATAAAGATTGAGCTTGGTCATCCGCGCGCCCGTGGTCAGGACGTCTTCTTGAAGTACCGCACGCAGATTCTGGAAATTCTGGACTATGCGGGCAAAGTTCAGGAAGTGGAGTATACGATATAAGAAATAAAAAAGGATGTCACACGGATTCGAAATTGCTACGCAATTTCATATTAAAAATTTCAAATGGATTTTCCGTAGGAAAATCGAATCTGTGTGGCAATAAAATCTTTGGAGGTACAAAAAATATGAAAAAATCACTTTTAATCGGGATGGCTCTTTTGCTGTCTTCACTTGTGCTCACTTCTTGCGAAAAGAAGGCCTCTTCGGCTCAGAAAGTCGTTCGGATTAACTTTCAGACAGGAACTCTTTGTGCGGCTCCTGTCCATGTCGCAATGAAAATGGGGCTTTTCGATGAGGAGCTTGCCGCAATCGGTCAGAAAGCGGAGTACGTTCAGGTCGTCGAAGGCGGCGCCACTTTGGCCGAAATGATTGCCTCAGGCAAAGTCGATGCGGGTTATGGCCTCTACGCAACCCAGATGCAGGCAATCGAAAACGGTCTTCCAATCTCATACACTTCTGGAATCCATGTCGGCTGTACAAAATACTATGTACGTGCAGACTCAAAGATTCATTCTGTAAAAGATCTTCGCGGTGCAAAAATCGGCGTTCCAGGGCTTGCTGATTCCAGCGTCATGAATCTCAAACGAAAACTCATGGACGAAGGAATCGGAGTCACAGCCGAAAAGAACGAAGTCGAATTTCTTGCCTACGCGTCAAGCGACCTTGCAATCGCGCTCAATAACGGTGCGGTTGATGTAATCGGCGCTCACGACCCAGTTGCAACAAAAGGCGAGCGTGCTTACAACTTCCGAAAAATCCTGGACACAGGAATCGATGAAAAATTCGTTAACGAATATTGCTGCCAGCAGTTCGTGACTCACAAGCTTCTCCGCGAAAATCCAGAGGGAGCCGCTGCCGTAACAAGAGCATTGCAGAAAGCCAGTGCCTTCGTTGAGGCCGAGCCTCGTCTTGCAGCCCAGCTCCAGATTGAAAACAACCTTGTCGCAGGAGATTTGGACTTCAACGCGGAATTGCTCGAAGAACTCAACTTCATTCCAAGCCGTTCTCTCGGCAAAAAAACTTTCGACAAGGCTGCCCGTCAGCTTCAGGAAGCAGGCATCTTGAAAAGCTCAACCGACATCGAAAAATTCATTGCCCAGAGCTATATCGAGCTCTTTGGAGTACCAGACGGCTACACTTACGACAAAGAAACAAAAACATACAAGGAAATCAACGGTGAGCGCACCAGCTTCTCACTGTAATTAAAAAAGAGGTAAAAAAAATGAAGAATTTAAATATCGTCTTTTCAGCTGTAACAGCAGTTTTGGGACTTCTTGCTGGAATCGCGCCTTATACATTCGCAAAAGTCTGCTCAATGCCAAAAATGCACTGTCATGCGGTCACAGCCCCAACGGTTCTGGTCTTCGGAATCTTGATTTTCGTAATTTCTGCGGCTCAGACGGTAATTTTATGGAAAAAACGCTGATTTTGCGCTCGGCGGTTGAAAAATCGCTTGCACTTTCAAATCTGTCACGAAAAGCCTACAGAACGGTTTTGACAGCGACTCTAATCGCTCTTTCCTCCGCCGTTCTGTTTGCTTCCCTCGTTCTCTCTCAGAGCCTTAAATCTGGAATCGCAGGTCTTCGTTCCCGAATGGGTGCAGACTTGCTCGTGGTTCCAGAAGGCTATGAGAAGGGCGCGGAAAATATCCTTCTTTCCGGCGAACCAAATTATTTTTACATGGAACGGAAGGTTCTGGATTCAGTCCGTGCAGTTGAAGGAGTTGAAAATGCGAGCGGTCAGTTTTATCTTACCAGCCTTTCTGAAAGCTGCTGTGATTTTCCGATTCAGATTATCGGATTTGAGCCGGAAACTGACTTCGTGATTCAGAATTGGGCAAAATCCAGGGTAAAAACTGACACAAACGAAGAATTTTTGCTTTCGGGGAGCAATGTAAACCTTACCAAGGGAAGCGTAAAATTCTTCGGAAACGAGCACAAGATTTCTGCCCGGCTTTCAAAAAGCGGAACCGGCATGGACAACGTGATTTTCTGCGATTTTGCGAGTCTTGAACATATCTTTGAGGACGCAAGTTCCCGCGGTTTCGGTTTTATTTCCGATGGCGACACAAAAAACAAGCTCAGCACAGTTCTGGTCAAGATTTCCCCGGATTCTTCGGCGGATGCTGTCGCTTTGCGGATAAAAAAAGTCCTTCCGGGCGTTCATGTGATTGTTGGCGAAAAATTCATCCGTAATTTTTCGGAAAAACTTTCGGCGATTTTCGTATTTTTATATTCGATTTCGATTCTGCTGTTCCTGATTACGATTATCTCTCTGGCCTTAGTTTTTTCAATCACGATTAACGAGCGGCGTCGTGAATTTTCGATTCTCCGGGTTCTTGGCGCAAACCGTTCGCTCCTCTGCTCGGTGCTTTTTTGGGAGGCAGGAATTTTGGGAGCTGGCGGTTCAATTCTGGGAATCGGTCTTTCGGCCCTGATTGTAGTTCCCTTCAACGCACTGATTTCAGAAAAATTCGGTCTTCCTTTTGCGATGAGCGGCCCGGGCTGGATTCTGACATTTGCGGGTGTGGTTTTTGTGGTTACTGTGCTTTCATGCCTGATTTCGACCGCAAACGGAGCGGTTCGGGTGTCAAAAATCGAGCCTTATGGAGATGTCAAATGATTGAACTAAAAAATATTTCCAAGACATTTCAGACTCCGCGCGGAACTAAGACTGTTCTTTCGGATTTTTCTCTTACGGTAAATGACGGCACTTTTCTTGGCATTTCCGGGGAATCTGGAGCGGGGAAGAGTACACTTCTTTCTATTATAACAGGGCTTCAAAAGCCTTCGTCCGGGAAGGTTTTGATTGACGGCACGGACATTTTCTCTCTTTCAGACAAAGAGCTTTCCGCATTTCGAAACGAAAACATCGGATTTGTTTCGCAGGAGCAGAGTTTTCTGGAAAATCTTACAGTGCTGGAGAATGTTGCTCTTCCAGCCCTTCTTTCGCACAAACAAAATCTTTCAAAATCAGAAATTTTCCTGCGTGCCAAAAAACTTCTTTCGGATTTTGGAATTGCAGAACTTTCCGAGCAATATCCAGGTGTACTTTCGGGCGGAGAAAATCAGCGTGTTTTGATAGCCCGTGCTCTCATGAACGATCCGAAAATCATAGCCGCTGACGAAGCAACGGACGCGGTTAGTGAAAAGCAAACAAAGGAAATCACCAGCATTTTTAAGGCGCTTTCGTCTCAGGGCAAAACAGTCATTTTTGTAAGCCACGACAAAGCTGCCCTTGAAAATTGCGATGAAATATTTATGCAAGTTTCAAAAGTTCGTCAGGATTTTTGAAACTGGCTCATTCTCGAAAAAAACTGGAGGTACAAAATGTCTAAAAAAATTCATGAATCGCTTACGGAGCTTGTCGGTCATACTCCGCTTGTCCGTCTGCACGGATACGAAGAAAAACTTGGGCTAAAGGCTCATATTCTTGCAAAGGTCGAGTATTTTAACCCTATCGGTTCAATCAAAGACCGAATCGTTTTGCGGATTATCGAAGATGCCGAAAAAGAAGGAAAAATCATTCCCGGAAAAACGACTTTAATCGAATACACAAGCGGAAATACTGGAATTGCCGTGAGCGCAATCGGAGCAATGAAAGGCTACAAAGTTCAGATTTATCTTCAGGAAGGAGTGAGCCGGGAACGACTTCAAGTGATGAAAGCATTTGGTGCGAATGTAACAAAAATCGGCGATGTCCCTGAGCTTCAGGACGCGCTCAAAGCCACGAACAATGACTTTGTTGCAGCAACCAACATTTTGAAACAGCATATTCGTGAGCGGCAGGCAGCCGGCGACAGCATTTATTTCGTCGATCAGATGGTAAACCCGCTCAACCCAAAAGCGCATCACGACACAACAGGCCGGGAAATCTGGGAAGACACAGAAGGAGAGCTTTCGGCAGTCGTAGCAAGCGTTGGAACGGCCGGCACTCTCCGGGGAATCGCGGACTATATTCATGAGCAGAGCTCTGATGTCAGAATTTTTGCGGTCGAGCCATCTACGACAGACACGCGCCTCACTGGAATTCACAATTTTACGGATGTTCCGGTTGAGCGGGTTCCTTTGAGCTTAAAAGAAAACGGTGAGCCAAAAGCTGGAATTTTCGATGAAGTTTTTGTAGCCGACACGGACGGAGCTTTTGAAGCTGTGCGAACAGTGGCAAAGACTGACGGCGTTCTCGTGGGAAATTCCAGCGGAGCGGCCCTGTGGGGAGCTACAAAAATCGCACAAAGAAAAGAATTTGAAGGCAAAAATATCGTGGTCGTGTTCCCGGACACAGGACTTCGTTATTTAAGCACGAATTTGTTTGAGGTGTAAAAAAGATTGAATTTCTGCTTGCATAAATATACGGATATTCTGTATAATTATGCAACGCAAGGAGATTCTATGGCTTCAAAAATTGTTGTAAATAATTATGGCTCGTTCGATGTCACTATGGTCAAAGGCAAGGGCTCAACAGTCTACGATATTAATGGCAAAAAATATATCGACTTTTTGGCTGGAATTGCAGTCAACTGTCTCGGGCACAATTTCAAGCCACTTGTAAAGGCAATCTCAAAACAGGCCAAAAAACAGATTCATGTATGCAATTATTTCGTAAGTGATATTGGCGTTCAGTATGCTACAGAGTTGCTTGGTCAGACTGGTTTTGATGCAGTCTATTTTGGCAACTCTGGTGCAGAGGGCAACGAAGCCGCAATCAAGCTTGCTCGAAAGTACGGATATTTGAATGGCGGAGAAAAACGCCGTGTAATTTATACTCTTGAAAGTTCTTTCCATGGCCGCACTTTGGCAACATTGACTGCTACTGGTCAGGAAAAGTTTCACCCGGCTTGTTTTGCTCCTTACGTTGACTGTTTCAAGACAATCAAGGCAAACGATTGGGAAGCAATCAAAACTGCTTTCGACGACACAACTGCCGCTCTTTTGATTGAGTGTGTTCAGGGCGAGGGCGGTGTAAATATCGTTGATCCGGAATGGGCAAAAGCCGCTGCCGATGCTGCACGAAAAGCTGGCGCAATCGTTATGGCCGACGAAGTTCAGACTGGTTTTGGCCGCACAGGCACTCTTCTTGCAAGCGATGCGCTTGGTTTTGTGCCTGAGGTCGTAAGCTTCGCAAAAGGTGTTGCTGGTGGCGTTCCTTTTGGCGGAATCTTGATTCGTGGTAAGGCAGCTGATGTATTCAAAGCTGGTGATCATCAGTCTACATTCGGCGGAAACCCGTTGGCTTGTGCCGCAGGTCTTGTTGTTTTGAAGGAACTTACAAAGCCAGGGTTCCTTGAAAGCGTAACCGAAAAAGGCGAGTACATGCGAAAGGCAATTGCAGGGTTCGGGGCAAAATGCGTCGGTGAAATCCGCGGAAAAGGTCTTATGATTGGCGTTGACATGATTGAGCCTGTTAGTGCCGTTGAAGTTGAGAAAAAGCTTCTTTCAAAAGGGCTTCTCACATCAACTGCCGGCAAAAACACTCTCCGAATCGTTCCGCCGCTCAATATTTCATACAAAGAAATCGACGAAGGTCTGGCGATTCTCAAAGATGTGCTTTTAAGCGAGTAGATTTTGGGGCGTTACGGGGCATTAGCCCCGTAGAGTGGGGTACGACGCAACAAAGTGCGGCGTAGGGGAGAGACTTCTCCCCTAAAAAATCTGTGCAATCAGTGTAATCTGTGGTTTAAATTTTCTGTGATATTTGCTATAATCTAATTCCGTTATGAAAAACGGATTTGATAATGAGAAGTATCTGCGGATACAGTCGGAACACATTAAGGAACGGATTGCCAAGTTCGGCAATAAACTTTATCTGGAATTTGGCGGCAAATTATTTGATGATTACCACGCAAGCCGCGTTCTTCCGGGATTCCAGCCGGATTCTAAGCTCAAAATGCTCATGCAACTCGCTGATATGGCAGAGATTGTCATTGCGATCAGTGCTGTTGACATCGAAAAAAACAAGGTTCGCGGGGACTTGGGTATCACTTACGACAAAGATGTTTTGCGCCTTCGCGATGAGTTCCAGAATCTTGGACTCATGGTCGGTTCAGTCGTAATTACACATTTTAAAGGTCAGGAAAGCGCAAAGGCATTCAAAAACAAGCTTAAAAGAATGGGCATCAAGTGCTACTATCACTACATGATTGAGGGCTATCCTCAGAATGTCGCATTGATTGACTCGGACGACGGTTACGGAAAGAATGATTATGTTGAGACTAGCCGCCCGCTCGTTGTTGTTACAGCTCCGGGTCCTGGAAGCGGAAAAATGGCTGTTTGTTTGAGCCAGCTTTATCAGGAGCAGAAGCGCGGAATCAAGGCCGGTTATGCCAAATTCGAGACTTTCCCAATCTGGAACTTGCCGCTCAAACATCCTGTCAACCTTGCTTACGAGGCTGCCACAGCTGATTTGAACGATGTCAACATGATTGACCCGTTTCATCTTGAAGCTTATGGCGAGACAACTGTAAACTACAACCGCGACATCGAGATTTTCCCTGTTTTAAACGCAATTTTTGAAGGAATTTACGGCGAAAACCCTTACAAATCTCCTACTGACATGGGCGTAAACATGGCCGGCTATTGTATTTTTGACGACGAAGCTTGCCGTGAGGCTTCAAATCAGGAAATTATCCGCCGATATTTTACAGCCCTTGATGATTTGGTCGAGGATAAAGCTACAGAAAACGAAGTAAACAAAATCGCCCTTCTCATGAAGCAGGCAAAAATTACTCCAGAAGACCGCAAAGTTGTTATTCCTGCAAATGAGCGCGGGGCAAAGGCAAATGCTCCTGCAGCCGCAATCGAGCTTAGTGACGGAACTATCATCACGAGCGAAACTTCAAGCCTTTTGGGAACCTGTGCGGCTCTCATTTTGAACGCCACCAAGCATTTGGCCGGAATCGATCACAAGGTCAAGCTTATTCCTGCAGAAATGATTGAGCCGATTCAGAACATGAAGGTCAATTATCTCAAAGGAAATAATCCTCGCCTGCACACTGACGAAGTTCTTGTTGCGCTTGCAATGCTTTCAAACACCAGCGAGAACTGCAAAAAAGCAATCGAGCAGCTTCCAAAACTGGACGGCTGTCAGGTTCACACCACTGTTATGCTTTCCGAAGTTGACCGAAAGATTTTCAAAAAACTCGGTGTAAATGTAACGATGGAGCCAATCCTCAAAAAAAACAAAAAAAATAGCTTATGAAAAATACTATTTTCGTTTTCGGGCACAAAAACCCTGATACAGACTCAGTAGTTTCGGCAACGGCGTACGCGGCTTTTAAAAATGCTCAGGGATTTTCTGAGTACAAAGCCTGTCGTGCCGGCAAGTTAAATCCTCAGACTGAGTATATTTACAAAAAATTTGGAATCACTCCTCCTGAGTTTATCCCGGATATGAACCCTCGCGTTGCGTATTACATGAATGACGAGGCTGATGTCATAAATCAGATGACTCCTTTTTGGGAAGCGTCGATTTTTATGCGCGAGCATGGCCGAAAAGTTCTTCCGGTTGTTGATGATGAAGGGCATTACAAGGCGATTCTCAACTACAATTCTTTTACGAACAATATTTTCCACATTCTCAATCCTGAGCACCATATTTCAGTCGTTACAGACGTTAATCTGATGAGCAGGACTTTGAGAGGAAAGGTTTATTGCCGTGGTGATGGTGCGGAAGAGCTTCACCGTTACACAATTGTTTCCGGCGCGACAAGTTTTGAGTCTTTCAAACAAACACTGGAGCTTCACAAGGACGAAAGCATTGTCGTAGTGACTGGCGACCGGGAAGATATTCAGAATCTCTGCCTTGAAAAGCATGTTCGCGCTTTGATTTTGAGTGCGGATCGTGTTCCGAAAGATGAAATCATTGAAAAAGCAACAAAATGCGGAACAAGCATTATCGTAAGCAAATACGATACAGCTTCAACTTCAATGCTCGTCTTGTATTCTACGCCGGTGCGTGTGCTTTGTGATAAAAAAATCAAACCGATTAAGCCGGAAGATTCGATTCAGCAGATTATGCCACGCCTCAAAGAAGTCGCGAGCCAGATTTTGCCAGTCGTTGATGATGATAACAAGGTTATTGGAGTCCTGAGCGAGATTGACGTTCATCACGAGGCAAAGGTCGGACTCGCACTTGTTGATCACAATGAAAAAACTCAGATTGTTGACGGATTCGATAATTACAAGATTTTTGACATAATTGATCATCACAGGCTTGGTTCGATGAGCACAAAAACTCCGATTTCGTTCATCAACCGCCCGCTCGGCTCAACTTCCACGATTATCACGCGATTGTATCGAGAAGAAAACATCAACATTCCTTTGAATGTCGCAAAATTGCTTTTGTGCGGTATTTTGAGCGACACGCTGATTTTACAGAGTGCGACTACGACCAAAATTGACATCGAGACAGCGGAATTTCTTGCTCAAAAAACCGGTCTTGATGTGAAAACTTTGGGCGAAGAAATAATCAAAGCCGGAAGCCGAATCGGCGGGCGTTCTTCAGACGAAGTTATCAATCAGGATATGAAGGAATATGACGAGGGAAAAATCAAGTTCACCGTTAGCCAGATTGAAGTTGACGGCACGGCTGAGATTCTTGAGCGCAAAAAAGAATTCCTGGATGGGCTTGAAATTGAGCGAAAAAGCAAGGGCGCAATGTTCGCTTCGCTTTTGGTCACGGATATTTCTACTCTCAGCTCTGTCATGCTTGTGGCGGGTGAAGAGCGGTTCTTGCAGTTCCTTAATCTTCCCAAAATGGAATCACAGATTTATTTCCTTAAAAATGTGGTCAGCCGCAAAAAGCAGCTGATACCAATGCTTTCGGAAATTTTGGCAAATTTTGCCGTTTAATGCATGTAAAGCTTAATAGCCTAAAAGACGAATTTTGCAAATTACCGGATATTACAAAAAAAATGACGTGAAGAAGTGGAACGGCTTACGAAAACACTCAGTTTGTGCTGCCGCGTAAGCGGCAAACGTATATAATTACAAGCACAAACTGCGTGTAGCATGCTAGCAGGCCTTCACAGCATAGCTGTTCGGAGAGTCACTCAAAACCTGTCTCACAGGTTTTGACGGCTACGCCGTCGTTCCCTAGATTTCGATAAGCCGTTTTCACGACTGGAAGTCGTTTTTTTTGATATAGCCAATGAACTTCATAAGGGCAGCCTTTTTATATGTTCAGAAAACTTAAGATTTGCTTTTTAGTAACGTCTTGAGAGCATGACTGATTGTGCGTTTGTGTGATCGAATATAGATTCATTTACGTACTGAATCTTTTCGACAGGCTTGCCAGATTCAAGAGTTCGGATTATTTCTGCAACTCGTGAACCATGAAGCGGGTTACATTCACATTCACAGTTGATTTCGCCGGTAATTAGCTTCATGAATGCTTTGTATACGGCGTCGAATGAAATGATGATTATGTCATCGCCTGGAACTTTGCCAGCTTCTTTGATTACTTCAATTGCACCCAAAGTCATGTCGTCATTTTCAGAGAAAAGCACGTTGATTTTATTGATTCCGACAGATTTGATGATTTCCTGCATGGCTTTTTTGCCACCTTCGGTTGTGAAATTTCCTGATTTTTGTGCAATAAGATTCCAGTTAGGAAAAGCTTCAATTCCTTCTATAAGACCTTGTGTGCGGCCAATTTGAGCAGAAGCACCAAGTGTGCCCTGCAGATTAACGATATTAATTTCATCTGAACCAAGATTCTTGTTTTCGAGATAAGATGCGAGCCATTTTACAGCATTACGACCTTCCTGAAGGAAATCTGCACCGACCCAGCAGAGATAAAGGCTGTCATCATTGACCTTTATCTGGCGGTCAGAAAGAATAACCGGAATTCCAGCATCGTTTGCCTCTTTGAGAATTCCTTCCCAGCCAGTTTCAACTACAGGTGCCAGTACAATGTAATCGACATTTTGTGCAATGAAGTTGCGGATTGCATCAATCTGTGCTTTTTGGCTTCCGTCTGCATCGACAAAATAAAATTCGTAGCCGTTGTCCGGAGTGAATGTCGTTTTGAAAGAGAGAGTGTTTGCATTTCTCCATGCAGACTCGTGACCAACCTGCGCGTATCCGACTTTGATTGTGTGTCTTTCAATATTTTTAGAGGGTGTCGCATCGGAAGTTGTTTTTTTGTTGCATCCGATAAATGAAACTGCAACCAATGAAATTAAAATTGTTGCAAATAAAAATTTCTTCATGCCTTACTCCTGTGTGTTAGTCCTTCCATTTTACATATTTTTCACATTCAAGTATAGCACGTGCTTTTTCTACGCGCTCCTGACTCGGGCTTTCCGTTTTTTCGAGTGGATATTTGATACCCAAATCTTTGTACTTGGTGATTGCAAGTCCGTGGTACGGCAAAATTTCAACCCGCTCTACATTATGAAGCGTGCGGATGAAGTCTCGGGTTTGTGTAAGATATTCGTCGTTGTCTGTGATTCCAGGTACAAGAACATGACGAATCCAGATTGGCTTTTTGATTTCGTCAAGATAAGCGAACATTTCGCGTACATTTTTGCCTGTGCAGCCGGTGAGTTTTTTATGCTCTTCCTCATTGATGTGCTTGATGTCTACAAGAAGAATGTCCGTAACTTCCATGAGACGCTTGAATTTTTCGAACCATTCGCCCTCGCTCTTGAAAGGACCGCCAGCTGTGTCAATGCAGGTGTTGATTCCGCGTTCCTTTGCTTTTGTGAAGAGTTCCAGCAAAAAATCAATCTGTGCAAGCGGTTCACCACCAGAAACCGTGATACCGCCCTTTTTGCCCCAGTAGTCCCGGCAACTCTCAGCTTCGTCCAAAAGCTCCTCGGCGGTGTAAAGCTTTCCGCGAGTCATTTCCCAAGTGTCAGGATTGTGGCAGTAAAGGCATCGGAAAGGACACCCAGAAAAGAAAATAATAAATCGTACTCCAGGTCCGTCAACTGACCCAAAAGATTCCAACTGATGAACATATCCCTGCAAAGCCATGATTAGCACCTCTGAATGACGAGTTTTAAAATTTATAGATAATCACAAAACAAGCTCCCGGCGGGAACGTGTCATTGGAATCCACCTTCGCAGCACAGCTGCTACGGAGATTCGCTAAAAACTTGCCTCGCAAGTTTTCTTGACGCTCACTAGGTTGCGCGTATAAGGTATCTGACTCGCTTCGCTCGCACGCGCAAAGTGGATTCATGCCACAACCCCGCCTACGCTTGTTTTGCACTGGCAGTAAATGTAAAACTCGTCATTCACATATACTGGCTAAAATGAGTTATGATAAACAAAACCCAAAAAAAGAACGAAAAGACATAAAAAATGGGGCGGAAGTGAGGTTCCGACAAAAACTCGCTTTGAAGAGCGAAGCGTCCCGAAGGGCTTCAACCGCGAGTTTTATGACGGGCTCTCACTGGGAGCCCCATTTTTTAAATTTTATCCGATATTTCTTTCGGATTTAGATTTATTACAACGAAGCGTGGCAGGTTCGTGCGATAACGTCGTCCTGCTGCTCTTTTGTAAGGTTGATGAAGCGAACTGCATAACCAGAAACGCGTACTGTGAAGTTAGCGTACTCAGGTTTCTCTGGGTGAGCCTGGCAGTCCTTGAGCTTCTCTACGCCGAAGACGTTTACGTTCAAGTGGTGTGAACCGCGTGAGAAGTATCCGTCGAGGACGTTTACGAGGTTGTCAATTCGCTCGTTCTCATCGTGTCCCAAAGCAGACGGGTTGATTGTCTGTGTGTTTGAGATACCGTCGAGAGCGTAGTGATATGGAAGTTTTGCAACAGATTTGAGGGATTTGATAAGGCCCTTTGTCTCTGCGCCGTAAGCTGGGTTAGCTCCTGGAGAGAATGGCTCGTGAGCCTTTCGTCCGTCTGGGAGAGCACCAGTTGCTTTTCCATAAACAACGTTTGAAGTGATTGTAAGGATAGATGTTGTTGGCTCTGCGTTGCGGTATGTTTTGCCGATGAAAGTCTTCAAGAGCCATACTGCGATGTCATCTGCGCGGTCATCGTCCTGTCCGTAGCGTGGGAAGTCGCCGTCAATCTCAAAGTCGTAAGCCATGTTCTTTGCTGTTCCGATGACAGCCTTTGTTTTGCGGTCATGGATGTCGAAGTCACGGCGGAGAACTCGGACTTTTGCATATTTGATTGCAGAAAGTGAGTCAACTACGTGAGAGAAGCCTGCGATACCAGTAGCGAATGTACGTTTGATATCTGTATCTTCCAAAGCAAGTTCAGCTGCTTCGTAGTAGTATTTGTCGTGCATGTAGTGGATTGCGTTGAGTGCATTGACATAAAGACCTGCGAGCCAGTCAAGCATTGCATCGTATTTTGCGATAACTTCATCATAATCAAGATATTCTGAAGTGATTGGAGCGAGCTCCGGTCCTACCTGAACGCCTGGTGTGAGTCCTGCTTCTTCGTCTTTTCCACCGTTGATAGCGTAAAGAAGGGCTTTTGCAAGGTTTGCTCGGGCACCGAAGAACTGCATTTCTTTACCAGTCTGAGTTGCTGAAACACAGCAGCAGATTGAGTAGTCATCACCCCAGATTGGGCGCATAACATCGTCATTTTCGTACTGGATAGAAGATGTATCGATAGAAATCTTTGCAGCGTATTTGCGGAAAGCTTCTGGCAATCTCTTTGAGTAGAGAACTGTCATGTTTGGCTCTTATTTGCGGAAAGCTTCTGGCAATCTCTTTGAGTAGAGAACTGTCATGTTTGGCTCTGGGCTTGGGCCCATGTTCTCCAATGTGTGGAGGAAACGGAAGTCGTTCTTTGTGACCATTGAGCGGCCGTCCTGTCCGAGACCACCAACTTCGAGAGTAGCCCAGATTGGGTCTCCAGAGAAGAGCTGGTTGTAAGACTCGATTCGTGCGAAGCGAACCATGCGAGCCTTCATAACGAGATGGTCGATGAGCTCCTGAGCCTGGCTTTCTGTGATGATTCCAGCCTTCAAGTCGCGCTCGATGTAGATGTCGAGGAATGTTGAAACACGACCGATAGACATAGCTGCACCGTTCTGTGTTTTGATAGCTGCGAGGTAGCCGAAGTAGAGCCACTGAACAGCTTCTTTTGCGTTTTTAGCTGGTTTAGAAATGTCGAATCCGTAGATTTTTGCCATTTCTTTCATGCCGTTGAGGGCTTTAATCTGCTCAGCAACTTCTTCGCGGAGGCGGATAACATCATCTGTCATAGTTCCATCGCCAATGTTAGCGAAGTCAGCCTTTTTCTGAGCAATAAGGAAGTCAATTCCGTAGAGAGCTACGCGGCGGTAGTCACCAACGATTCGGCCTCGTCCGTATGTGTCAGGCAAACCTGTAAGGATGTGAGCCGA
Source organism: uncultured Spirochaetaceae bacterium (assembly GCA_902785455.1). Taxonomy (GTDB): domain Bacteria; phylum Spirochaetota; class Spirochaetia; order Treponematales; family Treponemataceae; genus Treponema_D. Next base: position 14,217 of record CACZYY010000072.1, read on the forward strand.
GCGTGCTTTATGAATCTCAGGAGTGTAAACATCAAAAACAGCCTGATTGTGAGTTTTGTGATATTCTGTGAAGATTTTGTGAAGCTCAGGATTTGGCTTGTAGCCGTACATTTCGCAAGACTGCTCAGCCATTCGGATTCCACCGTAAGGCATGAAAGCTCTTTTAAGAGGCTTGTCAGTCTGAAGACCTACAACCTGCTCCAAGTCCTTTAATTTCTCGTCAATGTAGCCGGCTCCGTGAGATGTAAGACCTGTTACGACATCGGTATCCATGTCAAGAACACCGCTTCTCTCTTTACCGTCAAGACCAACTGATTTTTTGTTGTGCTCAGCCTTCTGGAGTTCCTGCAACTTGTCGAACAATTTGTTTGTTGCGTCTGTTGGACCTGCCAAAAATGACTGGTCGCCGTCATACGGTGTGTAGTTTTCCTGAATGAAGTCACGAACGTTAACTTCTTCCTTCCAAAGTCTTCCGTAGAATCCTTTCCAGGCTTCCTGTTCTGCCATAAAAAATCTCCTAAAAGTTTTATTTGAAATCACTTGGCAAAGATACGGCCCAGAAAGCGCATGGAGACACCGAGACACATAAGTTCCAGAAGGAAAGAGACGTGAGATGATGAAACCAAAATCGACTTAAAAGGGCTTGTATTTTCCAAGCAATGTTGGTTGGCGGACCAACCCGTCTATTTGATGACATTAATATAGCGGAAAAGTTAGACTTAGACAATAGAATTTTGAAAAATAGCGTTTTTATTTTAAAGTTTGTTAATAAATACACTAGGGGTAGTGTTGTATCAGCTGTTTTTTATTCAAAAATGTTTCAAGGATGAGCAGCGTAAAAATAATTTGTTTTACTGTGAAAAATTTCACGATAAAATGCTTAAAATTCTCATTTTTCATTGACCTTGTTTCTGCAAAGAATTAAACTCATAGCATAAATTCTGTGAAGTTTTTCACAGATGCTGCTTCGGGGCGTTGCGGGGTGTCCCCGCAGAAGGGGTAGCGGAAAAACAAAGTTTTGGAGCGAGGGGGGTAGGGAGCGTTAAAAAATCGCACAAGGTGCGATTTTAGCGAGTCTAGGTGAAGGCTGTGCCTGAACCGTTTCCCCCCTTTGGAATAGGAGAAAAAAATGGCTAGAGTCTACAATTTTAGTGCGGGTCCTTCTTGCTTGCCGGAAGAGGTTTTGAAAGAGTGTGCGGCAGAAATGCTTGATTACAACGGAACAGGTCAGTCCGTAATGGAAATGAGTCACCGCTCAAAGGCTTATGAGCCAATCATCGAAGATGCAGAGAAAATGGTCCGCAAATTGATGAACGTTCCTGAGAACTACAAGGTTCTTTTTGTTCAGGGTGGCGGTTCAACACAGTTCGCAATGGTCGCTCAGAACCTTGGTATCAAAAACAAAAAGGCCGCTTACATCGAGACTGGTGTCTGGGCAAAAAAAGCAGCTGCAGAGGCTAAAAAACTCGGAATCGCAGTTGACGTAATCGTTTCTTCAAAAGACAAGAATTATTCTTACATTCCGAAAGTTGAGAAAGTAACTGGCGACTACGACTATGTTTACATCTGCTTCAACAACACAATCATGGGAACTCACTACGAGTACATCCCTGAGACTGGCGACATTCCTTTGGTTGCTGATATTTCTTCATGCGTTTTGAGTGAGCCTCTTGATGTTTCAAAATTCGGTTTGCTTTTCGCAGGTGCTCAGAAAAACTTGGCTCCAGCTGGCGTTACTCTCGTAATCGTCCGCGAAGACTTGATCCCGGAGCCGGAGGCTTGCTTGCCTGGAACACCGACAATGCTCGCTTACAAAACACATGCTGACAACGGCTCAATGTACAATACACCACCATGCTACACAATCTACGTTTTGGACAAAGTTCTTCACTGGATTGAAAAGAACGGCGGTGCAGAAGGAATGCTCAAACGCAACCAGGAAAAGGCTGAATACCTTTACAACTACCTCGACAACAACGAGGGCAACTTCTACCACGCCACAACAGAGAAAGGAAGCCGCTCACTCATGAACGTTCCTTTCCTCACAAAATACTCAACTGGAGCAACAGACGAAGCTTCTGTCGCAAAAGAAAAGGAAATCAACGACAAGTTCGTTAAAGAAGCAGCCGCAGCAGGCCTCGTAAACCTCAAAGGACACCGCCTCGTCGGTGGTATGCGAGCATCAATCTACAACGCAATGACTCTCGACGGAGTTAAAGCATTGGTTGAGTTCATGAAGAAATTCGCAGAGGCAAATAAATAAAATGAATGTCACACGGATTCGACTTTCCTACGGAAAGTCCGTTAAAGAATTATATACATGAAATTGCGTAGCAATTTCGAATCCGTGTGGCAACTAAAAATTGGAGAAAAAAATGTACAAGATTCAGACTTTAAATAAAATCAGTGCTATCGGCCTGGAAAACTTTCCTCGCGATGACTATGAAATCGCTACCGACATCAACAACCCTGACGCAATCCTTGTTCGCTCGGCTGACATGCACGGAATGGCGCTCAGTGACTCTGTAAAGGCTATCGGCCGCGCAGGTGCTGGCGTAAACAACATTCCTTGCGAAGAGCTTGCAGCCAAGGGCGTTGTTGTATTCAACACACCAGGAGCTAACGCAAACGCTGTAAAAGAGCTTGTTATCCTCGGTCTTTTGCTTTCTAGCCGCCCGGCAGTTGCCGCAAACAAATGGGTCGCTGGCCTTGCTGGAAAAGGTGATGAGATTCCTGCCCTCGCAGAAAAAGGCAAGAGCCAGTTCGTAGGACCAGAGCTTAAAGGAAAAACTTTGGGCGTTATCGGCTTGGGCGCAATCGGTGCAATGGTTGCAAACACAGCAATCGCTTTGGGAATGAACGTAATTGGCTACGATCCATTCCTTTCTGTAAAAGCAGCTCTCGCCCTCGACCGCAATGTCAAAATTTCTGACACACTCGAAGGCGTTTACACAAAATCTGACTATATCACAGTTCATGTTCCACAGACAAACGACACAAAGGGCATGATTAACGCTTCTTCAATCAAAACAATGAAAGACGGCGTTCGCATCGTAAACTTTGCCCGCGGTGGCCTGGTAAACAACGCAGACGTACTTGCCGCTTTGGAATCAGGAAAAGTCGCTGCCCTTATCACAGACTTCGCTGACGAAGAGCTTCTCAAATGCGACAAAGTAATCTGCTTGCCACACTTGGGTGCTTCAACTCCAGAGGCAGAGGACAACTGTGCTGTAATGGCAGTAAAAGAGCTCCGTGACTTCCTCGAACTCGGCGAAATCCGCAACTCAGTAAACTATCCGAAAACATTCAGAAACGAGCCAATCCCTGCAAACGGAACACGACTCTGTATCGCACACAAAAACGTTCCGAACATGATTGCTCAGTTCACGACAGTTTTGGGCAATGCAAAACTCAACATCGCCGGCATGGTTGACCAGAACAAGAACGACCTTGCTTATGCAATCATCGACGTTGACGGAAAAGTAACAGATGATACACTCGCAACCCTCACAGGAATTGACGGTGTAATCAAAGTTCGCCCAATTTTTGCATAATATTTGATGGGATTTTCTTAAGCCACACGGCATTTTCTGCTGTGTGGCTTTTTTTATTCAATTAGTGATGAAAAAGACGGATTCCGTTAAAGCACATTACCATGTTGTACTTGTCTGCGGTTTCGATAACTTGATCGTCACGGACGCTTCCGCCTGGCTGAGCTACAACTGTAACGCCGCTCTTTCTTGCTCGCTCGATGTTGTCTCCGAACGGGAAGAATGCGTCGCTACCGACGGCAACATTTGTGTTTTTGTCGAGCCATGCGCGTTTTTCTTCGCGTGTGAAAACTTCCGGCTTGACCTTGAAAATGTTCTGCCATTTGCCTTCTGCAAGAACATCCTCGTATTCTTCACCGATGTAAACATCAATTGCGTTGTCGCGGTCTGCTCGTTTGATTCCGTCAACGAACTGCAAGCCCAGAACTTTCGGGCTCTGTCGGAGCCACCAGTTGTCGGCCTTCTGACCTGCGAGGCGTGTACAGTGAACGCGGCTCTGCTGGCCTGCTCCGATACCGATTGCCTGACCGTCTTTTACGTAGCAGACTGAGTTTGACTGGGTGTATTTGAGTGTAATCAGCGCGATGATAAGGTTGTGCTTGTCGTCCTCGCTGAGATTTTTGTTTTTTGTAACGATGTTTGAAAGGCAAGACTCGTCAATTTTAAGGAAATTGTGTCCTTGCTCGAATTTAACGCCGAAAACCTGCTTTACTTCTGTTGCAGGAGGAACGTAGTTCGGGTCAATCTGAATGACGCAGTAATTTCCGCCTTTTTTTGCCTTGAGGATTTCAAGTGCTTTTGCGGAATATCCCGGGGCTACGATACCGTCAGAAACTTCTTTTTTAATCAAAAGGGCTGTGGCCTCGTCACATTCATCACTCAAAGAAATGAAATCGCCGAAAGAGCTCATTCGGTCTGCTCCACGGGCGCGGGCATAAGCACAAGCGAGCGGTGTAAGTTCAACACCGTCTGTGAAGTAAAT
>CACZYY010000072.1:18793-31058 GCA_902785455.1 uncultured Spirochaetaceae bacterium
GCAGGGCTTACATGCTTAAAACTTGTCGCAGCAGGCAAACCTGTAGCCTCTTTAAGCTCCTTTACAAGCTGCCAGCCGTTGAGTGCGTCAAGCAGATTGATATAACCCGGTCTTCCGTTCAAAACAGTGATTGGAAGATCGCCTTCGTCTACGTAAACCTTTGCAGGCTTTTGATTTGGATTGCATCCGTATTTAAGTTCGAGTTCTTTCATATCGCAAAGAATAGCAAAAAAATACAATATTTTCAATTATAGGAAATCTCGAAAAACTTCAGTATTTCAGAAAATTTGAAAAATTACGAATAAAATGTTAAAATAGGCTTTAGGAGGTTTCCTTATGAAAAAGCTTATCAAAAAACTTTGTGCAGTTTTAATTTTTGTTTCTGGAACTTTTGCTTTTGCACAGGAAATATCACAAGATTCTGTCGATTCGGGTGCGAGTCAGCCTCAGCAGTCACAGCCTGTTTCCCAAACGCAGCCTGATGAGTCACCTTCATTTGGCCGAAATCTTTTAAGTTTGGAATCTCATCGGTTTATCGAAATCAGAGGCGCATTGCCTTTTTTCCCAACGCTCACCACTCACGGCATGGTTCAGTCTTTTGTTGTCGGTTTTGCCGATGTCTTTGGTTCGGCTTTTGCGGTCGATGGAGATTACGACAGCACCACGCCAAAATTTGCCACGGATTTAAACCTTACGATTTTTCCGCCTGTTTCAAAACAGCGATGGGGCTTCATGCTTGGGGCTGCTCTTGATACATGGGATAGTTCCCGCAAACTGTCAGACGGCACCAGAGAATCTGAGACAATTTCGATGAACTTCTATTATATCGGCGGTCATGTTGATTATGGGCATTTTGTATTTTCCGAAATCGGCACACGACTTTCGCTTTATGGTGAAGCCTGTATCGGCTGGCTCAAGTATATCGACGATGAGGATGATAAACTTTCGTTCTGCTTTGATGTCTGTCCGTTCGGAATCCAGTTCTGTCCGGAAAAGCACATCGGAATCTACTTTGAAATTCCTCATTTTGGTGCCCGGCCGTTCTTCCAGACTGGTGTTTCTATAGGTTTTTAGGGCGCAATCAACGGTCTCAGGGTGTTCCGCAGCTCAGTAACCCTCGGCGTACTCACTTCGTTGCGTTCGCTGGCTTCGCCACTGCTCCATACCCTGGCGCGAAATTACTGTTCTAAAATCAAATCAACTGCCTCTGCATCACACGCTTTTATTAAATCAGCCGGTGCAAGTGCAATCTGCTCGCCGCGCATACCCGCGCTCACATAAATCTTGTCGTGCTGCAGAGCTGATTCATCGATGAAGGTGGGGAACTTCTTTTTCATTCCAAGAGGTGAGCAGCCGCCACGGATATAACCTGTGAGCGCAAGCAATTCTTCCGGTTTCACAGGATTTATTTCCTTTGCGCCACAAGCGTTCCGTGCTTTTTTGAGGTTGATTTCATGCTCCGCGCTCTGGCAGAACACAAAGACCTGCTTGGATTCGCTTCGCATTACGATTGTCTTAAAACAAGCCGCAGGATTAATTCCAAGTTTTGCCGCAGTCTGGCTAGCCGCTCCACGGCTCAATTCATGCTCGCCGTCATCATCATAAGAAAGAGTCTCATATTTGATTTTAAGTCCGTCAAGGATTCTCATAGCATTCGTTTTTTTCATGTCAAATTCCTTTTATGTATGATATAGTTTAGTATAAGAAATATAAAGATGCCACACAGATTCGATTTTGCTACGCAAAATCAATTTTAAATATTTAATACGGAGATTCCGTAGGAATCTCGAATCTGTGTGGCAATATCCAGGAGATTGTCATGGCACAGAATATCGCGGAAGTTTTCAGTAATTTTTCTCAAAAGCTGGCCCGTTTCAACAAATCCCCGGATGCCGTGCGCACTCCGTCTCCAGAAAAGCTCAAAAATAATTATATAGAAGAAAAACTTCGTGAACGTGGCGAAAAATTGCGGTCTTCCGTGGCTTCCACTTACAAAGTTTTCCGTGCGCCTTTCGAGGCTCTGGGCGAAAATTCTGACCGTGCAGCCTCAATCGACAGGGACGAGCAGAATCTTCTCAAAGCCTACAATCTGTTCAAATCCTGCATGGATATCGACAAGGAAAATCAGGACGAAATCGGCGCGACACATATTCAGAACGTGGAAATTCATTCTCCTCTTTCGGACAAGGCCAGTTACACTCAGGGCGGGCAATTCATCTATCTTCTTTGCTGGCTTTATTTTGAGCAGAATTGTCAGGAATTTTTTCCATTTTTTAAGGAAATTGAAAGCCATAATGTGTTATGCTTTGAGCGGGCCGAGAGCTTTCAATTTTCAGATCCTCACGAAAAAGAAATCTTCGAGCTTGTAAAGGCGGAGTTTTATTCATGACAAAAGATTTGACAGTCGGACACCCATTAAAAATCATCTTTAATTTCGCGGTTCCTGTATTTTTCGGGTATCTCTTCCAGCAGTTTTATAATCTTGTTGACACAATCATCGTCGGTCAGTTTTTGGGCGTTGACGCTCTTGCCGCAGTCGGTTCAACTGGCAGCCTCAACTTTTTCATCATCGGCTTCTGCATGGGCATCTGCTCTGGTTTTGCGATTCCTGTTGCCCAGAGGTTCGGGGCCGGCGACTACACTTCAATGCGTCAGTTCATTTTCAATTCCTGGATTTTGATTCTTATTTTCTCTGTCGTTATTACGAGCCTTTCCGTGATTTTCTGCCGCGAAATGCTTGTCTTCCTCAAAACGCCAGAGAACATCCTCGACATGTCTTATTCATATTTTGTGATTATTCTTGCAGGAATTCCAGTCGCTTTCTTCTATAATATACTTTCAGGAATTATCCGTTCGGTGGGCGACTCAAAGACACCTCTTTACTTCCTTATGATTTCTGCCTGCCTCAATATCGCACTCGACCTGCTTTTTATCGCTGTTTTCAAAATGGGAATTCCAGGTGCTGCCTATGCAACCGTAATTTCAACGGCTTTTTCGGGCATCTTGTGCTTCTTCTACATGAAGGCAAAATTTGAAGTTCTTCGGCTCAAAAAAGAAGATAAAACTACTTCGCTCAAAAAATGCCTTGCTCTGCTTGGAATCGGCGTTCCCATGGGCCTTCAGTATTCAATCACGGCAATCGGTTCCGTAATTCTTCAAAGCTCGGTCAATGTTCTCGGTTCAGTTTATGTCGCTTCAATGGCTACGGCTCAAAAAATCAGCATTTTCTTTTCTGTTCCTTTTGACGCTCTCGGTACAACAATGGCGACTTACGGCGGCCAGAATGTTGGTGCACAAAAAATCGAACGGCTCAATCCCGGACTTTTCTGGGGAAACGCAATCGGCTTCGCATGGTCTTTCATTGCACTTGCAATTCTTTTCTTCTTTACGGACAATCTCGCAATTCTTTTTATCAGCAAGACTGAAACACCGGAAACTACGGCCTTTGTCATCAAACACGTTTTTTACTTCCTCATGGCCAACGGATGCACTTACTGGCTTCTCACTCTGGTCAACGTGGTTCGCTTCATGATTCAGGGAATGGGATTTTCACGGCTTGCGATTTTTGCAGGAGTTTTCGAGCTTATTGGCCGCGGCGTGATTGGTCTGGTCTTCGTTCCGATTTTTGGCTTTCAGGGAGCCTGTCTTGCAAGTCCATTGGCCTGGGTTCTTGCCGATGCATTCCTCGTTCCCGCTTACTTTTCTTGCAGGCGAAAACTTATTAAAATGTATGGGATTGATAAAACACCAAAATGAAGACTATTAAGTATCAGGTATTTTTTATCGTTCTCGCAGGAATTTTTACGGCCTCGGTAGTTATCGGTGGTTTTGGTGTTTTCTGGTCAAGTCTTGCCGTATCGCGAAGCTCTGCTAAAATTCTCGATTTGATGGTTCAGGCTCAGACCGTAGGCCTTGATTCGATGTTCTTTGATGTTGAGCAGTCTTCAACTGTTCTTGCACATTATGTACGCTCAGAACTTAAAAATATCAATGATTTATCGGACAGCCAGAAACTTGCCGGCTATCTTTCACATCTGGAAGATATTTCACATTACATTTCCAGCTGCACAAATCCTGCGCTTGCAATTTACGTCAAATTTTCCCCGGAACTTACTGGAGGCAACAAAAGCTTTCTCTGGCGCAAAAAGGACGGAGTTCTTATCCAGGACACATTGAGTGATTTCCCGATTCCAGAACTGGATTTTGATAACAGCTGGTATTATCATGATGGTCTTTTTAAGAAAGGCTTGTGGACAACGCCGTACTACAATGAGGATTTTAATGAATATGTAATTTCATTCGGAATGCCGGTTTTCAAGGATGACAGATTAATCGCCCTCGTTGGAATGGATATTGATTTTGACTCTATTGGGAACATAATAAAATCAATCAAGGTTTATCATTCGGGATATGCTTTTTTGACTGATGAAAATTTCAATATTGTTTATCATCGTTTGTTTCCTGCCGGCACAAAACTTTTCGAATATTCCAGCAATTTTAAGAAGCTCGGGGATGACAAGCTGAATTCCAATTATTATGAGTACAGAAAAAAGGGCAAGACGTTCCGAATGCTTTACAAAGAGCTTGAATGCGGCCTTTTGCTTGTGGTAAGCGTTCCTGCTGAAGAAATTGAGTATGAGAGAAACAAACTGATTTACAGCCTGATAATTTCTGTGATTGTGATTTCTCTGATTGTATCTTTGTGGAGCGTGTGGATGTCGGACAAATTCACGCGGCCGCTCAAAAAACTTTCGTTCTATGCCAAGAATATCATTGCCGGTGTTTACGATGTTGAGTTTGATTTCAAAAGTGATGATGAAGTTGGTAAACTTACGGAAAATTTTGCTTTTATGGCCAGGTCTCTTAAGCGTCAGTTTGAATATATCAACAACCTTGCTTATCTTGATGCGATGACAGGCGTAAAAAACAAACGTTCTTTTATCGATGCCCGTGATGAAATGAACGAAAAGATCAAGAAAAGCAAAGATTCTGGCGAAGTTCTGGAATTTGGCGTCATTGTTTTTGATGTGAATAATCTCAAAGCGATAAATGATTCGTTCGGACATAAAGCTGGCGATTTGCTGATAAAATGTGCCTGCAATTTGATTAGTAAAATTTTTATTTTCAGCGCAATATATCGAATTGGTGGTGATGAATTCGTAGCCATAGTCACCGGAAAGGATTTTGAAAACAAAGAAGAACTACTTACGGACTTGCGATTGGAAATGTCCATGCCTGTCGCTGAGAAAAACGAGGCCTTTGAGAGAATTTCAATCGCCTCTGGCCTGGCAGTCTACGAGCCTCAAAAAGATAAAGATTTCCAGTCAGTCTTTGAGCGCGCCGATGAAGAAATGTACAAAGCCAAAATCGTCATGAAGGGCGGGCGCGGTCTTGTAAGATAAAATTTCTAAAATCTCAATTTTAAATTTTATTCAGCATAAATCTAGAATTTTCTTTTGCCATTTTGATTGCCTTAATTCTCCAAAAGTGCTAGTGTTTTGTTTCAATTTAATTTAAGGAGGCAAGATAAATGAAAAAAATCTTGGCTGTATTGGGAGCTTCGGTTCTTTTGTTTGCTAGCATTTTTGTAACTTCCTGTGCTCAAGCCGCAGAGGGTGACACATTCTATGCTACTACAACTATTGGTACACCGGACGTAACTGCAAAGGCTTATCCAGGTGTGAATATCCTCACATGGAAGGAAATTAAGGACGCTGGTTCTTACACAATCTATCGAACTGTCGGAAACGGCAAAATCGAAGAGGCTGGTGTCGCTACTTCAAATTCTTACATTGACATAGATATTGATGAAGACGTAACTTATAAATATCGAGTCGTCGCAAATCCTGTCAACACAACTATACATGATGCTTCTCAAACTGAAGTTTCACTCAAAACGGCAAAAACTGCCACAGACACAAATCTTAAAGGCTCATGGGCTCCTGCAGGAACTTTGTTTTCTGACCTTGCTCAATACGAAAAAGATTATAATCCAAATGAAACAGTGCTTTCTGCAGATACAATCTCTGCAAAAGTCCTTGTTGACACAAAGGCTAGTGTCCGCGTTTCATTTCCGACAAAACCTTATGCGAAATACACTATTTATTTGACACAGGAAAACAGCGGAAGTCTTAATTCAAACTCAACCCGCGAAGCTTCTAAAACTATCAAAGGTTATGAGTATAACGGAAGTGCAACACTTACTCTTGATGCTCTTTATTCCGGCAAAAAACAAATCATGATTGTTGCAACTCCGCTCAATAAAGTACTTTATGAAAGCAGCAGAATTGTTTCATCGGCTGTTGTTGAGGTCAAGGACTTCAGTGAAATTTCTTCTGCAACTGCAGGAAGTGTTTCTGCTAAATGGACAAACTACAGCTACTCAACAAAAATCGCAAATGCACGAGTTTACTTCAATCCTTATATTTATCAGGGAAAAGAATTCTCGACATCAGAATACACTATTTACCGTGCGGTCTATTCTGGTTCAGAGACAATCAGCGTAACAGACGCAAATGGAACAGATTTGAGCCTGCGAAGCTACGATTCAATCACAAAGTTGGGCTCACCAAAAGAGGATAAGGCTGTTGATGTAAACGGATTGACTGTCTATTATCTTGATGATTCTTTTGCAGTTTCTGATGTTGAAGGTGTACGATATTATGTCGTTCTTAACCATAATGGCACAGTCAAATCAAATTCTTCAAATATTAAAGTTCCAAATTCTTCTGATCAAGATTGGAAATTTATACCGGATTACATATCGGACGTAACAAACAAAGCTGATATTTATGACATCTACATTGAAGACGATGGAGTCTTCTATTTGAAGGCCAACAGCTTATATAGTGGCACCATTTCTGTCACATATGGTAAATTCGACACATTGAATGAGGCGAAAGTTGCCGTAGAAAGCGAGCTCCCAACCAAACTTACAGAAGCTGAAAACAAAAGCTCAAATACATACAAGGTTTACATGGGCAATGTTGTAGATACAGGCAAATACTACGCATTCAGGGTTCTTTCTACACAAAGTGGCACTTCTGAGGATGTTGTTTCTACAATTGCCCTTCCTGTAAAAGCAGAAGATGCTTACTATTGGGATGTAAAAACAACACAGCCAAGCAATTATTCTTCAGGGCTCGTATACAATCCTTCTCTTACCATTAAGAGTGATGTAGGTACAAGCACTTACAACAGCATAACGCTCAATTACTATGCTTCAAACGCAAGGTATTACAATATTTACCGGTATATCAGTTCGTACAGTAGTACTCCGTATACTTATGATTTTAAACTTTTAACAACAACAAGCAGCTCAACTTACACCGATTCAGACGTAAGCGGCAAATCAATCAGTGGAAATTATATTTTCTACAAAATTGAAGCTGTTGGGTATTACAATGTTTCTGAAAGTTCAGTTACAAAAGCATCGGCTCTTGCAACCCCTGTTCTCAGCCTTGATTCAGACGGCAAAACTCTTAGCTGGAACGATGTTACAGGGGCAAGCACATACTGTCTATATCGTGCAAAAACAGAAGACGGATTAAAAGCTTTGTATGCATCCGAATACTTCACAAGCACAACTTCAACTTCATATTCTGATACACAAAGCTATTCTTCTGATTACTACTATGCAGTCCGTGCTTATGACTACTCAGATTACTCAAATCTCAGCACAAGCGTTAAAGTTCAGAAGGCAACTTTAGAGGCTCCAAGTGTAAGCAAAGATTTATACAGCTATAACGGCTCAACTTACACATGGAATTTGACATGGGATTCTGTAAGCGGATATTCAAACAACTATTGCATCTTGCAGTACACAGATTACACAGGAAATGAAACAGAAGAAAGCGTAAAAGCTCTGTTTGAGGCAAATTCAGACAATTACTATAGCAGCTACAGAACAACCTCTAGCACATACTATCAGATTTCTAACACCTCTTCTTACAACAAGATGTTTGCATCTGTTGCAACAAGAGATTATGACAGTATTGAAGGCAAGTATGTTTACGCTTTTGAAGATGTATATGAAATTGATTACAGTCCAAAAACAAATTCTACACTCACAGTAAGCAGTTCAAGCAGCGGCTACGATTTGAGCTGGACTTCTATGCCAAATGCAGCTTCTTATGCAGTCTACTATTCTGGAAGTTATAGCAGCACTCTTACTGCTTCATCATATTCAAGCGGTCTAGCTGAAGATATTATTAACGAAACAGGTTCACTGTCAAAAGTCGCTACTGTTAATGCAACTGCAGATGCAACAACAGAGACTTACAACTACACAGGTTCAAAAAGCTATTACAACTTCTTTATTGTAGTTGGATCTGACTCAGAAGGTAAACCAATTAACATGACGAATATCGTTCGAGTTCGATAATTGTATAAGTTAAGTCAAGTTTTCTAAAATGCTTTGCCGCCCAGCAGATTCTGTTTGGCGGCATTTTTTTTCTTCATTGTCTAAAGTGGAATAAAAGTGTATTATTGAGGAAATTAAAAAGCGTTAAGGATTGTAGCAGCAGCGTTAGCTGTACCGCTTGCGGTATGGAGCGATAGCGGAACTGCGAAAAGCCTGGCTCGACCGCTGAAGGCGGGCGAGAAACGCCCAAATGGAGATTCTTATGGCAGATACAATGCATGCTTTGGAAAAAAATCCAAACTGGAAAGGCCGCCGTGGTCCTGTAGTTCTCGTAATTATGGACGGTGTTGGCTATGGTAAAGTTCACAAAGAACTGTCCTCACACACAGCTCAAAGCTCATGGAACAGCAGTCGGTCTTCCTTCTGATGACGACATGGGTAACTCAGAAGTTGGTCACAACGCAATGGGATGTGGCCGCGTTTTCGCTCAGGGTGCTAAACTTGTTGGTGAGTCAATTGCCAACGGCTCAATGTTCGCAGCTGACACATGGAAAAAGCTTGTCAAAAATGTAAACGACAAAAACTCGACATTGCACTTCATCGGATTGGTTTCAGACGGCAATGTTCACTCACATATCGATCACCTCAAGGCTATGATTACTCAGGCTTCAAAAGACGGTGTTAAAAAGCTTCGCGTTCACGCACTTTTGGACGGCCGTGACGTTGATCCGACATCAGCTCTCAACTACATCACTCCGCTCGAAGAGTTCCTTGCAGGCTTTGCAGGCGTTGACTATCAGATCGCTTCTGGCGGCGGACGAATGTACATGACAATGGACCGCTACAACGCCGACTGGAGCATGGTTGAGCGCGGCTGGAAGGCTCACGTTCTCGGCGAAGGACGCAAATTTGAGTCTGCTACAAAAGCAATCGAAACCTACCGCTCAGAAGTTCCAGGCATTCTCGATCAGGACATGCACGAGTTCGTAATCGCAAAAGACGGCAAGGCTGTCGGCACAATCGAAGACGGTGATTCAGTAATCTACTTCAACTTCCGCGGCGACCGTGCTTTGGAAATGACACGCGCATTCGAAACACCAAAAGGCGGCGACTTGCCGTTTGACCGTGTACGGGTTCCAGCTGTTGAATATGCCGGCATGATGGAATACGACGGAGACGCTCACGTTCCGGCTCAGTACCTCGTTAACCCACCAAGCATTGACCGTACAATGGGCGAGTACCTCACAAAAACAGGCGTTAAATTGCTTGCAATCTCTGAGACTCAGAAATACGGCCACGTAACATACTTCTTCAACGGTAACAAACAGGGCAAATTCGATGAAAAACTCGAAGACTACATCGAAGTTCCTTCAGACGTAGTTCCATTCGAGCAGCGTCCATGGATGAAATGTGCTGAAATCACAGACAAAGTAATCGAAGCAATCAAATCTGGTAAATACGATCACATCCGCCTCAACTTCCCGAACGGCGATATGGTTGGTCACACAGGTGTATTCAACGCTGTTGTCTGCTCTATGGAAGGCATGGACTTGCAGCTCGGTCGTCTCAAGGCCGCAATCGACGAGGCTGGCGGTATTCTCTGTCTTACTGCTGACCACGGTAACTCGGACGACATGTACGAGCACGCAAAAGACGGCTCTGTCAAAATGGACAAGAGCGGTGAGCCAAAAGCAAAAACAAGCCACAGCTTGAACCCGGTTCCAGGCATCATCTACGACCCAGAGTACAAAGGTGAGTACGACAACACTCAGCTCAACTCAGGTCTCGGAATTTCTTCTTGGCCTGCAACACTCATGAACCTCATGGGCTATGTTGCTCCAACTGATTACGACAAGTCAATGATCAACTTGAAGTAAGAATAAAGGCTTCTACAAACAGGCTGTCGTGCACTTGATACGACAGCCTTATTTCTGATATAATCTTTGTACACTTTTTTAAGGAGAATACCATGAGACTTGCACGACGATTCCGACCGCTTGTTAGCAATAAAACAACTCGCGCTAACAGCAAAAAGCAGGCAAAACGCCTCGCTGCTAACTACGCTCTTCTCGCAGCTTTGGCTGCAACTGATTCTAAAAACAAATAAGTTTGAATCAAACTGATTCTAAAAACAAATAAGTTTGAATCAAGTAAATCCGTTTCCTGGCGAAGCGGATTTTTTTTATTTTAAATGGATTTTGCAAAATGGGAATTCAGGATTTTTTATCTAGTGGAAACATTCGCCTAGACCAGCAGCTCAAATTTGTTGCTGAAGTTGACAAAATGACAGGCGTGCTTAGGCGCACACTTTTAATCAACAAAAGCCGCCGTGAGAATGATGCCGAACATTCCTGGCATATCGCGCTCATGTGCCTTCTTTTTGAGGAATATGCGGTAGAAAAGGTGGACATCAAACGAGCCGCCATTATGTGTATCGTACATGATTTGATTGAGATTTATGCGGGCGACACCTTTGCCTACGACGTCAAAGCCAACGAAGACAAAGCCGAACGAGAAAAGCTTGCCGCTGACAAACTTTTTGCCCAGCTGCCAAGCGAGCAGGGGTCACAAATCCGCTCTTTGTGGGAAGAATTCGATGCCATGCAGACACCCGATGCTAAATACGCTTCCTGCATGGATCGTCTTCAGCCCCTTTTGCACAACACGCTCACAGACGGTCACACCTGGGTAGAATCCGGTGCAAATCGCAAGCCCGTAGAAGCCCGCGCCAAAATCATCAAGGACTTCATGCCCGAAGTCTACAAATGGATTGACGCAAACCTCGATCGTGCCGAAGAAAAGGGCTGGTTAAAAAAATTAGTTAGTTATTTGTAGAAGTTTATCAGCCACAACTGTGGCAACACAACCACTGCAAAGAACGCGAGGCTAATCCACGTGAAAGTCTTGATAAAGGCAATAGATTTTCCAGGATACTCGCGCGAATAAAGCCGCAAATTGATAACGCTGGCAAGGCTTCCAATCAGCGAGCACAATCCCGCACTGTCCAGACCGTAAAGCAAAGCGCGCAAATTTGTAGAGAAAGGATAAAGCACGATGCTCGCAGGAACGTTTGAAATCACCTGGCTCAACAAAATGCTCCAGATATATTCATGCCCAGCCACAGATTCCTTTAAAAACTGCGAAATCGCCGGATGGCGGCAAATAGAAGACGAGAACGTGAAGAAACAAAGGAACGTGAGCAGAAGAACATAGTCCGTCTTTATAAGAATCTTCCGGTCGCCAATCAAAAGCGAAATGAAAACAAAAACAAGCACAGCCGGATAATATTTTGTTCGAGTGACAATCGAAGCGACGACAATCACAAAAAGAATTTGATACATAATGCGGCGTTTGTGGTTTAGGGAGCGGTCAATATCGTTCTGCGGCACTTCCTTAATCTCGATTTTTTCTTTTGAGTCCTTTTTGTATAGAAGAGAAATGAAAACCAGCAGAAGACCTGCGCTGAAAATCCACAGAGGAAGCATCATTTTGATAAAATCAGGCGTTGAGATGCCGCTTTTTGCGTACAAGAAAAGATTCTGCGGGCTTCCAAAGGGCATCAAAAGCGAGCCACGGATTGCGGCTATGTTCTCAAAAGTAAGAACCGGAAGAATGTATTTTTCCTTGCCCCCGGCACGGAACAAAATAATCGTGAGCGGAACGAAAATAATCAGCGAAACATCGTTCGTGACGAACATCGACGAAAAAAACACGCAGAAGACGAAGAAAATCGTAAGATTCTTCATCGTTGAAAGATTTTTAGTCCTTTTGATAAGCGGCGCAAAAATATTCTCGCTCTTGAAACCTTCCAGGACCGAAAGAAGCATGAAAAGAGTGGCAAGAGTGCGCCAGTTGATGTCGTGAAGAAGCTCGGTCGAAGGCGGCGTGATAAAAAGAGAAGCC
>CACZYY010000073.1 GCA_902785455.1 uncultured Spirochaetaceae bacterium
CCGTGCAGAACATGTAGAATGGTCAGAGAGTTTTTGGCTCGACCCCAATCGCAAAAGGAAGCTACCCCGCTTCTCTCCTCAAAGAACGCGCGGATTGGTACAAGCGCGTGATTGAGACAAACGGCGCGGAGCTGTAAAAGAACTCCAGCCATCTGACGAAAAATTCCGCACAGAGGACACGGAGAGATGTTTATATGAAAAAACTCCAGTCGTTTTTGACTGGAGCTTTAAATTCCTCACAGAGATAAAGAGCTCACAGAGAGCATGATTTTTTAGGAATGATTTCCCATTAAAGGAACTCTAAATCTGTGCCATCTGTGTAATCTGTGGTTTACAATTTACTTTTGTGCCTCAAGAGCGTCGATGTAAGAAAGATTCAATCTTCCCTGTTTGTCAACTTCGAGCAATTTTACAGGAATCTGCTGACCTTCTTTGAGAACGTCAGTTACCTTCTCTACGCGGCCGCGTGAAAGCTTAGAAATATGGCAGAGGCCTTCTTTACCTGGCAAGATTTCAACGAATGCGCCGAATTCCATGATTCGTTTGACTGTTCCGTTGTAAATTGTGCCGACTTCCGGGTCTTCACAGATGCCTTTGACAGCGATTTTTGCTTCTTCGGCTGATTTGCCTGTTTTGCCGTAAATCTGAACTGTGCCGTCGTCCTCAGTGTTGATTGTGACACCGTACTGAGCGCAGAGAGCCTTGATGTTCTTGCCGCCAGGACCGATGAGTGCGCCGATCTTATCCGGAGCAATCTTCATTGTGAGGATTTTTGGAGCAAACGGGCTGATTGGCTGTGGCTTGTCGATGCACTTCTCCATGATTGAAAGGATGTGCAAGCGACCAGCTTTTGCCTGTGCCAAAGCGTTCTTCATGATTTCTGTTGTAACGCCGGCAATCTTGATGTCCATCTGGAAGCCTGTGATACCGTCTTTTGTACCGGCAACCTTGAAGTCCATGTCGCCCAAGTGATCTTCTTCACCGAGGATATCAGAAAGAATCTTGTATTTTCCGTAAGGATTGTCGCCCTCTGGCTCTGTGATAAGACCCATTGCGATACCAGCGACCATCTTTTTCATTGGAACGCCAGCTGCGAGCAATGAGAGACAGCCACCACAAGTTGAAGCCTGTGAAGATGAGCCGTTTGATTCCATAATCTCTGAAACTACACGGATTGTGTATGGGAATTCTGACATTGGAGGAATCATTGGGGCCAAAGAACGGCGAGCCAAGTTTCCGTGACCGATTTCGCGGCGGCCTGTTGTCAAGCGGCCTGTCTCACCAACTGAATATGGTGGGAAGTTGTAGTGGAGGATGAAGTTTTCGCTTCGCTCTCCGTCGATGTCGTCAAGAACCTGTGCGTCGAGTGCTGTTCCCAAAGTGGTGACAGCGAGTGACTGAGTTTCGCCACGAGTGAACAAAGCTGAGCCATGTGGACGTGGAAGAACGTTAACTTCGCAAGTGATTGGGCGGATTTCGTCGCATTTGCGGCCGTCGATTCGAACGCCTTTGTCAAGGATTGATTTGCGAAGAAGATTGTACTGGATGTCGTCGAAGCAGGCATCGAAGAGCTTTTTCTGGATTTCATCGGCAAGCTGCTCAGCGTGATTTGCCACAACCTGCTTTTTAACCTCAGAAATTGCCTTGCCGCGGTTCATTTTGCCGTCCTGGAAACAAGCCTTTTCGAGCAATGGTGTTGCCTCAGCGATGATTGCCTCTTTGTTCTCAAGCTCTACGTTGAGAGGAGCGAGCGGAAGCTTTTCTTTGCCGCATTTTGCAACAAGCTGCTCCTGAAGCTCACACATTGCTGTGATGAAGCCCTGTGCCTTTTCGAGAGCACCGAGCATGATATCCTCAGAAACTTCGTTTGCACCACCTTCAACCATAGTGAAGCCGTCTTTTGTACCGGCAACTACGATTTCAAGCTGAGCCTTTTCCTGCTGCTGGAATGTCGGGTTGATGACATATTCACCGTTGATGTAAGCAACACGAGCGGCTGCAACAGGGCCGTGGAACGGAATGTCAGAAATTGAAACAGCAGCTGATGAAGCGATAACTGCAAGAATATCCGGCGGGTTGATTCCGTCTGATGAAACACATGTTGGAACAATCTGAATCTCACGGCCAAAGCTTACTTCAAAAAGCGGGCGCATAGGGCGGTCGATAAGGCGGGAAACCAAGATTTCCTTGTCCTTTGGTCGTCCTTCACGTTTGATAAAGCCGCCAGGAATTTTACCAGCAGCATAATATTTCTCGTTGTACTCAACTGTAACAGGAACGAAATCCAGTCCCTCTTTTACCTCTGACGAAGCACAAACTGTAGCAACGATCGCAGCTCCTGCATACTGTGCATAAACACAACCGTTTGCCTGCTTACCGATTTTACCAGTTTCAAGGATAAGCTCGGAATCTCCAATTTTGTAGGTTACTCTTTCTACAGACATATTTTTACTCCTACATACATCACTACATCCGATGTATGCTTTAAATATAATAGCCTTTTAATTTTAAACTATTATAAGATAATAATCAATGAAAAAAATTTTAAAATGATAAAAAAAAATCCCACCAGACAATTGCCTGATGGGATTGCAAAAGCCAAATTATTTTCGGAGGCCGAGCTCTTTAATGAGTGAGCGGTATGTCTCGAGGTCTTTTCTCTGAAGATATTTGAGAAGAGAGCGGCGAGCACCGATTACTTTGAGCAAAGCGCGTTTGCAGCTTGTGTCTTTTGGGAAGTTCTGTGAGTGTGTTGTGAGCTGCTTGATTCGCTCTGTAAGAAGAGCAATCTGAACTTTTGTGTTACCTGTGTCAGACTCGTTTGCGCCGAATTTGCTGACCAATGCAGCTGTTGTTTCTTTTGTAAGTGCCATTTACTTACTCCTTAAAAATATAAATTTTACTGGCTTACAAGAACTGAATTGACCGCACAAAGCCACTGATTAAATTATCAGAAAATGCGAGGCGAAGATTCCCATTTTCTAATGTACAATCAGAATTGGCTGCACGGTAATTTTGTGCTTCACCAGATTTTTGACTAAAATCGTAGAAACTCACAATCGTTTTGTAAGTTCCTTCGGGAGGCAAAAGCTGCGCACCCTTTTTTGCAGCATAAATTTGATTTTTGCCCTGTTTGTGCCAATTGAAACCAGTGCAATCAAGCTCGAAATTCTTTAGAAGCATTTTTTGAGCCTGATGGAACTGACGCTCCAGAACACAAGTTCGGATCCTGGAAGAAGAAACCTTTTCGCCTTCAAAAATAACCGAATCAATTGTTTGGACAGCAAAATCTAAATCTGCCGCGATATTTTTGATTTCTTCCATGCCGACAAGACCTTTGTAACCGCAGTGGAAATCTGATCCTTCTGCAAGATACTTGAGCCCGCAATTCTGCACCAGCACATTAAGAAAATCACGTCCTTCTATTCTACCGAATTCAGAAGAAAAGTCAATGACTATAGCAAATGCAAATCCATGCTCGGTGAAATTTTCGATTTTTTGAGACAATGAAACGACATCGCCTTCGTAAGACTGCGGATTTTTATAGCCACGGAGTGAGCGCGTAAAAGTAAGCACTCCCGGAACAAGTTTATTTTCTTTTTGAGCAATAACTGAATCAAAAATCGCCCTGTGTCCCAAGTGAGAGCCGTCAAAACTTCCGATTGTGATTGCAGTGCCAGATTTCTTGAATTCTTCGGGGAATTTTCCGTTTACAATCTGTTCCCAGGAGAAAATTTTAAGCTTTGTCTCTGGATGATGAATCACAAAGCCATAATTGAGCAGGAATTTGTTACCGTTTGGCTTTTTAGTGATGACCCCGCCAAATTTTCCGTCATCATAAAAAACAGCGACTTCATTTTTGTCGTTATCGCTGTTCAAATCATGCACGAACATTTTTGCTTTTAAAGGACGTCCATTGTTGAAATCTGAAATATATCGTGGCGCAAGAATAGCAGCGTCCATTCCGCAAAGGCGGGCGACATTCATGTCCATATCAAGAAGATGTGAACGGATTTGAGAATACAGCTTTTCATCATCAGCAGGATTTTTGGGCGAACAATCAGCACCGACTGCATCCTCGAGCTTGAACGGCCCTACCCGCGTGCGCTTGAGTTCTTTTAGATGAGCGACCGTTCCGCAGGCCGAAGCAATATCACGGGCAAGCGAGCGAATGTAAGTTCCTTTGGAGCAGGAAACTTCAATCCGTGCAAATTTATCGTTGAAATCGAGCAATTTAATAGAAGAAATTGTTATTTTTCGGGCTTGTAATTCAACTGTTTTGCCCTCACGCATCAAATCACTTGCCCTTTTGCCGTCAACATGAAGCGCACTGTAAGCAGGCGGAACCTGATCAATCTCACCCAAAAACTTGGGAAGGACTGACTCGACTTCTTCTCGGGCGGGGATTTTACCAGTTTTTATGATTTGACCTGTTGGATCAAGCGTGTCTGTCTCACTCCCGAACTCAACAAGCGCGATATAAGTTTTGTCAAAATTGGTAATATGAGGAACCAAGTGTGTGAGCTTTCCGACAAGAACAACCAATAATCCGTCGGCAAATGAATCCAGCGTGCCTGTATGACCGACTTTTGTGGTGGAAAGTGCGCGCTTGACCGAGGAGAGAGAAGAAAAACTTGTAAGACCTGCCTGTTTTGCAAGCAGAACAATACCGGACAAGCCTGAATCCGAGTTCTTATTCTTTTTCATCAATATAATAAAAAAAAGACTAGCAATTTTTAGAATGGCTGTCAAGAATCAGCAGGATCTCCGCATTATAAAATACTTGCTGCCAAAAATGGTTTCCGGTCGTGAAAACGGCTTATCGGAGCCCCTGCAAGAATCGGAGTAAACGCTTGACATTTTTTTTTCAAAAAGATATAAATAAATCATTGAATGACAATGAGGTCGCAAGAAGCAATTCCTGCGACCATTTTTTATTGGCAATGAAGCCGTGAGTTCAAATTTGAATTCGCGGCTTTTTTATTTTCGACGATGGTGTCGGGCATGTGCGCAGTGTCTGATGTTATCGTCGATTTTTTTGTGTTAGGGATTGTAGCTGCGGCTTTAGCCGTTCGCGGATTTTCCGCGAATGGAGCGAAAGCGGAACAGCGGAAAGCCCGACCCGCTGCAAGCGGGGAACACCCAAAAAAAATAGGAGGACAAAAAAATGAGTGACCTTTGGAGTGTTTGGTTTTTGATTGGCGCGGCATTCGTGTTCTGGATGCAGGCGGGATTTGCGATGGTGGAGACTGGTTTCACACGGGCAAAAAACGCCGGCAACATCATCATGAAGAACTTGATGGACTTCTGTATCGGAACTGTAATGTGGTTCTTGATTGGTGCATCAATGATGCTTTCTTTCACTGACCCGGTAACTGGTGAGGTCAGCAAGGGAATCTGGAGCGTGCTCGGAAAACCAGGATTCTCAGTTTTCAGCGATTACGCACACTTTGACTTTTCGAACTTCGTGTTCAACCTTGTGTTCTGTGCGACAACAGCAACAATCGTTTCTGGTGCAATGGCAGAACGAACAAAATTCAGCTCATACTGTATTTATTCAGCAATTATTTCGGGAATTATCTACCCAATCGAAGCTCACTGGACATGGGGCGGCGGTTTCTTGGCACAGTGGGGATTCCACGATTACGCAGGTTCAGCTTGTATCCACATGGTAGGTGGTATTTGTGCCCTGATCGGTGCTTGCATGGTTGGTCCTCGTATCGGAAAATTCACTCGTGATGCGGCAGGAAAAGTTACAAAGGTAAAGGCTTTCCCAGGCCACAACCTTACAATCGGTGCTTTGGGTGTATTCATCTTGTGGCTCGGCTGGTACGGATTCAACGGTGCGGCTGCCACAGACGTTCCAACACTTGGTTCAGTATTCTTGACAACAACTGTTGCTCCGGCTGTAGCTACAGTTGTCACAATGATTTTCACTTGGATTAAGTACGGAAAACCTGATGTTTCAATGTGTTTGAACGCTTCACTTGCTGGTTTGGTAGCAATCACAGCTCCTTGTGATGTTACAGATTGTGCTGGAGCGGCAATTATCGGTGCAGTTGCAGGCTTGCTCGTAGTATTCGGAATCTGGCTCTTGGACTACAAACTCCACATCGATGATCCGGTTGGTGCAGTTGCAGTTCACATGATGAACGGTATCTGGGGTACACTCGCAGTCGGCCTCTTCGCAACAAAGTCAGCTCCAGGATTCGAGCTTGCAGGAATCAAAGAAGGCTTGTTCTACGGCGGCGGATTTGAGCAGCTTGGAAAGCAGTTCGGCGGTATGTTCATCATCATGGCTTGGACAGTCGTAACAATCACAATCTTGTTCACAATCATCAAGAAAATCATGGGATTGAGGGTTAGCGTTGAGGAAGAAATCATCGGTCTTGATAAGATTGAGCACGGCTTGGATTCAAGCTACTCTGGATTCGACATCGAGCAGCATTATTCAACAGCAGAACTTAAGGCAGCAGAAAAGGCCGGCGTAAAAGTGCCGGAAGAAAAGGCTGTGCCTGTTGTGAAAGTTCCTTCAAGCAAGCCGGACGCAAAGTTCCACAAGGTCGTTATCGTAACACGCCAGACAAAGTTCGACGAAATAAAGTCCGCAATGAACGACATTGGTGTTACAGGTATGACAGTAACAAACGTACTTGGATGCGGTGTTCAGCACGGTGCAGGCGAGTTCTATCGTGGTGCACAAATCGATATGACACTCCTGCCTAAGATTAAGGTTGAGATTGTCGTAAGCGAAGTCCCGGTTGATCTGGTTGTCACAGCCGCTAAGGAAGTTCTTTACACAGGCCACATCGGTGACGGAAAGATTTTCATCTACGATGTAGAGAATGTAATCAAAGTCCGAACCGGCGAAGAAGGATATGACGCATTGCAGGACTAGGAAATAACCTATTGACAAAAAATAACCGTTGAGATATAAATAATTTCAACGGCAATGAGGTCGCAAAGTCAAATCTTTGCGACCTTTTTTGTTTTTAAAGCAAAAATTTAAAAGAGTCGGCAATGAAGCCGCAGGTGATGTTTCTTTCGGGGCATTATCTGCGGCTTTTTTTTGCTTCGAAGAATGGGAGAAAATAAAATTGAAGACACTTTACGAACCACAGTTTGAGCATGATTCTTGCGGTATCGGTGCAGTCGTCAGCATTGACGGAAAGAAATCGCATGAAGTTATTGAAAACGCTCTTTCCATCGTCGAAAAACTTGAGCACCGCGCAGGCAAAGACGCCTCTGGCGAAACAGGCGACGGCGTTGGAATTCTGGCCCAAATCAGCCACGCTTTTTTTAAGGAAGCCGCAAAAAACGACGAGATTTCTCTGGCTGGCAAAAAATGTGAATCTTTGGGAGACGAGCGGGACTATGGAATCGGAATGTTCTTCTTTCCTGCAGATAATTTTGAATCAGAAAAAACAAGGTTCGAAGAGGTTTGTAAAAATCAGAATCTCAAATTCCTGGGCTGGAGACGAGTGCCTGTAAATGCCGGTGTTTTGGGCAAAAAGGCACGGGACTGTATGCCAGAAATCTGGCAGGGATTTGTTGCCCGCCCGGAAAATTGCGAAAAAGGCTTGGAATTCGACAAACTTCTTTATAAAGCACGTCTTGAATTTGAAAAAAGTGAGAATCACAAAACTTACATCTGTTCTATGAGCAGCCGTACAATCGTTTACAAGGGTATGTTCCTTGTCGGTCAGCTCCGCACTTTCTACCTCGATTTGCAGTCTGATCTTTATGATTCTTCACTTGCTCTCGTTCACTCACGATTCTCTACGAACACTAACCCAAGCTGGCAGCGCGCTCACCCTAACCGCTTTATCGCTCACAACGGCGAAATCAATACAATCCGCGGAAATGTTGACCGCATGATTGCCCGCGAAGGTGAAGTCGATACGACTGGCTCTGACTCTGCAATGCTCGACAATACGCTCGAATATCTTGTCATGAACGGAATGGACTTGCCGCTTGCAGTTATGGTCTGTATTCCTCAGGCATGGAAGCACGAGGACACTTTGAGTCAGGACAAAAAAGATTTCTATCACTACTGGGCAACTATGATGGAGCCATGGGACGGCCCTGCCGCAATTTTGTTCAGTGACGGCGATGTTCTTGGTGCTACCCTCGACCGAAACGGCCTTCGCCCAAGCCGATATTACATCACAAGCGACAATATGCTTATTCTCAGCTCAGAAGTCGGAGTTCTTGAAATTCCTGAGAGCAAAATCGTCAAGAAATCTCGTCTTATGCCTGGAAAAATGCTTCTGGTTGATACCAAGGCAAAGAAAGTCATCACAAACGATGAAATCAAAACTCATTACGCTTCGGAGCATCCTTACGGCGAATGGATCAGCCAGAATCTCGTTCAGCTTGCATCTCTTAAAATCCCGAACAAAAAGGTTCCGGTCTCAACACAGGAAGAGCGCGACAGACTTTACCGTGCTTTCGGATGGAACTACGAGGATGTCAACGAGATGGTCCTTCAGATGGCAAAAACTGGCGTTGAACCGATTGGATCAATGGGCGTTGACACACCGCTCGCTGCAATGAGCGACAATCACCCTAGCCTTTTTGAATATTTCAAGCAGCTTTTCGCTCAGGTCACAAACCCACCGATTGACTCTCTCCGTGAAAAAATCGTTACGGACACGACGGTTTATGTCGGAACTGACGGCGACCTTCTTAACGCAAAGGGCAAAAACTGCCATGTTCTCGAAATCCATAACCCGATTCTCACGGGCACAGATTTGATTAAAATCAAGGCACTTGACCAGAAAGGCTTGCGCACGACAACACTGTCATTACTTATAAAGATGAAGGATTTAATAGATTGCCACACAGATTCGGAATTGCTACGCAATTCCACTGAGGATAATAGCAATTCTATAAAGGGAGTTTCCGTAGGAAACTCGAATCCAAACAGCCGCAAAAACGAAGGCGGCAGGTGTGGCAATAAAAAAAGCCCACTTGAGACAGCACTAGACAACCTCTTCTCAAAGATTGATTCGGCTTATGCAAATGGTTATAACATCATCGTTCTTTCTGACCGTGGCGTTGACGAAGAACATGCGTGTATTCCTTCCCTGCTCGCAGTTTCAGCTGTTGAGCAATATCTTATCCGCACAAAAAAACGCACAAAGATTTCGATTATTCTTGAAAGTGCCGAAGTCCGAAACGTTCATCAGGCAGCAATGTGCTTAGGATACGGAGCGCGGGCTGTAAATCCTTACCTTGCTCATGAGGCAATCGCTGAGCTTATCGACCAGAAAATTCTCGACAAAGATTATCACACAGCAATCAACGACTACAATTTTGCGATTATCAACGGAATCGTAAAAATCGGCGCAAAGATGGGAATCAGTACGGTTCAATCTTATCAGTCGGCACAGATTTTCGAGGCTGTCGGTATTTCCCCGGAAGTCACCGAAAAATACTTTACAAACACAGTCAGCCGAGTTGGTGGTATCACACTCAAAGAAATCGAAGAAGATATTATTTATCATCACAACAAGGCTTGGAATCCGAACGGCCTCACAGAAAACAGCCATCTGGATTCAACAGGCTACCACAAAATGCGCCGGGGACCGGGGGCAGAAGATCATCTTTACAATCCTGAGACAATCATCGCCCTGCAGGAATCCACTCAAAAAGGCGACTACAAGCGTTTCAAGGAATACACAGCACTGGTTGATGCGGACGAACGGCCACACACTCTCCGAGCAATGCTTGATTTCAATTACGATAAAAACGGCGGGATTTCAATTGATGAAGTCGAGAGCGTAGACGAAATTGTTCAGCGATTCAAGACAGGTGCAATGTCTTACGGCTCAATCAGCGAGGAAGCACACAAATGCATGGCCGAGGCTATGAATCACCTGCACGGAAAGAGCAACAGCGGTGAGGGCGGTGAAAAGCCAGAGCGACTTGGAACAATTTTCAATTCAGCAATCAAACAGGTTGCTTCGGGAAGATTCGGCGTTACAGAAGAATATCTTCTCAGCGCAAAAGAGATTCAGATTAAAATGGCTCAGGGCGCAAAACCAGGCGAAGGCGGTCATCTTCCAGGAAAGAAAGTTTATCCGTGGATTGCACAGACAAGATATGCGACTCCGGGCGTAAGTTTGATTTCGCCTCCACCACATCACGATATCTATTCTATAGAAGATTTGGCACAGCTTATTTACGATTTGAAGAACGCAAACCGTGAGGCAAGAATCAGCGTTAAGCTCGTAAGCGAAGCTGGTGTCGGAACAGTTGCGGCTGGTGTTGCAAAGGCCGGTGCACAGGTAATTTTGATTTCTGGTCACGACGGCGGAACTGGTGCAGCCCCTATTTCTTCAATTCACAATGCTGGATTGCCGTGGGAGCTTGGACTTGCCGAAGCTCACCAGACATTGATTCAGAACGGCTTGCGCGGCCGGGTAATCATCGAAACTGACGGAAAACTCATGAGCGGCCGTGATGTTGCAATTGCGGCTCTGCTCGGTGCAGAGGAATTCGGATTTGCGACAGCTCCTCTCGTAACAATGGGCTGCCGAATGATGAGAGCCTGCCAGAGCGATACTTGTCCGTTCGGAATCGCAACCCAGAACGAAAAACTCCGTGCGAACTTCAAGGGCAAGGCAGAATATGTTGAGAATTTCATGCGCTTCGTAGCACAGGAACTCCGCGAATTCATGGCTAAGCTCGGAATCCGCACTGTAGAAGAACTTTGCGGCCGAACAGACCTGCTCAAACTCAAAGAAAAACAGGGCTTCAAGAGAGCAAACCTTCTTGATTTGTCTCGTGTTCTTGCGAACGAAGAATCAGAAAGCTGGAAAACAGAAAGAAGTCTTTTTGATTTCGAACTGGAGAAGACCCTTGATGTTAGTAAGTTGATTTCCAATCTTGACACAAACGCAAGCTATAATATCGAATCAACCGACCGAACGGCTTGTACGATTTTGGGTAGTGAGATTCAGAAAAAGCATGGCGGCACTATTGGTGAGGACACTTACAAGGTTCATTTTGTTGGCGGTGCCGGACAGAGTTTTGGCGCATTCATTCCGAAAGGATTGAGCGTTTATCTTGAGGGCGATGCGAACGACTATCTTGGAAAGGGCTTGAGCGGCGGAAAAATCGTTGTCAAAAAGGCAGCTGATTTTGGCGGCAAGGCGGAAGAGAACATCATAATCGGAAATGTCGCACTCTTTGGCTCAACAAGCGGCGAGGCATTCATTAACGGTGTTGCCGGCGAGCGATTCTGTGTACGAAATTCTGGTGCAACAGCTGTAGTCGAAGGAACTGGAGACCATGCGCTTGAATATATGACAGGCGGATTTGCAGTGATTTTGGGCGAAACTGGCCGAAACCTGGCTGCGGGAATGAGCGGCGGCGTTGCTTACATTCTTGACGAAAATCACGAGGTTTACAAAAAGCTCAACCGAGAATTCGTTACGATGTACGATTTGGACGATGAAGTTACGGCTCTTGTCGAAGAAAAAGATTCATCTGAGTCAAATCCTGATGTCAAAAAACTCCGAGACCTTCTTGAAAAGCATGTCAAAGAAACAGGCTCAGAAAAAGGCAAGGAAATTCTTTCCGACTTTGAGAATTATGTACCTCGATTCAAGAAGATTATTCCGAACGATTACCTCAAAGTAAAGATTGCGGCAATGCAGGCAAAGTAAAAAAGGAAGAATAGGAGAAAAAAAATGGGAAAGCTCACAGGATTTATGGATTATGCGAGAAAGGAGAACGGTAATTTTGCTCCACTCGAAAGAATAACAAATTTTAAGGAATTTCACCCTGTTCTTGATGACAAAGCTCGCCGTGAACAGGCAGCACGATGCATGAACTGCGGTGTTCCGATGTGCCAGAGTGCAATCAAATTGGCCGGAATGGTCACAGGTTGTCCGCTCCACAATTTTATCCCGGAATGGAACGACGCGCTTTACAACGGTCAGTATGACATGGCGGCATGGAGACTTTTAAAGACTTCAAGTTTCCCGGAATTTACAGGAAGAGTCTGCCCTGCTCTTTGTGAAAAAGCCTGCAACCTTGAGAGTGATGCGGTCACGATTCACGACAACGAACTTTACATTATCGAGCGTGCTTTCGCTACGGGCTATATGAAGCCAGAAGTGCCAAAAACCCGCTCAGGAAAAAGAATTGCCGTAATCGGTTCAGGACCAGCTGGTCTTGCGGTTGCAGACTGGCTCAATCGCCGTGGTCACACAGTCACGGTTTACGAGCGTGAGGACAGAGCCGGCGGACTTTTGATGTACGGAATTCCGAACATGAAGCTGGACAAAAAAATCGTCGAGCGACGAATTAATCTTATGAAGGAAGAGGGAGTTCAGTTCATCTTCAATGCTGATGTCGGGCGCACTTTCTCCGCAGAAGATATTCTCAAAAATTACGATGCGGTCGCCCTCTGCTGCGGAGCAAAAAATCCTCGCCCTCTCTCGGCAAAGGGCACAGAAAAATTACTTCCGAACGAAAAAGGCGGACTCATGTTCGCGGTGGATTTTCTTACGAAGGTAACAAAATCAGTCGTGTCTCTGAGCGAGGCTGAAAAATCTTTTGGCGGAGATCTGGTAATCACTAACAAGAACATTTCTCTTTCACTTGAAAAAAAAGACATATATATAGAAGGAAAAGATGTGATTGTGCTTGGCGGAGGCGACACAGGTAACGACTGCACGGGAACGGCAATCCGCCTCGGAGCAAAAAGCGTCACTCAGATTGAGATGATGCCTAAACCACCGGTCGAACGGAGCGCTGACAATCCATGGCCACAGTGGCCCAAAACACTCAAAACCGACTACGGTGCTGAAGAA
>CACZYY010000074.1 GCA_902785455.1 uncultured Spirochaetaceae bacterium
ATGAGCGACTTTCCGCAAAAGTTTGAATATATATTGAAGAAAATGGAACTTGCTGAAAATGAATTCTTCGGCGACAAGGAAAATCCGCTTTTCAACTGGAACGCAGACACAATTGCCGAAAGCTTTAAAAAATACGGCTTCGAGGTAAAATCAGCATCAAAAATCGTGACCGAAAAACGCCGCATATCCGAAGCTGAAATCAGCAAGTGGTTCGACTCAGAGAATTCAGCATACGGCACGGCTCTTTCTTCCGCAGTCGGCAACGAAGACCTGGAGCGAATCAAAAATCTTCTCGTAACCGCCGCCCAGAAAACGCTTTTCAACTGGAACACGGAAATTGAATTTTTGAAGATTGAAAATGCAAAATTGAAAACTTAAAACGTAGTTTTCTCTGTTTCCTTATTACCAATTCTGTGATAAAATTGTTTATTAATTTTAACTCGACAATCAAAAAGGAGCTAAACATGAATTTTATTTTCTTGGGACCACCGGGAGCTGGAAAAGGCACACTTGCAAAGGAAGTTGCAGTCGCTTATGCAATTCCTCACATTTCTACAGGCGACATTTTCCGCGAGAATATCAAAAACGGCACTGAGCTTGGCAAAAAAGCAAAGGCTATCATCGATGCAGGCGGTCTGGTCAGCGATGAAATCACAATCGGCCTTGTAAAAGACCGTCTTTCAAAAGACGACACAAAGAACGGCTACATCCTCGACGGATTTCCACGCACAATCCCACAGGCAGAAGCATTGGCAACATTCGCCAAAATCGACGCGGCAGTTAATTTCGACATTGAGGACAACGCCGTTGTAGAGCGACTTGGCGGACGAATCTGTTGCAAAGACTGCGGTCAGATGTACCATGTCGTAAACAACAAGCCAAAAACAGAAGGCAAATGTGACAAATGTGGCGGCGAATTGTACACACGCGACGACGACAAGCCAGAGTCAATCAAACATCGTCTTGAGGTTTACCGCGAGTCAACAGCTCCGCTCATCGATTTCTACAAGGGCAAAGGTAATCTCGTAGACATCGACGCAAAAGGCTCTCCAGACAAGGTTTTGGAAGAGTTCAAGGCAAAATTCCCTAAGAACTAAAAAAATTTTTTAGCTGCCCAAAAAATCAAATCACGGTTTTTAAGACTAGTGAAACTACTATATATAGTGCATAGGGTCATTTAAACAGACTTACTAGCCATATATATAGAACTTATTGGGCAGCAATTTCTTCCACTCTTCTCATTTTTCAATCTTTCTATCAGACATTTTTCAGTTTACTTTTTTCTTATTTAGAGCAATAATAGTAGAGAAAGTATATAAACATCAGGAGAATATTTATGGCTGGTAAAATTGAAAACAACAAACCTGTAGATCCCAATGCGAGAGATATTCAAATCAAAACCAAACTTATCGCCTTAATTGGCGGTGTTATTGTTCTCAGCTCTTTCATTGTCGCTACACTCAGTCTCACAGTTTTTGACAAAAAACAAGTTCAGGCAACCGAAGTTCAGCTCCTTCATTCCGCCGACGGTGCATTGCACATAATGCAGGACTGGGTTGATACATTAAAGAATTGTGCCGCAATAACTGCAAACCGCAATGATATTTCAAATGCCTATGCCACTGGAGACGATGAATTTTTCAACGAGCTAGTCAACACATACACAGACATTCTTGATTATGACTTCATGGCTTTTGTTGATTCAAATGGTATTGTTACTCTTGGTGGTAAAGACGGTTTCGAAAAAGGCAAAAATATTTCATCGAGTTATGCCGTTTCAAAGGCACTTTCTGGTTCGCCAGCATATTCCTTCGAGGAAATTCCTGGCTATCCTTACAGTGCAATCTATGCATATCCTGTCAAAGTTGACGGCCGGGTTGTTTCGGCGGCAGTTTTTGCTTACAGTCTGGCCACTACGGATTTTCTCAATCTCATGCAGGTTTCATATGATGTTGAATGTACAATTTTTTCAAATGACATACGTGTAAAATCAACAATTCCTGGAGTTGAAGGTACTCCTCTCGCAAACAATGAAATCTCAGACAAGGTTCTCGTAAAGGGCGAAAACTACAAGGGCCGCAACAAAATCAAGGGCAAAGATTATATCTCTGTCTACTCACCACTTAAAAATGATGACGGTAAAATCACCGGTATGCTTTTCATTGCAAAATCACTCGAAGAAGTTGAGGCAATAAAATACATGACGCTCAAAATTGTCGTTCCTGTACAAATTTTGATTGCACTTCTTCTTATGTTCCTCAGCTACCTCTTCATCCGCTGGCTCATGTGGCGTATTGCAAACGTCAGTAAGCAGCTCAAAGAAATGGCAACTGGCGAGGCTGACCTTACCAAGCGCGTTACACTCCGCGTCCTTGACGAAATCGGTGATTTGGTTATCAACTTCAACGCATTCTGTGACAAATTGCAGCAGATTATCGGTGAAACAAAAAAATCAAAAGACGAGCTCAGCACTTCTGGCGAAAGTATGTCAGCAAGTACTCAGGACACTGCAAGTTCTATCACACAGATTATCTCAAATATCGAAAGCATTTCTCATCAAATCAACAACCAGAGCGGAAGCGTTCAGCAGACAGCGGGTGCAGTTGATGAGATTTCTGCAAATATCGAATCTTTGAACCAGATGATTGAGCATCAGTCTTCGGGCGTAAGCCAGGCTAGTGCGGCAGTCGAACAGATGATCGGAAACATTTCTTCAGTAAACAATTCTGTCGAAAAAATGGCTTCATCTTTCGAAGAGCTCCAGAGCAATGCAAACACTGGTTTCAAAATGCAGAACGATGTCAATGAACGAATCCTGCAGATAGAAACGCAGAGCGAAATGCTTCAGGATGCAAACACCGCAATTTCAAGCATTGCAGAACAGACAAACTTGCTTGCTATGAACGCGGCAATTGAGGCGGCTCACGCAGGTGAGGCAGGCAAAGGCTTCGCAGTCGTTGCAGACGAAATCCGTAAGCTTTCAGAAACTTCATCTGCACAGTCAAAAACTATCGGAGAGCAGCTCAACAAAATCAAAGCTCAGATTAACGAAGTCGTTGCAGCTTCAAACGAGTCAAGCCGCTCATTCGGAGTTGTATCACAAAAAATCCAGGAAACTGACCAGCTCGTTATGCAGATTAAGGCCGCTATGGAAGAGCAGAATCAGGGTTCTCAGCAGATTACTGGCGCGCTCAAAACTATGAACGACAGCACAGAGGAAGTCCGTGCGGCATCTGTCGAAATGTCAAACGGAAACAAGATGATTCTTCAGGAAGTTCAGCACCTTCAGGCTGCAACTCTCGAAATGAAGGGCAGCATGGATGAAATGTCATCTGGTGCACGAAAAATCAACGAAACAGGTGCGGCTCTGGCTGATATTTCAAGTCAAGTTCAGGAAGCAATCGGTAAGATTGGCACCCAGATTGATTTGTTCAAAGTCTAATAATCCTTATAAAGCCACTTCCCGCCTTCACAAAAATGGCGGGATTTTTTTTATTTTATCTCTTGACAAATTATGTTGGATACAATATATTTAACACAGTTAGATTGTATACAATACAATTCTACCGACGAGAATTGGAGGTCAATATGGCAATTTATGATTACACAGTTTTGGACAGAAAGGGAAACGAAGTTTCAATGGCAGATTTCAAAGGCAAAGTTCTTTTGATTGTTAACACTGCGACAGGCTGTGGCTTCACTCCGCAGTACAAAGGTCTTGAAGAATTGTGGCAGAAATATCACGAGAAAGGCTTGGAAATTCTCGACTTCCCATGCGACCAGTTTGGTCATCAGGCTCCAGAAGATGATGAAGGAATTCACGAGTTCTGCCAGATGAAGTACCACACAAGTTTCGACAACTTCAAAAAAATCGAAGTCAACGGCGAGAATGAGATTCCGCTTTACACATACCTCAAAAGCCAGAAAGGTTTTGCAGGCTTCACAGGCGCAAAAGGTGCTTTCATGAGTCTTTTCATCGGTAAATCTGACCCGGACTACAAAAACACACCGAGCATCAAATGGAACTTTACGAAATTCCTGGTTGATCGCGAAGGAAATGTAATCGAAAGATTTGAATCTACGGTCGAGCCAAATAAAATCGCAGAAAAAATCGAGGCTTTGTTGTAAACTTTAATTCAAGAATGGGGGCAAATTATGAACTATGATATGATCATAATCGGAGCAGGACCAGCCGGCATTTCGGCAGCCCTCTATGGAAAACGCGCAAATCTCAATGTAGCCGTAATTTATTCGGGAGAAAGCCAGCTCGAAAAGGCACACAAAATTGATAACTATTACGGCTTCCCGGAAGGCATCACTGGCCCGGATTTGTATGCAAACGGTATCACACAGGCTAAAAATCTCGGTATTGAGGTGATTCAGGCTGAAGTCACTCATATCGAAATGATTGCACCCCCACCAAAGGCCCAGTATTCCGTAAAAGCAGGCGGAATTGAGTATTCTGCTCCGAGCGTGATTCTTGCCACAGGAAACAAAAAACTCCGCCCACCAATCGAGGGAATCGTCGATTTTGAGGGTAAGGGCGTTTCATACTGTGCAATTTGCGACGGATTCTTCTACCGCAAAAAGACAGTGGCCGTAATCGGCAACGGTACATTCGCAGTTGAAGAAGCAAGTCACCTTGCCCACCTTGCCGACAGCGTAACAATCCTCACGGACGGCAAAGATGATGTCGAAGTTCGAAAAGAATTGGAAAAGACTCCGGAACTTGCAGCAAAAATCAAAATTGACAGCCGCAAGGTTTCGAAAATCATTCCGAATGCAGAAAATACAAAAGTCGGCGGCCTGATTTTTGCTGACGGCGAAAACCTTACAGCTGACGGCATTTTCGTAGCACTGGGTTCAGCCGGAGCCGCTGACTTTGCAAAAAAACTGGGCCTCATGCTTAATGGCGACTCAATTGCCACAAACGAAAAAATGGCGACAAACGCCCCTGGAATCTTCTCATGCGGAAACGCAAACGGCGGACTTCTTCAGGTATGCAAGGCCGTTTATGAGGGCGGAGTTGCAGGATTAAGTGCGGTAGACTATATCCGAAATCTAAAAAAAGGTGCATAATAAGACCAAGAGGTTTTTATGCAGCAAAACCGTGAAAAGACAATAATTCGCACGAGTATTCTCGGAATTTTAGCAAATATCGCTCTGGCAGCTTTTAAGGCGACAGTAGGGTTCCTTTCAAACTCAATCGCAATCATTTTGGATGCGGTCAACAATCTTACTGACGCCCTTTCTTCGGTAGTTACGATTATCGGAATGAAGCTTGCCAGTAAACCGGCCGACAAACAGCATCCCTTCGGTCACGGCCGGTCAGAATACATTTCCGCACTGGTGATTTCAATCATCATCATGTATGCGGGTCTCACGGCTTTGATTGAGTCGGTCAAAAAATTCTTTGAACCGAGTACACCAGATTACAAACCTGTCACACTGATTGTTGTTGGCATGGCAGTCATTGTAAAAATCAGCCTCGGTCTTTATGTTAAATCAACAGGCAAGAAGGTAAACTCTGATTCACTGGTTGCCAGCGGAAAAGACGCCCTCATGGATTCAGTCATTGCGGCTTCAACTTTGCTTGCGGCGGCCGTATTCCTGATTTTCGGCTTTTCACTTGAAGCTTATCTCGGCATCCTGATTTCACTTGCAATCATTAAGGCCGGCTACGAAACCCTACAGGAAACCCTGAGCAAGATTCTTGGCGAGCGCATTGATGCAAAAATGGCACATGCAATCAAAAAGACGGTTTTAACGGTAGACCCGGAAATCCGCGGGGCATACGACCTCGTTCTGAACAACTACGGCCCGGACAAGCACCTCGGCTCAATTCACATCGAAGTGCCTGATACATGGACAGCGGACAAAATCGACACCGTAACACGTAAAATCACAAGCGAGATTTATCACAAGCACAACGTCTCAATGACAGCAGTTGGCGTTTACAGTGTTAACACTAAGCATAACTCAGCGGCAGAAATACGCTCGAACGTAAACAAAATCGTACATGAGCACAAAGATATCATTCAGATGCATGGTTTCTACATCAATGAAATTGAAAAAATCATGCGCTTTGATTTGGTCGTGTCGTTTGATTCACCAAATATGAAAACAATGTACAACCATGTGCTTGATGACGTTCGTGAGGCATATCCAGACTACGATATTCAGGCGCAATTTGATTTTGATGTATCAGATTAATACTGCACAAACTTATATGGAGAAAAAATGGAAGACTTCGATTGCTTGAAACTTGAAAACCAACTTTGCTTTCCACTTTATGCGGCAAGCCGGGAAATTTTACGAAAATACACTCCCCTTCTCAAAAAAATCGGACTGACTTACACACAGTATATTGTGATGATGGTCATGTGGGAGCATAAATCACTTAACGTTGGCGAGCTTGGCAAAAAACTTTATCTCGACACGGGCACGCTTTCTCCGCTCCTAAAATCAATGGAAGAAAAACAACTTCTCACGCGCACTCGGCAAAAAGGGGACGAGCGGGTTGTGACAATCGAAATCACCCAAAAAGGAATGGACTTGCAGAAAGAGGCCGTTTTTGTTCCGGCTCAGATGGGGAACTGCCTTAACATTTCACAAGAAGAAGCCAAAACTCTTTACAATATTTTATATAAACTGCTTTCTCAAAATTAATATTGAAAATTTACGCAAGATTATGTAATATTAAATGTTATGAAAATTCTTTGCGTATGTTTGAGCGCTACCATCCAGCGCACAGTTTGTTTCGATTCATTTTCTGTTGAAAACATCAACCGTTCACAGAATTGGCGTGAAGATGCAAGCGGCAAAGCCTTAAATGCAGCACGTGTCCTCAATCAGCTCGAACCAGGAAGTTCTGTTGCACTCTGTCCTGTCGGAAATGCAAATGCAGAACGATTTATGGTGCTCGCATCAAATGACTGTGATTTGTATGTCACTCCAATCTACATCGAAGGCAACACACGCGAATGCTGGACCCTCTTGGACACATCAAAAGGAACAACAACCGAGGTAGTCACTGACGAAGCACACAATCCTGCTCATATTGCTGGTGCCGAGGCAGAGCTTAAGCTTCTCGAATTCGTACGCAAATACATGGTTTCCTTTGACGCACTTTTGTTCGCCGGCAGCCGTCCACATAACTGGTCAGCAAATATTTGTGCCCGTATCTGCGAAGTAGCACACAAAGCAGGCAAGCTCATTCTTGCTGATTTCCGTGGCGAAGATTTGCTCGGCACACTCAAAGTTTGCAAACCTGAGATTATCAAAATCAACGAAGAAGAATTCTGCCAGACTTTCGGCGGATTGCTTTTGAGCGAAGAAGAACTCGCTTCTGCAATCTCAAAGAAGAGCGAAGAATTCCAGAACATCATTGTTGTCACACGAGATTGCAAAGATATTTTTGCTGCAGAAAAGGGCAAATTCTATCGTTTGCCAATCGAAAAGGTTGACAAAGTTATAAATACAACTGCTTGCGGTGACACATTCTCTGCAGGCTTCTTGCACGACTATCTTTTGAACAAAAATATCGAAAACGCACTCAAAGCCGGCTCACATTGTGCCGCTCTCAATGCGCAAACGGTTGTTCCAGGTTCGCTCAAGCAGCCTAATTCATACGAGAACTAAACCTGTCTCAGCAGGATTTCGTAAATGAGCCTGAATTGCAACGAAATTGATTTAATTCTCTCCGAACTTGATTTGGCAGGCGGCTTCGTTCAGGAAGTCGTCCAGCCGAATTTTAATTCAATCGCTATCTACACTTACAAACCGGGGCTTCCCAAAACAGTTTTTATCTCTCTTGCAGCAGGTGAATGTCGAATTTGCGAGACAAGGCGAAAAATCACCAAAAACGAAAAGCCTCTCCGCTTCAACGAAATGCTCAAATCCAAAATAAAGGGCGCGCGGATTCTCTCCTGCTCTCAGATTGAAAAAGAACGGATAATCAAAATCGAGCTTGAAAAAGCAGGTGCAATTTATGTCATGCCACAAGCACAGCAGCACGCAGCCAAAAAAGCAAAATCGCTTCAGAACGATGATGAGGACGAGTTTTTTACGCTTTATATCAGATTGTGGTCAAACGCGGGTAATATTTTCCTGTGCGACAAAGACGACGTTATTCTTGATTCATTTTATCGCCGTCCGGCCAAAGGTGAGAAAACTGGCGAAAAACTTGAGCTTCCTGAACAAAAATCACTTTCAGAAGAACAGCTCCGTACCCTCACAGAAAAATTTCCAGTACGTGAGTTTGAGGAGCTTTGCGCAGATTATGCTGCCAGAAATCCAGAATATCCAAGCCTCTCTTTCAATCAGAAAGTGGATTTGTATTATTCTGAAAATGCAGCAAACACTTCTCTTGAATCACTTTTGGAGCAGGCCGAAAAATGGTATGAGTCTCACAGGAGCAAACTCGCCGCCTCCCTCACCCGTCTCAAAGAAAAACGTGAAACATTCAAAA
The DNA here is from genome assembly GCA_902785455.1 of uncultured Spirochaetaceae bacterium. Taxonomy (GTDB): domain Bacteria; phylum Spirochaetota; class Spirochaetia; order Treponematales; family Treponemataceae; genus Treponema_D. The sequence continues at coordinate 8,471 of CACZYY010000074.1, forward strand.
ATGCAGGCCAATACAAGCATCAGGGTGATTTGATTCTTGCTTACGGCTATCAGATTGACGGCAAATCCAACTTCCTGGAATGTGAAGATTTTGAGACAGGCAAAAAAATCAGCATTAAAATTGATCCCAAAAAATCCGCACAGGAAAACGCAGCATCATACTACGAGACTTACAAAAAACAGACGAGCGGCATGGAAAATCTTGATTTTGACATTGAATCCGCCGAAAAAGAACTCGCCGCGCTCGAAAAGCAATATAAAGAGATTGTATCCGAAAAAAATCCTATCAAGCTCGAACAAGTCTTGCGAAAGACGCAAAAACCAAAACAGCAGGAAAAGAAATCTCATCCAGGACTGGACTTTTTGATTGACGGCTGGCAAATCATCGTCGGCCGGGATGCCACCGAAAACGACGATTTGCTTCGTCACACGGTCAAAGGCGCGGATATGTGGCTCCATGTGCGCGATTATCACGGCGGTTATGTTTTTATCAAGAATAGGCCCGGAAAGACCGTTCCGCTCGAAATTCTGCTTGCGGCAGGAAATCTGGCCGTTTATTTCTCAAAAGCTCGCAAAAATGGAAGCGCAGATTTGTATTATACTCAGGTAAAGCACTTGCGCCGAGCCAAAAATGCACCCAAAGGTACAGTTTTACCCACAAACGAAAAAAATCTCTTTATCAAGCTCGATGATGCGAAGATAAGGAAGATTTTAGCAGGTGTTGCGGACGGCGATTGAGTCCGCAGAGGGGGTAGCGGAAAAGCGGAGCTTTGTAGTCGAGGGGGAGACTTCCCCCTTTAAATTTGCTATAATTCAACCTATGAAAATTGTAGACATTCTGAATAGCAAAAAAGTTTCCCTCTCTTTTGAAGTTTTTCCACCAAAAAAATTAGAAGCACTTGAATCAATCAAAAAAACAGCCGTTGAGCTTACATCTCTCAATCCGGATTTTATCAGCGTTACATTCGGGGCTGGCGGCACAACTCAGGGTTACACAGCCGACATCGCACAGGCAATCGAAAATCAGGGAACGGCAGCCCTCGCCCATCTCACCTGCGTCCGCTCAACAACAGAAGCATTGAATAACATCATCTCAAATCTCAAAGAAAAAAATATTTCTAATGTTCTTGCACTCCGAGGCGACTTTCCAAAAGATGCAGCCGAAGACGAAAATGTTTTTCCATCAGGATTTGTACACGCTTCGGATTTGGTGAGTCTTCTTAAAAAGGAAGGATTCTGCGTAGGTGGAGCCTGCTACCCGGAAGGACACCCGGAAAGCACGAGCCGTGAAACCGATATCGAAAATCTCAAGCACAAAGTTGATGCAGGCGTAGATTTTCTGACTACACAGATGTTCTTCGATAACGACATGCTTTATTCATTCCTGTACAGGCTCCAGTCAGCAGGGATTCACGTTCCTGTTTTGGCCGGAATCATGCCGATCACAAATGCCAATCAGGTAAGCCGCATGGTCGATTTGTCAAATGCTTATATTCCGCGAAAACTGCTCGCAATCTGCGACAGATTCCGTAACAGTCCGGAAGCCATGATGCAGGCAGGAATCGCTTACGCTACCGACCAGATTATCGACTTGATCTCAAACGGCGTGCGCGGAATCCACATCTACACGATGAACAAACCTGCAATCGCAAAGGCAATCATCAGCAACGTAAACGAGATTATCAAGGCAACAAACAAATAAAAAACTGCGCAAATAAATCCTGTCTCACAGGGCAAACGCATTATAAAATATTGCCTGTTAAAAATGGCTTCCAGTCGTGAAAACGGCTATAATGCGTTTACCCTGTCCTGTCTCAAATATTTTCTTGAAGAATAAGCCTTTATATTTTATAATTATTTAAAGGTTGAGCAACAATGGAAATGACAGTAGATTTATTTGACAGCATTATTAATACTTCACAGGACTGCGTATTCTGGAAAGATAAAAACAGACGCTTCCTTGGTGTAAATCAGGCTTTCCTAGATTATTACGGATTCAAATCTGCAGATGTCTTGATTGGCAAAAACGATGAGGAAATGGGCTGGCATTCCGACCCGGATCCCTATATGCAGGATGAACTGCGCGTTTTGTCGGGTAAAACTACATACAAAGTGCAAGGGAAATGTTTCATCCGTGGCGAAGAACGAGATATTATTGCTTCAAAACGGCCGCTGTACAACGGAGATGAAATCGTCGGTCTTGTCGGAAGTTTCGTCGATATAACCGATGTAATCCGCCGAAAAGAAAAAAATGACGGTTCACAAGTTCTTTATACAATCGACAAACTTAGAAAATACAGTTTTTTTGACAAGATAGTTGATGAAATAAGCCTGTCGGAAATTCTCGATCCGCTCACTGGGATTTTAAGCCGTTCATATGCCATGAAATTCGTCCGTTCTCTTATTGCAAGCAAAACACCTTTCACCTTTACAATCATCGACCTCGACAATTTCAAATTTATAAACGACACCTACGGTCACACAGCCGGAGACAAAGTTCTGGCAATGGTTTCAAAAAGTCTCGCAGAGTTCACAGACGGCTTTGCACTTGCAGGAAGGTTTGGCGGCGACGAACTTCTGCTGATAGACCTTAAAAATATCACAATAAAAGAGAAAACCGATTTTTTCGAAAATCTTTATGGCAAGTCAAAAACTTTAAGAAAAGAAATTTTCTTTGAAAATGGAGCAGCCTTTGTCACTGGAACTTCTGGCTGTGCATCATTCCCGGAAGATTCTGACAATTTTTCCCATTTGTTCGGCCTGATTGATAAAATGCTCTATCTCGGCAAGAACATGGGGCGCAACTGCTATAAAGTTTATGAAGAAGAAAAGCATAAGTATGTTGAAATCCGTAAAATAGCCAAAAGCGGAATATTCAAGAGCATGTACAAATTGCGAACCGGCATAGAATCTGAAACAGGATTTGAGAACAAGCTCAAAAAAGTCATGCCGCTGCTTGCAGAAACATTACAAATAACAGATTTTTATTATGTCACTTCAGACGGTGATATTCATGCAGTTTTGGACAAAAACTTCAACGGAGACGCATCCGACTTGCAAAACATCATGGAAGACGATTTGTTCTCACAAGGCTCTCTGGATTTAATCAAAAAACATTCTCCAAAATTCTACAAGGTGCTTTCACAAAACGGTTTTGAATCTGTTTTAATTTCACGAATACGCAAAAAGGATAAAATCAAAGGTTATCTTGTGTGTGCCGTAGACCGAAGCCTTAGAATCTGGCAGGAAAATGAATGTGCAATAGTTTATTATCTTGCAGAACTTTTGTCTGATGATTTATAGTCTGCTTTCATAAAAAATGCCAACAAAAAAAATGCACTTCCCAAAATCGGGAAGTGCATTTCGTTTTTCCCTATGGATTGACGCGCTTTCCGAAGAAATGTCGCGTCGAATCTGGTTTCCCTTGTTTGCGTCAGCAAATCAAGGGTTTAAGCGTTTTTGACGGCACGCAAAGCGTGTCCGCCAGAAAACTATTTGTTAGACTTGATAACTGCCTGAGCACCAGCGAGTCGTGCTGCTGGTACGCGGAACGGTGAACAAGAAACGTAGTTCAAGCCGAGTTTGTAGCAGAGCTCGATAGAAGCTGGATCACCACCGTGCTCACCACAGATTCCGAGGTGGAGGTCAGCCTTAACTGCACGTCCCTTCTCTTCTGCGAGGCCGATCATAACTCCTACGCCGTCTTCGTCCAAAGTCTTGAATGGATCCTGGAGGAGAACCTTCTGATCCAAGTAAGAATCGATGAACTTAGAGTAGTCGTCACGGCTGAAGCCGAATGTTGTCTGAGTAAGGTCGTTTGTACCGAATGAGAAGAAGTCAGCGTACTCAGCAATCTTGTCAGCTGTAGCAGCAGCGCGTGGGAACTCGATCATAGAACCAATCTGGAACTTGAGTGATGTTCCGAGCTCTTTGTTAACGTTAGCGATAACAGCCTCTGC
>CACZYY010000075.1 GCA_902785455.1 uncultured Spirochaetaceae bacterium
TGATGCCATTTTCTTCATAACGCAGAAGTGTTGAATGTTCGCCAACTTTGTCACCGTCGTTATAAACGAACTCAAATTCTCCATCGAACGGTATGAAGCATTCTTTAGCAAGCCTGTTTTCAAACGGCTTTTCATGCTTCTTATTAAACACCTCATCTTCATCAGCCTCGTCCAAATCGTCTAAGGCTTCCTGAAGATGAGAAATTGCATCCATTTTTGCTTCGGTTGCTTCAATCAGGCTCTGGCAAACCTCAAATTTGCGGTCGATGTACTTCTTTAATTCCTCAAATTTTCTATCAATCAAGTTTTCAAGTTCTTTATCCATAATTCAATCCTCCAATTTACAGTTTATTGTGGTTTTGATGTCTCGACAGGCTCAGTAACTACCGGCTCATTTTCCCCCCTTCAATTTTCCGCTTTTTATCTCTTTTATGATTTTCTTAATTTCCGGGGCACCAGTGAGGTCATAGAGATTTTGCAGATAAGGGAGGCTTTTTACATAGTCACCTCGTTCATGGAGTTCACTACAGTATGAATCAAGCAGAGTGAGAATTTCCGGGTTTGGTCCTATAGGCAATTCTTGCTCTTTGGCATATTCCTCTATCATTTCCTGCGTGACTTCTTCAAGCTCCACATCAGCGTTTTCTTGAATGTATTCCACTTCACGCAGGATTTTCTCTTCATCATGGTCATAGATAGAACTTAGTGCAAGATTAATGTTGGCATTCTGCATCGTACCGCACCCCGCCGGACACGGCATGACAAGCTGAATCGATGAGCGTGCCCGCTTGTGGCATCTTGCACACTCAAAAGTCCTTGTTTCCATAAAAATTCCTCCTTTTATGTCGTTTCATGTCATTTCGACAGGCTCGATGACCGCTAATTCACCCATTCCTTATAAATCTCACGCCACACGCTGATTCCGCCGGCGTGAACGATGTTCTTTCCTACATATTTGTCGCTTCCCCTCTGCTGGTTGGGGTCGCCGCAACGGACAAGTCGAATCGTGTTATCGACATCATGATGCCACACGGTATCGTAGGGCGGATTGTGAAAACGCCTCATGTAAATCTTGTCGCACTCGCTCATGTTCGCCCAATACCGCTCGTCCGAAAGAAGCAGACTCGTTGCCCAGCCAAAATGAGCGTTACGGCTTTCTTTCAGAATCTCAAACGGCAGCGTGAACGCCACAAGATACTCAAAATTTGCCGCATACACCGAAAACACCTTTCCGCCATGCTTGATGTAGCGAAGGACGAAAGAATTCCCATACTTCTCACGGTTCAAGTCATTATGCGGAAGATGAACAGCCCCCATCCGCTCAAATTTTCCCACGCCACGGTTAAGGGCTGCCTCGGAGTCTCGCTGATAGCGTCGTCCGTCCTCGTACAGATGCCAGTGCTCGTCAAGAAAACGCTGAGCGGCGGTCTTGTCAGTGATGGCAGAAAACTGGGAAAGAAGCGAACGAGTGAAGAAAAGCATTAGGACTCCTTGTGTTCCCCATTTTTCTTGGCAATTGCAATCGCCACCGTGGTTGCTGCAAGAACGCCGATCGCAGCGACTGCACCTGTAACGACTTTCTGAACCTGCTTTGACTCGCTCTTCCCAGACTTGCACTCGCGGGCAAAATGCTCACAGTTGTTCGTGGCCAGGTTGTATTCGCCTTTTTTCTTGCCAATCTGAGAGCGAGCACGCCGGACAGTCTCATTCGGGCTGAAATTCTCTTCAACAGTGCCATCGATAGCCAAAGGTCTGCCGTTTGCAAACGCAGAAAGACTTTTCTCGCGGATACAGGCGTCGTTCGCATCGGTCTCATGCCCCTTCGAGGCAGAAAAATCAATAACCTTGCCGTCGCCCTCGTAAATGCCGTAATGACGGTAGAGAACATCTTGCGCGAAAATCACATCTCCTTTTTTTAGCGGTCGGCGGGGCATGGGGGGGGGTAGTCCTTTATTCAAAGCTAAATTGCTAAATTACATCTAACAAGAATTTTTCAGAAGCCTTGTACATTCTATCAATTATGTTTTCATCAATAAATATCTCGTCATCTTGAATCCAATGTCGAGGCTTGTTTCTTGTTATATTAGATAATTTCCGACTAACTTTACCATTGTGTTTTATACAATTATTTAACAAGCGAAGTTCATTGACATCTGTATAATTTTCAATCAGTCCAAGATTCAGCATAGGCTTAAACTTCTTCTTGAGTCCATGAAAATTTAAACCCATAATTTCGTTTTCTTTGAGTTTAGTACATAATAGTTTTTTTAGAGTCAATTCGCAGAGTCGATAATTAGCTATAATTACCATTTCAAACGATGTCTTTTTATAAATTTCTTTGTTATAAAAATCATCACTTATCATGTCTTTTTCTTCAACAACATCTTTTTGACTATTTTTTTGGTAATCATCTTGTATCTTTTGTTCATATTCATGAAGCATCTTTTTTGAAAACTTTATGTATTCTTCAAAAAAAATTATCTGTTGTTTCAAAACTGACTTGGTAATTTGTAGAACAAGTACACTTGAAATATCCTCGTTATTTAAACTTTTATTCATAAAGAAATTAAATACTTTCTTCAAAATAAGAAAGAAAAAGTTTTGTTTTGTTGCCATAGTTCTTCCTTAAAGCGTTATTTTCCTAACAAATGCTTTCCCAGTTTCCACAACCCAAATGTGGCTCCTGTCATAAATGCATCCATTCCTTCCTTAAATTGCTGAGATTTTATTTCATTCAAAGCTTCCACCGCTGCCTCACATTCTCCTGAATCTGCCGCTTGCTTTATTAAATCCATACCTAGCTCAATATTTTGTTCTGTTCCAAATCCATAGCATAGACACAAGCCAGATTCATAAACTCCCCAAATATCACCATCTTGTGCAAGTTCATAATAAAATTGAAATGCTTTCTGTGGATTCTGATTTGTTCCCCAACCATTTTCGTAACATCTTCCTAACCACAGTTTTGCAGAATTTCCATAGTCATTTTTTACAGCCAAATGAAAATTCTGATAAGCTCGATTTTGATTTTCTTCGCACCCAACACCGTTGATACTGCACCAACCAAGATAAAACTGCCCCTTAGCTACATTTTTAGAAGATGCAGCAGATTGTTTGAATAATTCAAACGCTTTGTGCTCATCCTTTGTGATACCATTGCCATACAAGTACTTTTCTCCTAAATCAGCCATAGCGTACGGGTCCTTATCATATTCAACTGCTTTTTTATACCAATAAACGGCATAGCCATCGTTCATTTCGCAGCCATTTCCATAATCATAACACCTTGCGAGCCAAAAAAACGATTTTCCATAACCTTTATCTGCCGATTCTTTGAACAATTCAAATGCTCTCGGAAAATCTGCTTCATCGGCATTTTCCGAATACATCAAATGTAAGGCTTCGTAGTAATCATTTTCACCATTTTCATCTGCCAATCTTTCAGCTTCCAATAGTTCTTTTTCTTCAGCCTCTATTGCGGCTTTTTCTTCCGCTTCTCTCTTTCTTTGAATTTCAGCACATTTTTTGAGATAGGCCACTGCCTTTGTATCGCCATTTTTTGCAGCTTCTTTGTAAAGGGCATTGTTTATGGTTGATTCTCCACATGTCATATCACATTTGGGGCAAGTCATTTTTGTAGCAGAAAAGTATGTTTTACAAACAGGGCACTGTTTTATTCCATTGTAGCCAAGTGAAACGAGGTCATTTGAAGAAGACTCATCAGTTGTATCGACTTCAGCACCGCACTCAGGACAGAATTTTGCACCTGCATTGAGTTTTGTTTTGCAACTCGGACAGAGCAATTCTTGAACTTCATCTTTCAGCGGTCCACCACAGTCTTCACAGAATTTCCCCTTCGGCCATTTCTTGTTACATTTCGTACAGATTTTCATTTTGACAACTCCTTTACCAACTAAGATTCCAGTTTTTTAGTTTTTCCTGTGCAAGAAAATTTCCACTTTTAGCAGCCTTTTGATATAACTCAATTGCATTATCCTGGTTACTTGCTGTTCCTTCCCCATGCTCATACATTTCACCAAGTATATATTGGGCCTTATCGTTTCCAAGACTTGCTGCTTTCTCAAAATATTTCAAAGCTTCTTCATAATCATTTGTCGCTCTTGCTAAATTACCTAAAAATATTTGGGCTTCATCATTTTCCTGATTTGCAGCTGCTTTATAAAATTCAACAGTTTTATTTGCATCAAAGTCCACACCATCCGCACGGTAATATCGTTTACCAAGTTCAACTTGCAAACGTGAATCGTGACTTTTTGATTCTTCTGTAAGCAATATCTGCGTATCTACTTTTTCCAAATCATCATAATTTATTGTAGGCATATTCCATCTTCCTCCATTACCTTATACTCTATTTCCGCACTCTGGGCAGAAAGTAGCTGTCACCGAAAGTTCAGTCTTACACTTAGGGCAAAGTCTTACTTTCTTCTTCAATTTCTCACTTTCTGTTTTCTTGTACGCTTCCACAAGATTCGGAATCGCTGAATAGCATGAAATCAGTTCAATTCCTAAATCTGCCAGAGGCATTTTTGCGGACATATCAATTCCATTGTGTTTTTTTATGTCGGTTCGTACAGCTTTTTTCAGGGCAGTAACCTCATCGCACTGAAGCTGGTCTTTTAATGCTTCTGTAATTGGTTCAAGCCGTTTTTTGCTTTCAGGCAACATGCAAATTGTTACAAAACTTGGAACGGCGAGTATATTCGATAATTCCTGATTCGAAATTGTCGCATTATCAGGAAGAATGATTTTTGTAATCTTTAGATATTCTCCCTCGTCAAAAGTTTGCAGTTCTTCAATTAGAGAATCGGTTATGTCACCAAGCGATATTTCCTTTTTAAAATCGATGCCAGAATCTTTTATTGCCTTTCTGAGAAGAATCAGTTCGTCACGAGAGTAATTTGATTTTTTCCGCTCATAGAAATCTTTTACAATTTTCAAAAAGCGAATTGTTGGTGGTAAATCCTCATAATAATCATCAACTTCTATTCCAGAAACCCAGGTGTTTAATTGTTGCGCCTTCTCAACATTAGAAATTCTCTCATCCATCTTTTTGAATCTATCCGCAATCCTTTCCGCCATTGTAGCAATCGCGGTTTTGACCTCGTTCTGTTCGACAACAAGAGAGTTTAGATTATTCTTCACTGTAATCAATGCGTCTGCTGTAAGAAGATTCCTCTCATTCAGTTGTTCCAACATTCGCCATGAAAGCTTCTGCATTTCCCGGATTTCATTCTGTGTTACTGCAAGATTACTAACAGAGGTCTGCAATTCATTCATCTGTGCCTTGTTCTTATTGCTCGGAAGCAAATCTCTAAGACGCTGGAAAAATCCCGATTCTTTCACCTGCTCAACAGTATTGCTCGCAACAGAAAGAAATCTTGTCGCATCAGTCGCAATCTGCATGAGCCGTGAAGGATTTTCTTTTGATTCTTCAACTGTTTCATCTATAACGACATCATATTCCTGTCGTTCTTCGTCTGTCATTTCATAAGCCATTTTATTTCTCCTGAATTTGTGGTTTCGACTATGCTCAACCATCGTATTTTTAAATTTTATTTATCGCATCCCACATATTGCCGGACTTCTTTTCACCATCCTGAACATGCTCGTCAAACTCATTGTCGAGTTCGGCGTTCTTGTCTAGGAATTTCTGGAAAAGTTCATTGCCTCTCTGAATGTGCTTTTCAAAATCAGCAATGGTCAGTTCCGTACTGTCAAAGGATTTTTCGTAATCTTCCGCCGTTGCCATTCCGGACTCAACACAAGCGACAGCCGTGCCTGCTACAGCCGAAGAGAAATTCTTTGCAACATATTCAAATTCTGAAAGATTCTTTTCTATCGCAGATTTGCACAACTGCTTAACGACTTTTGAAACAGATTTTCCAAACGCAAGCGTTACGGTAGTCGCAGTTGTTCCGTTTATGATTCCACCAACAACAGAACCAAGTACAGGAATGAATTTTAGAAGTCTGCCGACCAAACCTTTTCCGAGCATCGTAAGCAGATTTCCAATAAGCGTTGAACCCCCTATTGTTTTTAAAACCATCTGAACATCAGCCAGACCATAAACATCCAGAATTCTTCCCATTAATGTAATTTCATTCAGGACTAGAGCCGGTGCATCTGCAAAGGGGATAGGAATAAAGCCGATTCCGAACGATGCCGCACAATGTTGTGTTATGATTGTGTTCGCATATTTTTCTTTTAAATCTATATCGAGTTTTTGATGCTTGACGAATGACTTTCGCAAAGAACCGGAAAGATTATCAAAAGTCCAATGTATGAGCGTCAAAACTTCGTTCATCGCAAGTTCATTGATGAAAAAGCAAGGCGCATTCGGAGAAGTAATGTCTTCAAAAGTCCATAGCACATCATGTTTTGCTGCGGTCAAATCTGCTTCACTTTGCAGAAAAACACAATTATCCAGAAAGCTCTCAACGAAAACTGTCTCAAAAAGCCACCGCTGATTTTCTTCACTTCCACCATAGATACCAATCAAAGGAGATTTTCCTTCTGCCCCAGCTTTTTGCAGAGCTGAGTTTAACATCCCCATTAATTTTTCTTCTGTTAGTTCATAAGCCATAGATGTCATCACGCTCCATAAGATTGCAGATACAATCTTTAAGATATAATAAAATCTTAATTCAAATTCTTACAGATTGCAACTTTTTAATTATAAAATCTTATAGTTTGTATATGCCAGATGAAACATTTATCGAATCGTATAAACAGGATTTCATAAACAGATTGCGAAATTTTCGGAATGAACGTGATATTTCAGCCCGCGAAATGAGCCTTTCTCTTGGCCAGAATGTGAACTATATAAATCTTATTGAGAATGGGAAACGACTTCCTTCAATGCAGGGCTTTTTCCTGATTTGTGAGTATTTAAAAATTGCCCCACAGGAATTCTTTAAAATTACCGAAGACAAATCTACTTATGAGGATTCAAACGATAAAGATACAAAACAAGACAATTTAGGGGAACTTCTTTCAGACATCAAAAATCTCGGAGAAAAAGAACTTCCAATTGTAAGCAAAATGATTCACGCATTGGTGTAATATTATAGAAGAAATTCATCACCCTCTCTATCGTTTTCCCCTCTCCTAGCTTGCTGTTAAGGTTCCTCTCCGAAAAATGTATCATTTTGACACAACTGAACTAATGCTGAGGCAAAAAAAAAGCGGGAAGATTTGCTCCTCCCGCCGAATATTGCTAATTGAACTTATTTTTACGCTACAATATTTATAGCGTAGCTTCCTTCCATAGATGAATCGGCACTTCCTTCATGAGCAAGTGTCCCCGGTGTTACGAATTCACCGTAGCTTTTCTGGGCGAAGAGCTGCTGGTTCTGATTCTCACCCTGAGCGAAGCCCTGCTGATTTGACTGGTTGTTCGAGAAGTTCAAATCGAAGCTGCCTGTTTCGAAGCCGCTTTCCGTGAAGGCCTGTTTGAGAGACGGAATGCTTTCTTTGAAGGCATCCATTGCCTCTTTTGTATGAACCAAAATCTGAGCCGAAAGGTTCTTGTCGTCGAGATTGAGCGAGATTTTTACATTGCCCAAGCCCTCCGGACGCAAAATCAGGTTGATTGAGCCCTGGTTGTTGTCCTTAAGAACGATATTTCCTGCTTTTACGAAATCAGGTGCATTTTCCTGTACGGCATTACTAAGCATTGCCTGGAAATTCGAGCCGTTTGCACCCGCGCTCTGACTTGATGACGAAGTGATGTTCTGCTCCGCCTTTGCCATAAGCTCCATGGTCATCTGGACGTTGCCGTCAGCCTGTTTCTGCATTGAAAGACTGATTTCTTTCTTCTCAGCTGATTTCTGAACGATTTTATCTGAAGCGATTTTTGAGTCATTCTCATCCAAAAGACGATGAGTTCTCAAATCATGGACGGAAATTTTTGAGTCATTTTTCTTTTCTTTTGAGACAGCGAGTTTTTTGTCATCTAAAGCCAGCTCACTTTTTACCGCCGCACTTGCCAATGAATCGGCATTCTCAACGGCTTCAAGGAAAAGTTTTGGATCGCTGACCGCAAGATTCTGCGCGCTTACAAGTTTTTCTTCCTCAGTCTCACTTCCAGGAATGAATTCAACAGCGGCGTCAATCAGAGCGGCAAAATCTTCGTTTGAAATATCCTCATTTTCAACATCTTTCGTTGAAGCGACAAGCCATGCAAGCATTTTGTCGTCAATCTCAGGATTTTCAGCAAGCCCATCAACCGCTTCGGCCGAAGCAAGCTCCTCGTTCTGTGGCGCAATCTTTTGAATTCTGTAATTTCCTACAAGATTCAAATTCTGAACAGCAAGAGTTTCTTCGTCAGAATTTGTCTTAGCAAGATTTTTGAGATTTTCAACTTCATCTGAAGATTTTTTCTTGGTCAGTTTTTCAGATTTCTCATTTTTCTCAGGAACATTCTCTGCTTTTTTATCAGAAACTTTTGAAGAATCAACATTTTCGTCATTCTTTGCAATTTTTTCTGCTTCTGCAGGTGCGTTTTCCTCTGATTTTTCTGTTTTTGCAGGTTTTGAATCAGAGCTGGCATTTTTTGCCTCACGAAGCAAGTCTGCGAAAGATGCTTTTTCGTTGGAGGCACTTTTCTGGCTCTGTGAAAGCTCCTGCGAAAAATCCACCAGAGGAGCCTGGGTCTGTACTTGAGAAATTGAAAGTATATTCATGCTTTGTCTCCCGTAAAACCGAAAGTCTACGTCCACTACCCACCCACGCAAACTTTTTGATTTCTACCCTTCTATCATCGGAATTTGGGAGAAAATGTTAAGGAAAATTTAGTCCAGGCTTTCCGGCTTATTTGCCATTTTTCGCTGAATTGTCGCCGCACGGTCTGCCGGCATGTTCATGAGCCATACAGAAGAAAGTGAAGTCTGCTTGTTTGCAGCTGCCATTTCGTCTGCTTTTCTGAGAATATCGATAATATCCTGATCATCATGAGAAAGAAGCTCGGCTACAGCTGTTTTTGGAGGCATACTGTTCAAATAAGAAGCAATTGTCTCGATATTGACGCTTCGGTCGTCATACTTTTTGACCTGATTGTTGAATGTTTTTTCCCGCTCATCCTGAGAATTCTTTCGATCTTCGAGTTCTTTGGCGATTGCCTCATTCTGCTCTTCGATTTTTTTGATGTCGCCCTCACGCTTGTCCAGTTCCTGAGTGCGAATGTCCAGTGCCTCAATTCTTTTTGCAAGCCTGTCTTCGTCCAAATCAGCCATAAGAGGCTTTGTGGCAGTTGCCGTTACAGAAGTTTGAGGTGCAAGCCCGAATAATTTATAAACAGGGGCAAATACTTTTTTGGCATGAATTACACCAAGGTAGTCAAACCACAAAAGACCGCCCAAAACGAGAATTATGATTAAAATAAGAAGAAAAATTGATTTTCCGATACCGCCGTTTCCACGAGCCATTTTTTATCCCCACAGAAAAAAAGATTTTCGCTTATATTATCGGAATTATATCACAAAAGTTAAGGAGAACAAAAGTATTGCCTTTAGGAAACAGCACGCATAAGCTCAATCAACTCTTTTGAAAGAAAAACTTTTTCGATTCCGAAGGAGCGAAGATTTTCATTCCAGTTTATTGAAACGCAGACGCCCGTCTTACCCTTGCGGAAAGAATTTTTGTTTTTTTCGAAAAGCGAAGTGACTGCAATTTTGTGAGCTTTATCAAGCTGCCTGGCAAACCCCTCAACCAAAAAGCAGGCGACAAATTCTTTGAGAACTTCGGACTGGAACACGTTGATTTTGTGCTTTGTGTCAATCTTCATGCCCGAAAGCGCGCCGAACAAAAATGAATCCAGCTTGATGTATGCCTTTGCCCTGCCGAATTTGGCCTCGTAAATGAAATCATTGTCAGTAACTGAATCAAAAAATTCGTTGATGTTCTGATGATCCAGCGACGTAATTGTAAGCTTACGGATTTTTGGCTCACCGAATTTCTTGCGAAGAGAAAGTTTGAAATATTTATAGACGTTCTTGCAAACCTCGCGGAGCTCAGAAAACTGCTGCTCGTTCAAAAATGAATCTATCTTATATAACTTTTTTTTGGACTTTGGTGCCGGGGAATCTGCCGGAATAAGCCCCATGAGTTTATCAACTTCGTCCTGAGAAAGTGCTATCTTTTCATTTGCCATATTTGTATTGTACAATAGATTAAGATGAATTTAAAGAAAAATCGGAGGATAAATCATGAAAAATACGAAAGAAAAGAACTCAATAAAAATCAAAAAAGAACCAAAAATTTTGAAATTTCTCACAAAATCAATCTGTAAGATTCTCACGAAAATTATCCTGATTTTGGCTTTGATTGCTGCCCTTTTCTTCGGTGGAAAATTCAGCTGGAAAAAACTCGGTGAAATCAAGACTGAAAAATCCTCTGCCATCGTATTCCGGGAACTTGAAAAATGCGCTGAACTTGTTACAGCCAAAAACACCTACTCTGATATTATTTCTATCAAAAAGACAAGAATCGCGGGCTTTGCAAAATCTTTCAGCATAATAAAATATACTGGCGTCATCCGCGGCGGAATCAAAGACATCAGCAAGGCTCAGGTAAAGATTAGCGAAAGGGGCAAAAAAGCCAGGGTTATTCTGCCAAAAATGGAAGTTCTTTCAAACGATATTTCCAGCATTGAAGTCTTCGACGAAAGCAAAAGCATTTTCGTTTCGATTTCGGTAAAGGAAATAATGGAAGAAATCCGTTTCAATCAGGAAGCAGCCTCGGCCGAAATTTTAGAAACAGGATTTTTAAGTGAAGCCGAAAGCCATGCGGCAAAAATATTCGAATCGATTTTATACGCGTCAGGCTTTAATGAAGTGGAAGTAGTTTTTGAATAAAAAAATCCACAGATAGGCACAGATTATCACAGATTATATGTTTTCTCATTTGAGAATCCCTCGATTCAAAACGAAGAACTCTCGTAAATCAAATAACACAAAATCTGTGTAATCTGTGGTTTATTTTAAAATTCCTAGCGAAGTCCGCCACAAAATCGAAGCGATCGAGAATTCTGCAGCGCAGAATTCTCGTTAAGCTACATACGGTGGCGTAACGTTAGCGAAGACCGCCGTATGTAGCGATAAATACACCGGCTGCCATTGCTGTACCGATAACGCCTGATACGTTTGGACCCATAGCGTTCATCAGGAGGAAGTTGGAAGGATCTTCGCTCTGACCAACTTTGTTTGCAACGCGGGCTGCCATTGGAACTGCAGAAACACCTGCTGAACCGATGAGCGGATTGATTTTCTTTCCTTTTGGAAGGAATACGTTCATGAGTTTTGCCATCAAGAGACCGCCGGCAGTTGCGACAGCGAATGCAATAAGACCGAGAACGATGATACCAACAGACTCACCTTTGATGATTTTCTCTGGAGTCATCTGTGAACCAACGCCCAATGAAAGAACGATAGAAACGATGTTCATCAATTCATTTTCCATTGTCTTAGAAAGTCGCTGAGCTGCACCAGATTCTTTTACGAAGTTACCGAATGCGAGCATACCGATAAGTGGAGCTGCAGGTGGCAACAAGAGGATTGTAAGAATGAGGAGCATGAGAGGGAACAAAACCTTCTCCATTTTTGGAACAGCACGTGGGTTTGGCATTTTGATAAGACGCTCCTTTTTTGAAGTAAGGAGCTTCATGATTGGAGGCTGAATCATTGGAACCAAAGCCATGTATGAGTAAGCTGCAACAGCGATAACACCCATCAACTCAGGAGCAAGTTTACCAGAAACGTAGATTGATGTCGGGCCGTCTGCACCACCGATGATACCAATAGCACAAGCCTGCATGATGTTGTAGTTGAGACCGAAGAGGTTCATTACAGCAACGCCGAACAATGTGAAGAATACACCAAACTGAGCAGCACCACCGAGGATAGCTGTTTTTGGGTTAGCGATGAGCGGACCGAAGTCTGTCATGGCACCAATACCCATGAAGATAAGCATCGGGAAGAACTCGTTACCAACACCTGCATGGTAGATGATTGCGAGCATACCGTCCGGGAGCTCACCCATCTTTGCACCAACGATGTTTACAAGAATTGTACCGAATCCGATTGGAATCAAAAGGAGTGGCTCAAATCCTTTACCTACAGCGAGATAAACGATAAGGAAGCCGACTGCAATCATGATAAGTGACTGCCAGCCAGGAGCTGTACCCCAGTCGATTTCACCGGCTTCTTTGAGCTCTGGTTTGAAACCTGTTGGGTTTGGCTCAACTCTCTTCTGGTTGAGAATCTGATAAATACCAGTTGATTTACCGATATTCTGAACGAATTTGAGCGGGTCGATGTTATGCTCTTCGCCCCATTTTGGTCGATGTTATGCTCTTCGCCCCATTTTTCAGTTCCTTTGATAACGCGGTCAAGACCGTGTCCAGACTCTGCAGAAACATCCGAAGCATTTGCAACTGCATCGCCAACAGCGATTGAAGTGTCAGCCTCAACGTCAACAGTAGACTGTGCAAGAACTTTAGAGCCTGTGCTTACAACGAAAGCAATTGCCATGATAGCAAGAGTTACGCCAAGCACCTTTTTCTTAAAAGTATTGTTCAAATCAATCATTTCTAAAAAACCTCTTACTGTACAGAAGCGACTGCCTGACCAGCAGTTACCTGTGAGCCTGTAGGAGCTGTGAAGTGGATTTTACCAGCGGCACCTGCCTTGATTTCAAGTTCCATCTTCATAGATTCGATGATTACGACTGTTGTGTCAGCCTGTACGCTTGCACCCTCTGCTACTGCATATTTGAGCAAAGTACCTGCAACTGGAGCGTTAACAGGTTTTCCACCAGCTGGAGCTGCGGCTGCAGGAGCTGCTGCTGGAGCAGGAGAAGCTGCCGGTGCTGGAGCTGCTTTTACAACACCGCCGAT
Source organism: uncultured Spirochaetaceae bacterium (assembly GCA_902785455.1). Classification (GTDB taxonomy): domain Bacteria; phylum Spirochaetota; class Spirochaetia; order Treponematales; family Treponemataceae; genus Treponema_D. Next base: position 12,914 of record CACZYY010000075.1, read on the forward strand.
TGTAGCGAGTGTCTGACCAGCTGTAATCTGTGTTCCTGTTGGAACTGTGTATGTGATTGTGCCGTCATCAGAAGCTTTTACCTCAAGCTCCATCTTCATTGACTCAACGATGATGATTGTCTGGCCTTTTGAAACTTTTGTGCCGTTAGCGAAGCACTGTTTGAGAAGTGTGCCTGCAACTGGAGCCTTAACGTCTACGCCACCAACTGAAACTGGAGCTGCAGCGGCAGGAGCTGCTGAAGCTGCACCGAATGTAACATTGTATGGAGTTCCGTTAACAGTAACTGTGTCGCCGTTAGACTGAACGTTGTAGCTCTGTCCGTTGACTGTAACTGTGTATGAACCGTTGCCAGAAGCTGCTTTTGGAGTTTCTTTGAGACCGAATGTTTTTTCTGCATCGACAGGACCATTTGCACGAGTCTCGAAGAATTTTGTAGCTACTTTTGGGAACATAGCGTATGTGAGGACATCCTCTACAGAGCCGTTACCACCGTTAGCCTTAGCCTCTTCAACCATTTTGTCCCACTCAGGAGCGATTTTGTCTGCTGGGCGGCAAGTGATAGCCTCGTCCATTTTGTTCTGCTCAAGAGCTTTCTTAACGAGGTCAGCGTTTGGAGCAGCTGGCAATTTACCATATTTACCAACGAGAAGATCACGGAACTCACCAGTCATGCGCTCGTAGCGACCGAAGAGTACGTTGAATACAGCCTGTGTACCAACGATCTGTGATGTAGGTGTAACGAGTGGAACGTATCCAACGTCTTTCTGAACGAGTGGAAGCTCTGCCAAAACCTGGTCGATTTTGTCTGAAGCACCCTGCTGTTTGAGCTGTGACTCGAGGTTAGAAAGCATACCGCCTGGAACCTGTGATTTGAGGATTCGAGTGTCTGCTCCGAGGAATTTTGATTCCAAAGAAGCATAGTGCTTTCGGATGTCGCGGAAGTAAGCTGCGATTTC
>CACZYY010000076.1:0-7219 GCA_902785455.1 uncultured Spirochaetaceae bacterium
GATACCAAAACAAAATGCAAAATTGAAATTGCGGGCCGTTATCAGAATTTTGAAGCCCTGGAAGCAGAATTTGACCGCTTCAATGAATTTTATCCGAATGTCGAACTTTCTTACACTTATCTGGATAATTATAAAAAATCAATCACTACGGCTCTCGCTAGCCAAAATCCGCCGGATATATTCACAACATTTCCGTGGATGCTAGATAAAACCAACTACAATACACTTCTTGAAAGCGCAGAAAACTTTGCAGATTCAAAAATCACAGGAATTGAACTTTCTGCAGTGAATCAAAAGCTTTTGTTTCCTCTGGCTGACGGCTCAATTCCTATGGTACCTGTTCTATGTGCCGCAAGCGGTATGCTTGTAAACGAAGACTTATTCAAAAAAGAAAAAATTCAGATTCCGACAACCATGCCACAATTAATCGATGCCTGCCAGAAATTCAAGAATGCGGGCTATAAAAGTTCGATTCTTTCAGATAATTCTGAAATCTCTATTATGGCGTCCCTGATTTATCCTTATTTTACAAAAGAAATCATGAATGACGCAGATGCAATTTCAAAACTGAATAGACTTGAACCAGAAGCAGGTGAATACATGCGGACAAGTCTTGAATTGGTCGAGAGCTTTAGAAATTATGGTTTTATGGACCTGGAAGAATGCAGCAAAATTAAAGACCGTTATTCAGCAGTAATCATGCGATTTTTTGAAGGAGAAGTTCCCATGATGCTTGCTTCAGCCGATGTCGTTTCCGGCACAAAAAAACGAGAGGCCTTATCAGAATCTTTTTCAAAAAATCCATTTAAATACAGTTTTTATTCTGTTCCTGTTATGGAAAACAGAGGAGCCGTTCTGCAGGTTCCATCCGTAGAATTTTCCGTAAACAAAAACGGAAAGAATCTTGAAATGGCAAATGAATTTATGCGCTTCCTTTTAAGAACAGAAGAGCTTAATAACCTTGCAAAAATAAAACGTCTCATCACCTGCTCAACGGTCTATTCTTTCGATGATGTATATGCGCCATTGGAAAATACGGAGCATCTTTATCAACTGGAGATTGGAATCCTTGACAATACTTACAGTCAATTGAGACTCGCCGCATACCAGGTGCTTCTAGGTAATCAAACCGTAGACGAAGCAATATCATGCTACGGAAAGTATTAATCCACAAACGGTAACAATTCTCTTAAAGAATGAAATAAAAGGTAACAAACTTGTTGAAGTGTAAGGTAACAGTTTTGTTGAATAAAAAAAGAGCACTCCCCCACCCTTTTACAACAAACTTGTTACCTAATTTCCTTATAAACTGATATTTTCATGAATTTCTGTCATTTTTGAATAGATTTACTCATCTAAAAGGTAACAAGTTTGTTGAATTATCCAATTAATGGTAACAATTCTCTTAAAAAAAGGAATAAAAATAAATGGTAACAGGATTGTTGAATTATTACAGCATCAGGTAACAATTCTCTTAAATAACGAAATAAAAATAAAAGGTAACAGACTTCCTAAATATTAGTGCCCACGGTGTTTACATAAAAGTAACACATCTACTAAGGAATCAGTAACAAATCTCCTAAAACTGTCCACATTTTTGGTGTGGAAAACTCAATTTTAAGTAACAGTTCTCTTAAAAACACAGGATTCTAAATTTATCTGTATTATATAGAAGAAAATTGCAATTTATTTTATGGTGGTAACAGACTTCCTAAAAAAGGTAACAGTTTTGTTAAATCTTCTATTATATCTAATAATATCTATTAAATTTATAAAACTAGTAATAGAAGCTGTAAATATGTGGATAACTACAAATTCTTTAGGAGTTTTGTTACCTCACATTTTTTAGCAGAACTGTTACCTTCCTTTTTATAAATCTGATGTGATAAGAGCATAACGTGGATCGTTCTTTAAAACTGGAGTCGGACTTTTAAACAGCGTAATTCCTGTTCCATTTTTATCAACATCAAATTTAACTTCTGTGTAATATTTTTCTTTTATTTCTTTTAAGAGCTCTATGATTCTTGCATAATTTACATTTACAAGGTTCGGGTCTTTTCCATCCTCAACCGGAATAAATTGCTCAACAAGTTTCTGGCGTGGAATGAAAACTGATTCAAACTTTGCATTATTACGGTAAACAAGCCAAGCATAAAGATCTTTTCCAATTGGGCTACTGATTTCTTTATAGATTTCATAATCAATTGGAACGGCATGTTTCTGGCAGAAGGCAGTAAATTCTTCTGAAAGAAGAATCTTGAAACGACCGACTACGGGATTTTTCGAGTCAGGCTCTATTTCCTTATATTGCACACCTGTTGTAAAACGAATATTACCTGTTGAAACAGTTCTTACTGTAACATCTCCCTTTGGAAGCTTTTCGCCAGGTTCATAAAGATCCTTAAACAAATGTCCTTGTATCTGCTCTTCTATTTTTTGCTCAAAAGCAAATGCTGCATTTGAAAAACATTCAATTTGTTCGCGGATATCCTTTCCGCGTTGTTTAGGAAGCTGAAGTTCCTTTAATAAATCTGATAATGATGCATATTCCAAAAGAACCGGGCCATCAATATTTTTTGCAATAACTGCATGTGTTGTGAATACAGACAAAAGAAGGCGACCATATTTCCCAAAAGGAACATTTCTAGGAGAAGTAAGAGTTAAAGTAAGTCCCTGGCTTCCTTTGCGAACGAAAACAGTTTTATGAAGATTCTTGAAAGGTAAAGAAGCTGTCGTGAAAAAGCTCGGTAAATATGCGATCTGTCTTTTTTTGTCCCTTGTTTTGTCAAGTTCGAATAATTCAGAAACGGTGTTGTCTATAGGGACAAGGCTGTTTTCTTCTGAAATAGTGGTTATTTTTTTTCTTCCCATTTTTATTAGGTAACAGTTCTCTTAAACTATTACATCTCCCCTACTTTTGTAATTCCGCTTTTTGAGACGTTGATTCTTCCGGCTTTTGTTTCACGCAGAATGTAATCGACGGCCATTTCAAAACCCTGGTTCATCGATATTTCACATTCTGTGAAGAATTTCTTGAATTCATTTCGTTTTCCAGATGTAAGGCGAAGATTTACTGCGTCTGCGTATTTTCTTTTGGCTGTGCTTTCTGTTTTTTCAACAGAAGGTTCCGGTTCAGAGGTAACAGTTTGACTAAATGAGTCATCTTTTTTGAAATTATTTGAGATTTGATTTTTAAGAGCTTCTGGTAAAGCAGAATTTCCTGCTGGTGTTGTTTTATGTGCTAATGGCATAGACTAAATCTCCCCTATTTTACTAATTCAGCTAATTGCACGAATGCTTTTAATGTTTCTGGTTTTGCGCCCTGCTGCTGGATGGTTTTTCGCAGAATTTGAGACATTTTGAAGTTCTGATCCTGAGGAATTTCGACAATATTCAGTTCTGTGGATTTGAGAGCTTCAATTATGCCATTTGCGAGTTTATAAGAATGATTGACCTCATTCAAAACAATAGTTTTAAGCTCAGGATTCTGAGAATGCTGTCTTTTTTTGAAGTCCTTGAGGTTGTTACGGAAAATTTCCAATCCGTCCTGAGAAAAGCCGTCTGCCTTTACGATAGGAACTGCTTCGTCAGTTGCTTTCATGATATTTTCTTCAAAAAGGTCAAAGTTTGGAGATGTGTCGAAGATACAATAGTCAAAATCAAGCTTGGATAATTCTTCTGTTAGCTCAACGAAAATGAATGGTTCTCGGGCAGCCTGATTCTGGCGATATAATTTAAGAGAATTGTTACTCTTTTCATCGATGGCAACAGTTGGGATAATAAAAAGATTTTTTATAGGTGTTTCTTTGATTGCCTTATCGTAAGTGACAGTTCCGTTAAGAACGTCCGCAAGCTCGTAATCAAAGCTCTCCAAAAGTGAGCTCGTTGAGTTGCCCTGCGGATCTGCGTCAATTAATAATACCTTGCTTGATTTTGCTAATTCTGCAGCTAAAGATACGCTGACAGTAGTTTTTCCGACACCACCTTTCTGGATGGCAATAGTAATACGTTTCATGATTCCCCTCAAAAATTAAAGTTTTACGTTCTAATAAATTATATTATGAAAATACTAATAATGCAACTAATAAATATTATAAATGTTATGAAAAATATTAGTGATATTAGTAAAAGTATTAGTAGAATACTAATACCAAATGTAAGAAAAATACTAACAAATATTAGTAAATGTATTAGTAATATTAGTAAAAATGTTAGTATGAAAAACACGCACGAGGATTCGCTTAGACGCGTCGATTTTAAATTTTCGAGTAATATGTTGATCGTTGCGATTTTGAGCGATTCTGGGGGATTTTTAAATTTCGTTTTTACTTCACAAATTCTGCGATCTCTGTCCAGCCTGAGCAGCGTTTGTAGTTCTGGTTTGGAAATTCGCAGGCTTGATTCCACGGACGGTCAAAGACTAGGACTTTCAAATCTGGGAGATGTTCGAAAAATTTAAATGCGTGTGGAGAATCTTCCACGGCATAATCAAAGTGCATTTTGTAATAGTCTTCGAGCTCAAGGCTGTAAGTGCTACCTTTTATAAAGTTGTCCCTGCCGTATTTGTTGAGGCAGAATAATTCAACGCGCTCAAGCCCGTGGAGGTTAAGCCATTCGCGGGATGCTTCAAATGCGCTGAAGGGGCGGCCTGTGATTATTTTTACGTCTTGGCCTTTGTCAATCCATCTGTTGATTGTCTGGATTGCTCCCGGCGTTTCTTTGTAAGACAGAAGGACTTCCGGTTTGTGAGCTTGAATCATCATCTTTTCGTAGTCTTCGTCTGAGAGGGAGAAGGATTTTTGAAGGTTGAAATATTTTATTTTTTCGTACGGAATATCAAGTCCGAACATTTCCACAATAAGTTCCGAAAAATATCGTGCGGTTTCGCAGAGGCAGTCATCAAAATCAACGTAAATATTCATTTTTTCCTCGGTGTAACAAATTTTTTTCTTCTACAATATAATACAAGAACTTACGGAATAAACAATCTTTTTCAGATAAGACATACGTTTTTGACGATGAGATAAAGAAAAATTTATTCAATTTGTTTAAGATTCTTTCAACATTTCTTTTGCTTTTTCAGGAATCTATGTTATAGTTATAATAAGAGTGTACGCTTTTTTTAATTTCCTTTCAAAAACTTTTAATCAGGTTTGCTTATGAATGAATATTCAACTTCGGAGCATCTTCGCCCCGTGATAAATGTGGATCCAGAAAAATGTTGTAATTGCCACCGTTGCATAAGCGTTTGCCCTGTTAAGATGTGCAACAACGGTTCGGGAGACCATGTATCTATTAATCATGATCTTTGTATTGGTTGCGGCACATGTATCGAAGCTTGTGTTCACGGAGCAAGAACTGGCATAGACGATACAGAGGAATTTTTCAGTGATCTCAAAAAAGGCGTTCCTATTGTTGCCATTGTTGCGCCGGCCGTTGCCGTAAATTTTGTGGACAAAGATCTTCATCTGAACGGCTGGTTAAAGTCTATTGGTGTTAAGGCTGTCTTTGATGTTGCTTTTGGTGCTGAGTTGACGACAAAAAGTTACGTCGAATATATAAAAAAAGAAAATCCACAGATTGTAATTTCACAGCCTTGTCCTGCACTGGTGAGTTTTATAGAAGTTTATAAACCGAATTTGATTCCGTATCTGGCAAAAGCAGACAGTCCTATGGCTCACACTGTTGAATGCATTCGCAATTTTTATCCTGACTATAGTGATTGTAAAATTGCCGTAATTTCTCCATGTTTTGCAAAGCGAAGAGAATTCGATGAAAACAGAAGGGGTGATTACAATGTTACGATGAAAAACCTTGATATTTGGTTCAAAACTCATGACGTGGATTTGAACAAGTTTCCAAAGACTGATTACGATAATCCTCTTGCTGAACGCGCTGTATTGTATTCGACTCCTGGTGGTCTTATGCGAACGGCCGAGCGTTTTGTTCCAGGCATTTCTTCGAAGACGAGGAAGATTGAAGGTCAGCCGACAGTGTTTGAATATCTTTCTGGCTTGGACCGCACGCTTGAATCTGGTAAAAAGCCTTTTTATCAGCTCGTGGACTGCTTGAATTGTGAGAAAGGGTGCAACAGGGGCGGCGGAACTATAAATAACAAAATGCCTCTTGATGAATTGGAAAATTTGGTCGAGAGCAGGGCATTGGAAAGACAAGAAAAATGGAAAACTAAAGGTCGAAAGCCGAGTAGGTTTGCCCTAAAAAAACTGGAGAGAACTGTCAACGCATACTGGAAGCCAGGAATTTATGACCGCAATTATCAGGATCGAAGTGCGGTTATGCGGAAATTCATAAGGATTCCGTCAAATGAGGAACTTGAGCAAATTTATGTCAGTATGGGTAAGCACAGTAAATCTGACATCTACAACTGTGGGGCTTGTGGTTATAACAGTTGCGAACAGATGGCTATTGCGATATTCAACGGTCTTAATCGTAGGGAAAACTGTCATCACTATGTCATGAAGCTTGCCAATCAGGACCATGAAAAAGAGATTCGTGAGGCTTTAAACAGGATTACGGAAGCTGTGAGTTCTGGTACAGAGGCCCTTCAAAGCAATGTCCGGGATTTGCAGGAAATCAAGAGCATGAACATACTCACGACGGATGGTATCAAAGAGCTGAACACAAAAATGAACGGCATTTGGGACATCGTGGGGATTATCAATAATGTTGCGGATCAAACTAAAATCATCGCTTTTAATGCCGAGCTTGAAGCGGCAAGTTCTGGTGAGGCGGGCAAAAACTTCCATATAGTTGCGACTGAAATCCGGCGGCTTTCCGATACAATTCTTGACAGTATCAAAGAAATAAAGACTATCATTGAGGATATTCAGCGGGCATCAGAAAAGCTCATTTCTGCCAGCGAGAAAGGAACTAAGCAGATAAACACAAGCTGGGAGAATGCAAAGTCGCTTGAAAAGGGATTCGGAAACATTATGGATTCATCCAATGAAAACAAAACGTCAAACGAAATCAAGGATAAAGTAGGGCAGGTGGCTTCTTCTGGCGGAAAGATTTTCAACACTCTTCATCAGATTTCTCGTGGCATTGAAAAGTTTTCTCAGGATGGCTCTCCAAATACTGCTCAATGACCCAGGACAACCGCATTATAAAATACTTGCTGTCAAAAATGGCTTCCAGTCGTGAAAACGGCTTATCGGAATCTAGGGAACGACGGCGTAGCCGGCAAAATGCTCCGGTG
>CACZYY010000076.1:7237-19096 GCA_902785455.1 uncultured Spirochaetaceae bacterium
TATATACGTTTGCCGCCCACGCGGCAGCACAAAACGAGTGTTTCCGTAAGCCGTTTCGCTCCCTTGCGCCATTTTCAATATAAAACTGGTTATAATGCGGAGCCCCTGCTCAATGACCGAAGTCTTATTGAAAAGCCGAAAAAACTTCTTTATAATAGAAGAAAAAAAGTATAAGTATTAAGATTTTCTTCCCAAAAAGTCAATTATCTCCAAAATCTCCACTTTTTTACAATTTTCTGTTATTTAGTGATTCAAAGTGCATTTTTTTCGTTTTGCGTTTTAAATGTTAGCGTCAGTTGAAATTAAGACTTCTTCGATTGTAATTCATTATACTCCACCAACTTACAAAAACTAATGTAGTATAGGAGCTTTTTATTTTATGAAGTCGAATGTAAAATTCCCGTTAAAACACAAAATCCGTATTGCACTGGCGATTTCAATTCTTCTTTGTTCAGTCACAACTCTTTCAGTAGCAATGTTTCTTTTTTCAAAGGCCATTAGAACATCAACACAAAACGGCTTGAAAAATACAATTGCAGGATGGAATTCTGAAATTTCTCAAATGGAAACGTTTCTCAAAGCCGCAGCCCAGTCTGTTTCAAACAACAATAGTTTAAGAAAAAGCATGGCTCTTGGCGATTATTCAGAAATCTCCGGAATCCTTAATTTTGAAATTAAAAATTTTGATTTTGATTATCTTTCTGTATTAGACATGAACGGAAATGTTGTTGCATCCGGCAAGCCTTCTCACATGGACAATAATTTTGGCTCTTTGTCAATTATCAGCAACGCACTTAGAGGAAATACAACTGTTAACTACGAAACACCCACAAATACAAAAAATTTCTCACTCATGGCGGCTTGTCCTGTGACTGAACCTGAATTCGGTCGTGTTATCGGTGCTATTGTTACGGGCTATGATCTCGTTTCAAGAGCGATGGCAAATTCCATTAAATTCCGATACGGTTCAGAATGTACTATTTTTGAAAATGACCTTCGCGTAAATACAACTCTTTCGGACAAAAGCGGAAGGGCCTTGGCAGGAACTAAGCTTCAGAATCCCGAAATTCGCAAGCAGGTTATCGACCTTCAGAACAATTACTATGGCGACACAACAATTTATCAGAAGCAATATCTCGCAGCTTATGCTCCGTTGAAGGGCTTGCACGGTGAGTTTAAGGGTATGATTTTCGTTGCAGACGATATTTCAATCATTACGGCAATTCAGAGAAAAGCACTTTCAATTCTTATTCCGATTCTTGCCGCAATCGCAATGATTGTATTCGTTCTGGCAACAATCTTTATCAGAAAAATTCTCCGTCCGATGTATGCGCTGCAGCTTTCTTTCGGAAAAATGGCAAAAGGTGATTTGACTGACCGAATTGATTCGGATTCTAAAGATGAGCTTGGTCTTCTTGTAAAGGAATTCAATTCATTCTCAAATGAAATCAACAAGACAATTTCTGACGTCAAGCGCGCACGGGATAATCTTCGGGTTTCTGGCGACATCATGAACGGAAGCACGGAAAACACAGCAAGCGCAATCACTCAGATTGCATCAAGTATCGATTCTATCAAGCAGCAGATTTTCAACCAGACATCAAGCGTTTCTCAGACTGTAGGCGCAGTTCAGCAGATTTCTACAAGCATTACAACTCTTGAATCAATGATTGAAAACCAGTCATCAGGTGTCGCCGAAGCTTCTGCCGCTGTAGAAGAGATGATTGGAAACATCGCGGCCGTAAACAAATCTATGGATATGCTCGCTCTTTCTTTCAAAGACCTGCAGCTTGACGCAGAACGCGGTACTTCAAAACAGAAAGACGTTAACGAGCGAATTCGTGTAATCGAGATTCAGTCGCAGATGCTCCAGGAAGCAAACAAAATCATTTCAAACATCGCAGAAGAAACAAACCTTCTTGCCATGAATGCCGCAATCGAAGCCGCTCATGCAGGTGAAGCAGGAAAAGGTTTTGCCGTTGTATCTGGTGAAATCCGAAAACTTTCTGAGACATCTTCTGCCCAGTCACGAACAATCGGCGAGCAGCTTGCAAAAATTCAGGAATCAATCAAGGATGTCGTTGAGGCATCTGGAGATACAAACGCAGCGCTTATGTCTGTAAGCAACAGGATTAAGGAAACTGACTCACTTGTTTATCAGATTAAAATTGCTATGAACGAGCAGAATGAAGGCTCAAAACAAATCAGCGAAGCCCTCAAATACATGAATGACAGCACCAGCGAAGTAAGAAATGCTTCAAAGGAAATGACAGAAGGAAACAGTCTGATTCTTAATGAAATCAAGACCTTGCAGCAGAGCACACACAGCATCAGCTCAAACATGGAAGAAGTTTCAATCGGAACAGACCGAATCCAGGAAGCCGGTGAATCACTTCGTACGACATCAATCAGCGTTCACGATTCAATTCTTGCAATCGGCGAAAAAATTGACGTCTTCACTGTAGCTTAAGGAAATCTCGGAAAATAACTGAAGGTGAGTTTTTCGAAGTTACATTAAATCTATTCAGAAATTTTAAGAGGGGGAGGAAATGTCCTTCCCCTCTTTCCAACCCGCCATTGACAGCGGAATGTGACTTATTTCTTAAAAATCAGCCCGAAAACTGTTCGGACAAGAGGCCCGGCCACTAAAAGCTGCCAGAATGTTGCCATCGGATAATTGAGAGCAGTAGTCTGAAACCAGATGGAAATCATTTCTTTCTGGAATCCGCCCTTAAAAAGAATTGTGGCTGTAAGACTCATGAGCGGACACATCAGCCAGATAGAGCAGATTGAAATTGAAAGGATGATGAACACCGGATTTGTAGATTTTACATCAAATTTGGAGAAGGTGATTTTCTTGGCAATCGGCCCGACAATGAAAAAATCAAGAACAAAGGCAACCGGTGCCATAATCGGCAGTTCATGAAAAGCCAGCAAGAATACTGAATTAGTCATTCCGCCCGTAGCAAGTGCAATGTTGTAGCAAATCATTGCATAAACCATAACAAGTACCATCAGAATGGTAAAAAGAATTTCCTGTCCCAAAGATTTTGGCATACGAAACTCCAGAATATAAATGTGATTGCATTATAACTGCGCAAAGACCTCGCGCATGAGCATAGAAAGGAGCGGGAACCCGCCTTAATAAGATTAGGCAATCTGTTGATAAGTGGGATTATATTAGCATATTTTGCAAGTTTGTGTAAGACACTATAATAAACTTCATGACCACTCAGGAACTTTTCGGGCAGCAGAGAATCAGCCGGGTTCTGCTTAGGCTTGCCCCGCCGGTAATGTTTTCTCAGCTGATTCAGGCTCTTTATAATATCGTTGACAGTTTTTTTATTGGACGCTCAGGAGAATCAGGGCTTACGGCTCTTTCAATCATTTATCCTGTCCAGCTTTTGATGATTGCTCTTGCAGTTGGAACAGGGGTCGGTATAAATACTGCAATGGCGAGAAAATTGGGTTGTGGTAGAAACGAAGAGTCCCAAAAATTCGCCGGTATGGCTGCTCCTCTTGCCTTGATTCTGTGGGCGATTTTTGCTCTTGCAGGATTTTTCTTTATGCCTTTCTATGCAAAGCTTGGGAGCAGTACGACAGAAGTTATAAATGATGTTGTTGTTTATGGAAGGATTGTCTGCATTTTCAGTTTCGGACTTTTTTTGGAAAGCGGCTGGACAAAAGTTCTTCAGTCAGAAGGAAACATGCGACTTCCAATGCTGGCGCAAATTATCGGTGCTGGGGTAAATATTCTTTTGGATCCGGTTTTGATTTTTGGCTTTGGAAGTTTTCCGGCCATGGGAATAAAGGGGGCCGCTTATGCCACAATCATCGGACAAATTGCAGCAGCCCTTGTTGTGATGAAAAAAGGCTTCCGGCATTCCCCAAAGTTTCATTTTTATCTTCCTTATTCAGCCCTTATTTTCAAGCTTGGAATACCGAACATACTCATGCAGTCTGCATACACTTTTTATATTCTGGGCTTGAACTTGATTTTAAAAACATTCTCAGATCAGGCGGTAACAGCACTCGGACTCTATTACAAATGGCAGGCTTTCTTTTTTATTCCTCTTGGTTCCATGCAGACCTGCGTGGTGCCTGTCATCAGTTATAATTATGGAAGCGGTCAGCTGGAACGGTGTCGTAAAACTGTGATGGAATCAATTCTTTTTGGAATGGGCCTGATGTTTTTTGGAACTCTCTGCTTTGAATTTATAGCAGAGCCAATGTTCAGAGTTTTTACAAAGGATGAACAAGTCATAAAAATCGGAGTATGGGCTTTTAAGTTTATTGGCGTAAGTTTTATTCCCATGGTGACTTCCCTGATGTTCCCGGTTGTTTTTCAGGCACTTGGCTTTGCTTTTAAGAGTTCTTTTCTTACTGTGTTCAGAACTGTTATTCTTTTTGTTCCTCTGGGATATGCGTTTTCACGTCTTGGGTTGCAATATTTTTGGCTCACTTTCCCAATTACAGAGAGTCTCACTACGCTGGCAGGGCTTTTCTGTTATAAGAAGTGGATTTACTCTGCAACAGCTACGGCTTCTATCTCAACAAGCGCTCCTTTTGGCAAAGCTGAAACTTCAAAGCAACTGCGGGCTGGTTTTGAAACAAAGTAATTTTCATAAACAGAATTAAATGCTGCAAAGTCTGAAATGTGCGCGAGAAAACAAGTGGTCTTAACAACTTTTGAAAAATCTGTGCCAGCTGCCTTTAGAATTTCACCGATGTTTTTTATAGCCTGTTCTGCCTGAGCTTCGATGGAGTCAGCTTCGATCGTGCCTGTTTCTGGATTCAAAGGAATTTGCCCAGAAGTATAAATAAATCCGTTTGCAAGGATCGCCTGAGAATATGGTCCGATTGCTGCCGGTGCTGATTTTGTTTCGATAGTTTTCATATATGAGCCTCTTTTATATACCTATTATTATAATGGGTATATGGTATCAATTTAAAGCTTTACAGTCAATAAAAAATAGAATGACACTTGACAAAATACCCCATGTAGGTATATCGTATGCCTGAAATTGAATATACCCCATTGGGGTATCATTTAGGGGAAGATTTATGTCAGAAAATCAAAATATAGATTGTTGCTGTGAAGAAAAAGCAGAGGCTGCGGATTCATGTCCTTATTGCTCCGGGAAGCACAAGGAGCGCGATGAAGCTGAATTCAAAAATCTTATGAACCGCCTGAAAAGGATTGAAGGGCAAGTTCGTGGGGTAGAGGGAATGCTTGAAAACAACGCTTACTGCACGGACATTCTGATGCAGGTTTCTGCAATTACCTGTGCGCTCAACAGCTTCAACAAGGCACTTCTTGCAAATCATATGAAGAGTTGTGTTGCCGAGGGTATCCGTAAGGGTGACGACAGCGTAATCGATGAATTTGTCCTTACCCTTCAAAAACTGATGAAGTAGGGGAGGCGATTATGGAACAATATAACGTTACTGGAATGAGCTGTGCCGCCTGTCAGGTGCGGGTTGAAAAGGCCGTAAATGCCCTTCCCGGTGTGAAATCCTGTGCGGTTAGCCTTTTGACCAATTCAATGGGTGTGGAAGGCGATGTTTCAGCAAGTGAAATTATCAAGGCAGTGGAAAATGCGGGCTATGGCGCAAGTCTGAAAAAAAATGGAGCTGGAGTTAAATCTTCAAGCGTGAATTACGAAGATGAACTATTGGACAGAGAAACTCCAAAAATGAAAAAGCGTCTTATTGCCTCTGTCCTTCTTTTGGTTCCACTCATGTATGTTTCTATGGGCCACATGCTCTGGTCCTGGCCGCTTCCGTCCTTCCTCGACGGAAATCATGTGGCGATGGGCTTGTGGGAGCTTTTGCTTTCGGCCTTTATCATGGTGATAAATCAGAAATTTTTTGTGAGCGGCTTTAAGGGGCTGCTTCACAAATCACCGAATATGGACAGCCTTGTTGCCCTTGGTGCTGGCGCGGCTTTTGTTTACAGTGTGTTTGCCCTTTTTTTAATGAGCGGTGCTGTTTTAGCTGGTGACGAAGAAAAAATCAAATATCTGATGAATCAGTTTTATTTTGAGTCAGCCGCCACAATTCTCACTCTGATTACTGTGGGAAAGATGCTTGAGGCAAAATCAAAGGGAAAGACAACCGATGCCTTAAAGTCTTTGATGAAGATGGCTCCGAAAACTGCCGTGCTTGTGGAAGGAGAAGGGGAGTCTAGAACAGAAAGAACTGTGCCGGTTGAGCAGGTAAAAAAAGGCGATCTTTTTGCGGTTCGTCCTGGAGACAGCATTCCTGTTGACGGAATTGTAATCGAGGGCGAGAGTGCCGTTAACGAAGCCGCGCTCACTGGAGAAAGTCTTCCTGTTGAAAAAACAGCGGGAAGCAATGTTTCTGCTGCGACAATAAACACTTCTGGATTTTTGATTTGCCAGGCAACCAGAGTGGGCGAGGACACAACGCTTTCGGGTATTATCCGCATGGTAAGCGATGCTGCCGCCACAAAAGCTCCGATTGCAAAAATCGCTGACAAGGTTTCGGGCATTTTTGTTCCGTCTGTTATTTTGATTGCCCTTGTTACTTTTGCCGTCTGGCTTCTTGTGGGCCAGAGCGTCGGCTATGCTGTTGCCCGCGCGGTTTCAGTTCTGGTCATCAGCTGTCCATGTGCGCTTGGCCTGGCTACTCCTGTTGCAATTATGGTTGGAAACGGCATGGGCGCCAAGTCCGGCATTTTGTTTAAGACGGCTGCCGCTCAGGAAATGGCGGGAAAAACGCAGATTGTCGCCCTGGATAAAACCGGCACTGTTACGACAGGAATTATGCAGGTAACAGATGTTATTGCCTCTGAGGGTGTGGCAGAAACTGATTTGCTTGAAGCCGCCTATGCATTGGAAGCAAAGAGCGAGCATCCGATTTCAAAGGCGATTGTTGAATATGCCGAAAAAAGGCAGATTAAACTTTTAGACACAAGTGAGTTTGAAATCAAGGCTGGAAACGGACTTTCTGCCAGACTCGACGGAAAAAGAATCATCGGCGGAAACGCAAAATACATCGAATCTGTCGTAAACAAGATTCCGAATCAAGTTCGGAATGGCAATTATCAGACAGAACTTGAAAAACTTGCTTCTCAAGGAAAAACACCGGTTCTTTTTGCCCGCGACAAGTCTCTGCTGGGAATCATTGCCGTTGCGGACACAATCAAAGAGGATTCAGCCCAGGCAATAAGCGAGCTGAAAAACATGGGAATCCACACTGTGCTTCTTACAGGCGACAATGAAATCACAGCGCGTGCGATTGCCGCTCAGGCTGGAGTTGATGAAGTTGTGGCGGGAGTTTTGCCAGACGGAAAAGAAGCCGTAATCAGAATGCTCATGGAAAGCGGAAAGGTTGCCATGGTGGGCGACGGAATAAACGATGCGCCGTCATTGACCCGCGCGGACCTGGGAATCGCAATCGGAGCAGGAACGGACATCGCCATTGACGCCGCCGATGTGGTTTTGATGAAGGGAAGCCTTCTTGATGTGAGCGGAGCAATCAGACTTTCGCGCGCTGTCATCAAAAATATCCACGAAAATCTCTTCTGGGCTTTCTTCTATAATATAATCGGAATCCCGCTGGCAGCCGGCTGCTATGTTGCGGCTTTCGGCTGGGGCTTGAACCCTATGTTTGGAGCTGCCGCAATGGGACTTTCAAGTTTCTGTGTCGTGTCGAATGCCCTGCGCCTTAACTTCCTGAAAACTCACGATTCAAGGCGCGACAAAAAAGTGAAAAATCCCGTTATGGGAAATCTTATATCAAATGCCGGTCAGGAAAAGGCTGGCAAGGAGAATATTATGAAAATTTCTGTAAAAGGAATGATGTGCGGACACTGCGAAAAGCATGTAAAAGAAGCTCTTGAAGCAATCGATGGAATCACAAGTGCAACAGCCTCTCACGAAAAGGCGGAGGTTGCAATCGAAACTTCAAAAGAAGTCGATGAAAGCGTAATTAAGGCCGCTGTTGAAAAAGCAGGCTACGAGTACGTCGGAGTGATTGCATAATTTCACAGATCCGTAAATGATAAGCGACACATGGGCAGGGAAATTTCACATTCAGAGGAATTTCTTTTGTCCTTGTTCTCGCTGAAAGCTTGTTTTTGTGATTATCAGAGAATTTGCAAAACTCGGCATTTAACCATATATTTATTTATATGAAGTTTTTTCTCGTAATCACTTTTTTGTTTTTTGCAGGTAGTTTGATCGGGTGGGGAATTGAGCTGATTTTCCGCCGCTTTTTTTCTAAAAATAACCCGGAGCGTAAATGGATAAACCCGGGCTTTTTGACAGGGCCTTATCTTCCGCTGTACGGATTCAGCCTGGTTATTCTCTTTTTGCTTTCATATATCGATGTAAGTTTTATTTTGAATCCGCATTTGCAGAAAGTTGTTTTATTCGCGCTGATGGCTTTGAGCATCACTTTTTTTGAATATATTGCAGGAATGATTTTTATAGTCGGTATGAAAATCAGGCTGTGGGATTATTCCAAAAACTGGGGCAACATCAGGGGTATCATCTGTCCTCAGTTTACTTTTTACTGGTGGCTTTTGAGCGCGATTTACTATTTTTTAATACATCCGAAAATTCTTGAGTGGCTTTTCTGGTTCACAAATCACATTGAATTCAGTTTCGTTGTCGGATTTTTCTACGGCGTTCTGTGTGTGGATTTGACTTATTCTCTTCAGATTATGACTAGAATTCGCCGGTTTGCTCGTGAGAATAAAGTCATCATTCATCTGTCAAAACTTCAGCAGCATATACGGCTTACGAACGAAGCGAACAAGGAAAAGCTGCATTTCTGGCTTTCAATGAAGTCAGAAAAAAATCCTTTGCTGGAATATTTGCGGCAGATTTTGTAATTGGGGCGAGTAAGTTTATGATAGCGTTCTTACGTATGCGCTGAACCCTGTCTACAAAAAAATTTGAAAATCAATGCTATACTGTAAATGATGCAACCGAACACACAAAACTCACTCGCTCATTACCATCTTCCAGGTCTCTTTGAATTCTACGAGCTTTATAAGATTTTTCTTCCTCTTTGGAAACAGCACCGAGACTGGTTCTATCCCTGGTGCGACATCGCTTCTATTTATGGTTCTCCTGCCGACTGCTTGTGGGGTGGGGGAAGGGCAGGCTTTGGCGAAGCCGACGCGGGGGAAGTGCTTTCTTTGCTGAAAGAATTTGGAATTTCTGCCCGGCTCACGTTCAGCAATTCACTTTTACGAAATGAGCATCTTGAAGACAAAAAATGCAATGAGCTTTGCCGCATGTTCTCAAAAGACGGCCGGAACGGCGTGATAATTCATTCTGACTTACTGGCCGATTACATCAAGAAGAATTATCCTTTGCTTTATCTTGTTTCTTCAACAACAAAAGTTTTGACAGATTTTGATGATTTTGAATCAGAATTGAACCGGGCAGAATTCACTTATGTGGTGCCGGATTTTCGATTGAACAAAAAATTTGACCGCCTGGCTTTATTGACTCAGAATCAGAAAGACAAGGTTGAATTTCTCTGCAACGAATGCTGCAATTTTGGCTGCACAGATCGAAAGGCCTGTTATGAAAACGTTAGTCGAATGAATCTTGGAGAGGACGTTGTTCCCCACAAATGCAGGCAGCCGGGCGGGGAGGGCGGATATAAGTTTTCCCTCGCGCAAAAAAATCCAGGTTTCATTGGCATTGAGGATATTCAGAAAACCTATCTTCCCATGGGATTTTCAAACTTTAAAATAGAAGGCCGCGGACTTGGTTCTGCAATAATTTTAGAGTTTCTTCTATATTATATGACAAAACCGGAGTACCAGCTTGAAGTGCGTGAATCAGTTTATCTTGATTCCATGCTGGATTTGTTTTAGAAAAAACTGTGTAAATGTGGGAATGTCATATAAAAGTGCCCACAACAGGCAAATGCTTGCTGCAGGCGTTTAAATTAACCTAGCTGACCAGGCAGAACCAGTTTTTCCTTGTAGGGAAATTCTGCTTCATATTTTGCAAAGTCCTCTGGATTTTCTTCGGCAACGAAGTATCCTTTTGGGGGAGTGTAAGTTGCTTCAATTCCATTGAGGTAACCGGGAATCAGTTCTTGTGCTAAAAAGTATGGCACTTCTGAATCCTTTGGCTCGCAGTGGTAATGAATGTGCAGCTTACTTGCCAGATCAAAACCTGCATGACGGTAAAAATTGATATTGCCTTCCATGCAGATAAAACCAATACCTAAAGCTTTGGCTTTTTCAAGCGCATACTTCAAGAGTTTAAGGCCGTAGCCTTGTCTCTTGAAATCTGGATGAATGCTGATTGGCCCGAAAGTCCAGATTGGGAGTTTTTTGCCAGTCGGCTTTCCATCAGCTTCAATGCTCAGCTCTGCTTTTGAAAACATCACATGTCCGATAATCTGCCCGTCTTTCTCCATAACAAGCGAAAGTTCGGGGATAAAATCGGGATTGCTTCGGTAGCATCGAAGAACATAATGCTCCGTGCAGCCAGGGTGATAAACGTTCCAGAATGAATCTCTGGTAAGATTTTCAACAGTTCTAAAGTCGCGCGGCTCCTCCACGCGGATTGTAAAATTTGAGTTCATTTGTATCTCCAGGAAATTGTTTTTTTGAGCCGGGAAGATTCCCTAAAAAACATCACCTTGAAAGACCGCCCAAAAGAAATTGAACTTTTATAAGTTCCTGTCCTTCAAGGCGCTTAAACAATGAACCAAGTTTTGCCAGATTTGAACATCCAACTCCTATAAAATTTCTTAGTAATATTTTATCATGAAATAAGAATTGATGCAGTGCTTTGTGTGAAAATCTCTGTTATAATTTGATAGCTTTGTAGAAAGGATAAAGAATGCGAATCATAAATCTTGTTGAAAATGAACTGGGCGAGAGTGGCTGCGAGACGGCTCACGGGCTTTCGTTTTATGTTGAAACCCAAAGCCATAGGTTGCTATTCGATACAAGTCCGGGCGAGCTTGTTTTACGTAATGCCCGGAAGCTTGGCGTAGATTTGTCTGTGATAGATACAGTGATTTTGAGTCACGGGCATTATGACCATTCTGGTGGAATCCTGCCTTTTGTGGAGTTGAATCCGCGGGCAAAGATTTACATGCAGCACAATGCCGGCGATGAATATTATGCCTTCGACGGCGAAGAGAAGGGCTATCGCTATATCGGAATTGATAAAAAGATTCTTTCGCTGCCTCAACTTCAGCTTCTGAAGGGTGATACAAAAATCGATGACGAGCTTCAGCTTTTTACTGTTGAAAAGCGTGCCTATCCGCTGCCTTCTACAAACAAGCGTCTCCGGGAGCTTTGTGACGGTCACTATATTCAGGATGAATTTCATCATGAACAGAATCTTCTTTTAACAGCTGGCGGAAAGAAAATCCTTTTTTGTGGCTGTGCACACAACGGTATTTTGAATGTAATGGAAACTCTTGAGCGGAAGTTTGGGAAAGAAATGCATCCGGACCTAGTAATCGGCGGCTTCCACCTTATGAAACGCACCGAGTTCTCAGAGGCTGACACCGCTGAAGTCACAGAAATCGCAAGCAGACTCAAATCTTACAAATCACACTTTGCAACCTGTCACTGCACCGGCCTTCCGGGTTTCAATCAGATGAAGGAAATCATGGGCAGCCAGTTGAGTTATGTGCGGTCAGGGGATGAAATTGAGGTGTAAAAATGAAAATCAGAAAATCAACAGAACAGGATTTTAACCGCATTATGGAGATTTATGCATTCGCACGTGAATATATGAAAACACATGGAAACCCGAATCAGTGGGGCCCCACAAACTGGCCGCCTGAGGAACTTATTCACAATGATATAAAAGAGGGAAACTCTTATGTCTGCCTTAATGA
>CACZYY010000077.1 GCA_902785455.1 uncultured Spirochaetaceae bacterium
ATTTTTGGAGGAATCGTGGCTAAAGAAGAAGCTATCGAAGTCGAAGGCATTGTAAAAGAAGCATTGCCAAATACTCAGTTCCGCGTTGAACTTAAGAACGGCGGACACGTTGTTATGGCGCATTTGTCTGGTAAAATGCGAAAGCACTACATTAAAATCGTACCAGGTGACAGCGTAAAAGTCGCACTCTCACCGTATGACCTCAACCGAGGCCGAATCATTTTCCGCGAAAGATAAGGGCGCTCCCCTTCGGGTCGGGTGTTCCGCACTTCCGCGCTAGCCGCGCTCCATTCCTTCGGAACGCTTCGCGGTGCTACATACCCTAGCGCATGATAGCTCGCAAGCAGGCGGGGACCGCGTCGAAATCACAGATTTCGACGAGACTCACCGTGGAACAAAGTGACCAAACTTGCCTCGCAAGTTTTTTCGCCTTTAGCGACCGGCTCCCTACCTAGCGCAGCAATCGCCTCAAACCTCTGGCGATTCCTGAAAATCCATGGATAACTGCCGCAATGCTTAGAATCGGGCCGAAAGGCAGAATAATCCATGAGATTTTGAGTGACCAAAAACCAATCAAAATAATCGCAATGCTCCGCAGAATGTAAAACAAGCTTTCTGTTTTTGTCTGCGGTTCGCTTTTACGCGTATAGAATGAATACGCTGAATTTGAATTTTCTCCCTGCTGATTTTGCCGTGCGTAGTTGAACCACTGGTTGAACGCATCGTTGTAATCGTCTTGTGTCTCTGTGTACCAGCCGCCCTGTCGCCATTGGCCTTGCCATGTGCCCTGCTGCCCATAACCGTAATTTCCGTATCCGTAAGTGCCATTGCCCTGAGAGCCGTATGCATCGCTTGTTGCGTAAGAGCCATAAGAATCATATTGGCGGCGTTTTGTCTCGTCAGAAAGAACATCATAAGCAGCTGTTATTTGCTTGAATTTTTCTTCTGCGGCCTTGTCACCTGGATTTTTGTCCGGATGATATTTGACAGCAAGTTTGCGGTAAGCAGACTTGATTTCGCTCTGAGAAGCTGTTTTTGAAATGCCAAGCACCTGATATAAATCTTCCAATATTCTTCCTCTTGCTTATAAAATAACTATATTCTTTAAAAGATACAATGAAAATAAAAATACATCCTGTATTTTTTTCCATGCTTTGTCATCGCATTTATGCGGTGCGCTATTCTACTTTATAATGACCCAAGTTGCTCCATTTCCGCCCATTGAACGATCCGGGTGCCCTGAAGTGCCGAGATTTTTATTTTGCTCGATGAAAGTTTTGACCATTGGTCCAAGAACTGGGTCGCTTCCGTTGGAATGATTGCCTTTTCCGTGGATGATAAGGATTTTTTTGAGGCCACGACGAATGCAGTCGTTTACAAAGCCTGTGAGTCTGCTCCATGCTTCTTCTCTTGTGAGCCCGTGAAGGTCAATCCGTGCTTCCGGGCGCATTGTTCGCAGGTATTCCCGGCTTTCCATTTTGGTACGCTCATTGTATTCATCCGCGGCCTTGTCTTTATCTGTCACACCGTAGCGTCGAAGCCATAATTCCATTGGATTGATTGTTTTTTTGGCATCTTCTTCCATTTGTGCTTCGTAAAGCCTGCCCTCAGCGATAAGTTTTGCACGTTTTCGGGCAGCTTTTTCTTCTGGAGTTGGAGCATTTGCCATTTTGTGCGAAACCTGCGGCTGCTTAGCCTTTTCTCGCGCACGTTTTTTTTCTTCTTTTTGAGTTGTATCCCACTGGTTTAAAATATCACCAAAATCCATGTAACTGCCTCTTTTATTTTATCTCGAATATATTATCATTTTTTGTCCAGCCTGAGAATTCCTGACATTCTATGAATGACCATTCTCCGGCCTGCTCTGTAATCATTACTTTTTGACCGCCGGTAAAATTCTGGCCGTTTGTTTTTTCTTCTGGGACTGAAAATACAGTTCCTCCGGCGAAGATTGCGAATTTTCTTGCTAAAAGTTTGTTGAAAAGCCCGCGTTTTGATTTTTCTGCGAGTTTTTTATAGTCATTCCGTGTCGGATCTGAATCTCTTGGCTTGACTGACTCTGATTCGATTTTTGTGAAGGCTGACTCGAAAATATTGTTATTCTTTTGCTCATGAATGGCAGAATTTTGTGATTTAGAAACTGAAACGACTATGTTTCTGGGAAGAGAAATTTGTTTTTTGATTCCATTGTATGAAATTGCGCTGATTGTGATTTCCGGGAGCGAAAAAGTTCCTTCGCTTAGAATCTGCCATTCAAAATCCGCAAGTTTTTTGCTTTCTGTAGTGAACTGGGTGATTTTTTGCTCGCCATTTGCAAATTCGTAACGTTTGGTTTCGCGGAAAATTGAGTTTTTGGGAGTTATGTTTTTAAACTCATTGACTTGGCTTGCATATTTCAACATAACCGTAAAGCTGATTTTTTGCCCGACATGAGCTCTCAGTAGTTTTTTACCAGTTTTTTTGTCGTTTTCCAGAGTGCTAGGATTCTGAAAAATGACTTCTGCGATTGGTGAAAGCAGGGCAGGATTTTCATAAACATAGGTTTTCTCAAATTCAAAAAAATATTTTCTTCCGTTGATTATCGTTCCTAGTGGCGGAATGCGTGTATTGCCTGATTCTGAAAAAGTGAACCAGAGTGAAATTTGGGTGCCCCGCTTCCCATTTTCAGTGATGAATTCTTCTTTTTTGGATGAGATAAATTTTGTTCCGAGCGGCAGCTCAGGCAAATCAAGCTGGACTTTTGCAGGTTCAATTCCTTCAATCTGGAGTTCATAGCAATTTTCTGTTTGGGTAAAAAAAATTTCGGAGCGCGGGATGACTTTTAATTCTTTGAGAACCCTGCCCGGGGGGAGCGCAAAACTAGAAAATGAGACCAGATACAATGCTAAAAAAATCAAAAAACGTTTCATAAAATCTGCTTTCAAAAGATTATCATACAGATATATTGATAACAAGCGGATTTCATGGTAAGTTCTACAATTATCTGGAGAAAAAATTGAATTTTGGCGAGCAAAATCTTTGTATAAATGGCAAAAAATATTTCATTACCCAAGAAGACCGTAAAAGGTGCATGATTGAGGATTCGGAGCTTTCGCTGGTTGTTTTCCTTTATGATTATGAGCTTTGGGGGCAGTCGGACGATGTTCATTCGGCTTATGTTTGCGGTTCTTTTACTTCCTGGGTTGAAAATCCTGATTTTAAAATGACTTTTTCGCCGGAACTTTCGCTTCAATATCTTGCAGTCCCATTTTCAGCTCTCAAGGAATGTGGCAATTCCAGTCATCCAGAATACAAATTCTGCATAAACGGCAATTATATCAGTCTTGCAGGCAAAGATTTTATCCCGGAGCCTTATTTTTTTCCTTCTTTTGATAAAAATCTCATGGTCGTGCTTTCAACGGACAATCTTGAAGAGGCAATAAAACTGAATCGGATTGCAGGCTGGGTTAAAAAACTTTCTGACTTTGATTTGGAGTCGCGAGAAGGGCAGAAAGAAATTTCCAATTTCAGGCTTGTTCCAGGCACCAGAAAGCTTTTTCGTTCGTTCCATCCTTTTTATCCGACCGGCAATCGCAATGAAATCTTTGAAACCGAAAAAAAGCGGATTGAGCTTGTGCAAAAACTTGCCTCCGAAGAAGGAATCAAATCTGACATCAATCTTACGGATGATTACACTGTTTTTGCAGGACAGGAAATTCACTGGCTTGACGGTACTTGCGCAAAGATTGAAATTCCGCCTTATTATCAGAAAATCATTGATTCAAAATGCGTGTGCAATGTTGCCGCTCCGTCTGGAATTGTCCCTAGTTACGAATATGTTTATGCAAAGCCCCGTGACCCGCTTTTTGGCGAATGGGTGCGCTGCATAGTAAATTTTATCATCGATGACTCTCATCCGGCTCCGTTCCAGATTCATTGTGCAATCGGAACTGACAGAACCGGTGTTTTCAGTGCGGTTTTGGGAGGTCTCTGCGGTGCAAGCTGGAAAGAAGTTTCAGAAGATTATGAAAAGACGAACAGAATGGGAATTAACGAATATCGCTCAAAAGTTTTTCTGGCTCAGTCATTCCAAAGGCTCCTCGGTGTCGAAGATATTTCCAAGGTCAAAAATCTGAGCGAAAGTTTAACCGACTATTTTACAACGGCCAAAATTGAAGGCGAACCAATCCTGACAATGCGGCAAATAAAAGCCCTGATAAAAAAAATCGGCTGATTTTATTCTTTTCTGTGTCAAGAATGTTCTTGAATGGCGAGTTTTTGATTTTGACCGTAAATTTCAAAACTCGACATTCGGGTTAGTAATCAAGCACGTCATCTTTATTTTCGTTGCTTTCGCTCATATTCTGCCATTTTTTGCCTTCCTGTTCGCGAATCAGCTCGAAAATTTCATTGCTCATTTCTGGATTCTGTTGTTTATCTTCGTTTATGCCCTGCATTTGAGCCTGTGCCGAGTTCGCCTGCTTTTGGACAAGTTCCCGCTCGCACAGCTCAAGGTTGATTTTTGCATTAAGATTTTTTGAATCGGCAAGAATTGCTTTTTTGAAATACTCCGCTGCGTTTTTATAATCGTTTTTTCGTGTCAAAATTATGCCTGTGTTGTAGTATGCTGCGCTTCGGAATTCTGGCGGAAGAGTTTTATTGTCGGGGTTGAGCTCGGAAAGCCTATCGAATGCCGCTTCATTTTCGCCCATTGAAAGATATGTCGCGCTCAAATCAAATACAGCATATTTGTGGGCGATTGAATTTTCTTCGGATTTTTGCGCAAGTTTCAAGAATTTTGCCGTAGCCGAAGTGTATTTTCCTTCGTACCAGGCCCAGACTCCGTTAAGTACCTGTTTTTTTTCGGAGGAGCAGGATGTCATAAAAATCAGCAATGAAAAATTAACAAGCAGTAATGAAGCTCGTTTTATAGCGGTTTTTCGGGAGTTCCTTGGGGAAAATCGCTCGGCGGAAACAAATGAGAGAATCAGGAAGATTATTGCCCAGAAGATAAAAAATGCGTGACGGTTGACGTGCTGAACTTCGTAGGAAAGAGTGGTATCTTCTTCGCCGCTGTTTTTCTTGACCTGGTTTAGGAGCTGCCATGCCGAGCCTGCTGTTTTTGAGTCGATATAGCGGCAGTTAGAGTTTTTGAAAATGCTTGTTGAATTGCTTTTATTCACTTCTTCGACGATTTTTCCGATTTTTTTTGCACGAAGAGCAGTTTTTACGCGGGTTTTGCCGTCACCTGCTGTGATTTCAATTTCATTTTCTGAGCCGAATCCCACGAGTGATACTGGAACTCCGAATTTCGCGGCCTTTTCGAGTGATTTTTCGAGCAGGTTGTCAGTTTCGTCTCCGTCTGTGAATACAAAAATATACTGGGATTTTGCCGACTGTGCAGGAATTGCCGAAAGTGCTGCTTCAATTCCCTTTCCTAATGAAGAGCCGCCAGAAGTCATAAGCTTGGGCGAGAGATTTTCAACAAGATTGAGCATTGCATTTTTGTCTTCGGTTTCCGGAATTGCGACAAAACCGTCTCCTTTTGCCAGAACAGCCGAAAAAGAAGAAGAATCAAGCACGCCAATCAGTGATGAGGCATAGATTTTCACAGCATCAAGTCTTGTTAGTTTTTGAGGGGCATCATCCGCAAGCATTGAATATGAAATGTCGAACACAAAAAAAACGTTGCTTCCGCTTTTGTGGACAGGGATTTTCTTTGAGCCGAAAGAAATCTCGGATAATGCAAGCACTGCCGAAATCCATGCGGCACAACGAAATGCCGTGCGCAGAATCAAAAAAAACTTGAGTGAATGAGAAGATTTGTATCCGTCAGTTTGCGAAGATATTGCACGCTGAATTCTTTTGAATTTTATGATGACAAAAAGAATTGCAGGAAAAATTGCAAGCGCAGAGAAAAGAATTTGTGGTTTTTCAACTGAAAATGAAGCGAGTGTTTGAATCATATAAGCTCCGAAAGAAAAATCCGCTTGATAAACCATGCAAGGAAAAATAGAAATCCTGAAATCAGCAGAAAATTTGCGTAACAGTTTGTGTCGTTCGAGCGGTAATGAAAACTTTGTGAAGAATCTTCTTTTTTGGCAATTTGTGAGAGTGAATCCAAAAGCATGGAGGTTGATTCGATTCCGAAATATGCCCCTCCTGCAATTTGAGCGATTTCCTCAAGAGATGTTGTGCTGAAATTTGATTCATAAAAGCCTGAGCGAATTTTGCCTGTTTTCGGATCAACATATTCGATTGGAACAGAGCCTTTTGTGCCGATTCCGAATGTGTAGAGAGTGATTCCATTCTCTGCTGCAAGACTGGCTGCTGTTTCCGGGTGAATTGAACCTGCGTTGTTTTCGCCGTCTGTAATCAGAACAATGCATTTTTTGGGCGCATTGCTACCCGAAAGATGATAAATTGCCGTGCTCAGACCGATTCCGATTGCCGAGCCTTCTCCAAATTCTCCGACATTCAGGGCGGAAAGCCTTTTCAAGAAAAGTTCGATGTCATTTGTGGGCGGAACGATGCACGCGGCTTCGCTGGCCATTGCGACCAGTCCGTAACATGCGCCTTTTTCTGCCGATGTAAGTGTTTTGATTCCAATCTTTGCTGCTTCAAGACGAGTAACCTGTTCGTTGGCAAGCGAAATGTCCCTTGCTGCCATCGAAGGGCTTGTGTCCAGCACGAAAAGAATGTCTGTTCCTCGTGAAGTGTAGATTTTTTCCTGATGACGGATAATCGGATTTGCAAGGGATGTTACGAGTGCGACAAAACCGAGGACTGCGAAAGCCTGCGAGAAAAATTCTCCGATTCGTGCAAAATTATTTTTGTATGAGAAAGTTTTTCCGCCCCAGTCAGAAATTGTGAGCGGAAACGAAATCCGTGAGAAAATTCCAAGGTGACGGAAAATGTAAAGGGCGGGCAGGGCGAGAAGAAAGAAAAATGCATGCGGATTTTCAAACTGAATCATTCCCTGGCCTCCTCTTTATCAAAATCTTCTATTAGTTGAATCGATTTTTGGATGAACGCGGACCTTTCATTCGTGCCGTTGTTTTCGTTTTCTGAGAGGAAACTGCCTTCCTCCGCAAATCGGATGTATTCGAGCCTGCTAAAAATTGCGAGCAGATTTTCGATTGTGTCTTCCTGATGAGAGTCCAGAGTTCCGCCAGAAAGTTCTATGAACTCTGAATAAAGTTTGTTTGTTGTGATAGAAGAAAAATCATGACCGAAGCGTTTGTTCAGGAAGTCACGCAGTATATGCTGGATTTTTTCGGCAAAATCTTTGTCTGAGGCGATCGCGTTTGATTCTTTCTGGAGTTTGATGAGCCGCTTGATGCTTTTTCGAGAAGTTTTTCGCAGAGAATAGAGGTATGAGATATTTTTGATAAAACTTGCTACTCGCGGAATGTGCATAAGTATGAAAAGAAGTGCTGAAAATACTGTGAGCGAAACGATTGCGAGAATTACAAGAAAAGCCGTTGTGCCACCCATTACAAGCGGGGCTGACTGAGGCATGAAATTTTTATGCCCGGTTTTTGTAACCAGAGATTTTACTTCGACTGGAGAAAGACTGATGATAAAAGGCGTGAAAGTTATTGTCATCTGTGCTCGTGATCCTGCGATTTTTTTCGAGAAATCGAGAGAAGAATTTACGAGCGAATTAAGATTGAAAGGCGGAATTTGCAAATAACCTGTTTTCCATGGAATCACTGTCATTGTCAGTGTATATTCGGCGTTGATTTTTTCGAGCGTGGCCTTTGTGACGGCAAAATCTGCTGCATTTGCCTTAAAAAAATCGTATTCAGTGTTGAGATTCAGAAAAGCCGATGGCGAATCCGAAAATTCACCTCCAAAAAGTTTGGCTTCGGAATGGAAAATGTAGCGGATTTCCACAGTATCGCCGATGTAAACGATTTTTGGCATCACAAGCTGAAGATTTTGTGCATGGCCGGGCGCGGAAAGCAAAATCAGCAGAGAAAAAATTGCGAAAATATACGGAAATTTGCGTTTCATTCTACAACCTTGCCTTCTGCTTGAAAAATCTTGACAAAACCAAGGCCGCATCGTCTTCAGTAGAAAGAAGAACCGGGCTTGCGCCGTGCTTTATGCAAAAATCCTTCCATGAATCTGTTCGCTGACGGTTTGCTTCCCGCCATTCATGTTTGAACCTTTTTGAAAGTGTGGGGAAAAGACCTTTTTTGTTTGTCTCCGGGTCAAAAAACGGAACGGTACCAATGTTTGGAAGCTCTGAATCTGTCGGAGAAGTGATTTTAACGGCAATCACATCGTTCTTTTGGGCAAGCCGGGCGAAAGGCTTTTCCCATTTTGCGCTGCGGAAATCTGAAAAAATGAAGACAAGCGAGCGTTTTTTGAGAAGTTTTGCCGCGCCTGTGATTGCGTTCGGCAGGACTGAGCCGCCAGTTTTTTCATCTTCGGGAGTGGAGTCAAGTTTATCAAGCTTTGAAAGAATCATCATCGAATTTTCTCGCCCGACCTTTGGTTCGCAGGAAAACTGAATCTTTCCGTCAAAAAAGACCGCACCGATTGCGCCGGAAATATGCTCGGCAGCAAGTAAAAGAAGTGCCGCCGCTTCCTGAGCCTGTGAGAGCCGTGAAGAATCCAAGCCTGATTCCATTGAGCGGGAACAGTCCAGAATCAAAAATACCGAAAGTTCCTTGTCTTCCTCGTATTGCTTGATGAAAGCCCTGCCCATGCGAGCCGTAACATTCCAGTCGATTGAACGCACATTGTCGTCGTGCAAATATTCGCGGACATCGCTGAATTCAATTCCTTGACCGCGGTAAAGCGACCTGAAGCTGCCGTTCTGCATGTTTTCGGCAATGCTGATTGCGCTGAGACGAAGTTGAGATGCTTTTTTGGCAAGTCTGGTCGTGTTCATAGGCATAAAATTTAACCATGGATTACACAGATGTCATGGATTATGGAAGTGGCATTAAGTCCAGAATCTTCTGAATCAAATCGTCGCTTGTAACGCCGTCTGCCGCAGCCTCATAAGAAAGAACGATTCTGTGGCGTAGAACGGCCGGAGCTGCTTCTTTGATGTCGTCCGGAAGAACAAAATCCCGGCCTGAGAAAAGAGCGTGTGCTTTGGCACATTGCAAAAGCGCGATTCCTGCCCTGGGGGAAGCACCGAACGAGATATATTTGGAAATGTCGTCCTTTTTGGGCATCGTTCGGACTGCGATTTTTGATACCACCTTCTTTTCTGAGACAGGACGGGTTGCCGCGACAATCGAAACGATATATTCAATCAGTTTTTCGTCACAGTTCACTTTGTCCAAAACTGCCTGTATTTCTCTGAGTTTTTCTGCAGAAAGAATTTTTGTGACTGGAACTTCATTTGCTTTGCCAGCCGTTTTTACGATTGAAACTTCTTCGGCGGGCGTTGGATACGGAACGAGAACTTTGAGCAGAAATCGGTCAAGCTCGGCTTCGGGGAGATTGTAAGTTCCTTCCTGCTCGATTGGGTTTTGGGTTGCAAGAACGATGAAAGGTGAGGGGAGCGCGTGAGTTTCTTCGCCAATCGTGACCTGACGCTCTGCCATTGCTTCAAGAAGTGCCGACTGAACTTTTGCAGGCGAGCGATTGATCTCATCTGCAAGCACGACATTAGTAAAAACAGGACCTTTTCGCACGGTGAATCTGCCGGACCCCTGCTCGTAAATCAAAGTTCCGCTAACGTCAGCAGGGAGCAAATCAGGAGTGAACTGAATGCGCTTGAAATCAAGCCCCGAAAGCTCGGCAAATGTTTTGACCGCAAGAGTTTTTGCAAGCCCGGGCACTCCTTCAAGCAAAATATGCCCGCCGCAAACAAGGGCCGTAAGAATGCCGTCAATGACCTGCTCCTGACCGACAATTCGTTTTGCCGCCTCAGATTTTATCGCCGCAACAAGATTCTTGTATTCTGTAAAGTTTTCGTTCATGAGAAAAGTATATCAAATAAGATGAAATTGTTGTAGTATCGTAGAATTATTCACGTTTTATGCAAAATATTCACAAAATTTGCATTTTTATGCATAAATATGCAGTATTTTCATTGACACTGAATATTTCTATCAATAGAATATTTTCATCATGTTAAATCCATTGGCACAAGAATTGAACGACACTCTCCGCGGTACTGTCGCAGGGGAACTTCTTTCAGATTTGGGAACTCGCATTTTCTTTCCGCGAGGCATTATTTCTCAGGGCGGCGAGGCAAAACAGTTTGGCAAAGTCGCAAACGCAACAATCGGCACCACGATGATTGAGGGCAAACCAGCCGCTCTTCCGTCTGTCAAAAAATTCGCACCAGAGCTTACAAATGCCGAGCTTGTTTCTTACACACCGACAGCCGGCAACCCTGACTTGCGCAAAAAATGGAAAGAGCTCATGCTCAAAAAAAATCCGGGGCTTGCAGGCAAGGCTACTTCAAATCCAGTCGTAGTACCAGGTCTCACAGCCGGAATCTCATATCTTTCTGACCTTTTCGTGGATTCAGAGCATCCTCTTCTGGTCGCAAATCCTTCATGGGACAATTACGCTCTCGTTGTAGAGACTCGCCGTGGAGCAGAGCTTCACACATTCAACATGTTCAAGGACGGCGGATTTGACATCGATTCATTCAAAAAAGCAATGGAAGAAGAGGCAAAATCAGGCTCAGTCCGAATCCTCCTCAACTTCCCTCAGAATCCAAGCGGCTACTCACCAACGAACGCCGAGGCAAAAGAGATTGTTCAGGTCGTAAAAGAACTTGCTGAAAAAGGCACAAAAATCATCGTTTGGGATGACGATGCATATTTCGGCCTCAACTATGAGGAGGACATCTATCCGCAGTCACTTTTCGCAGAATTCGCATGCCTTCACGAAAACGTCCTCGCCGTAAAAGTTGACGGACCCACCAAAGAAGATTTCGTCTGGGGATTCCGATGCGGCTTCCTCACATTTGCAGGCAAAGGCATCAGCGACGAGCAGTATCTTGCACTTGAAAAAAAGCTCATGGGCCTTATCCGCTCATCAGTCAGCTGCTCTTCAAGCCCAAGTCAGTCAATTTCCCTTCACGCCTTCTCAGAGCCAAAAATCGAAGAAGAAAAGAAGATTTTCCGGGATATGCTCTGCGCCCGCTACAAAAAAGTCCGCGCATTCGTTGACACACATAAATCAAGCGTCCTGGAAGCCCTGCCTTTCAACTCTGGCTACTTCATGAGCTTCCACACAAAATGCAACGCCGAAGAATTGCGCCTTAAAATCCTGCACGAAAAGCAAATCGGCACAATCTCAATCGACGAAAGCACTTTGCGCGTAGCATTCAGCTCGGTAGACGAAGACAAAATCGACCAGGTTTACTCAGCGATTTACGCCGCTGCAGAAGAGATGAAATAAGTTAGTAGTTGGGGGCTACCGCTTTGCGGTCGGGCTTTTCGGGGTTCCGCTATCGCTTCATTGCGGGCAAACCCGCAACGGCTACGCCGCCCCTACAATCCCTAGCCCATCGGCTTTATGAAAATCACATGGACTTGCTCTGTGTGATTTTTTTTTCGCAAAATAACTTTCCCTATGACGTTTTATGGAATTGTAGTGCTTGTTATTACAATCATTTCACTGATTATAGATCTGCTCTCTTTCCTGTTAAAATAGGACTAAGAGCATAAAAAAATAACCGCCCATAAATGAAGTGTACCAGACTTCTAGG
>CACZYY010000078.1 GCA_902785455.1 uncultured Spirochaetaceae bacterium
ATCAAAATGGTTATGTTCACTTCAACAAGCCTCGACGAAGAAACAGTTTACCAGCTCACAAAAACTCTCTGGGAGCACATCGAAGAGCTTGGTGGTGCTCAGAAAAACCTCAAAGGCCTCACTCCGGAAGCTGCAGTAGTTGACATTGCAGGCCTTCCTCTCCACGACGGTGCCGCAAAATATTACAAAGAAAAGGGAATTATTCAGTAGAAGGATAAAAATCCATTCGGGGCGTTGCGGGGTACGGTACAGGCAAAGCCTTCACCGAGACTCGACTACAAACTCGTCTCACGAGTTTGTTCGCCTAGTGGCGACCGTCTCCCTACCCCGCTAGAAGGGGTAGCGGAAAAGCCATAGGCTTTGGAGCGAGGGGAAGACTTTCCCCTATTCTTTGATTTATACCGCCACCACACACGGCTCTCTGCCCGCTCCAAACAATTTTGCAATTTCTTCGTTATCTTCGTCAAAATCCATTGGATATAAAAACTTTCCTTTTGCACTTCCAAACTGGCGTTTTTTAGAGAGAATTTTTGTTGTCTGTTCTTGCGTTTTCTGATTACGCTGCATAATTTTTGCGAGAAATTCCATAATAGCAAGTTGTTCAGTAAACGAAAGAAGTTCCAGCTGGCTTTCGAAATTTTTTAATTCCATTGCTGACATAAAACACCTCCAGTTTGTAAGATACTTATAGTATAAAGCCTTTTATTGATAAAATAAACAATTACGACGAAGATTTACTTTCCGTCCTTATGATACTGATATGCGCCTTCAATTGCGTGAATCAAATCCACTATCAACGAATTATAATGCACTTTTACATTATAAAGCTTTGCCTGCTCCACGATCGCACCGTTGATTGCATCAATTTCGGTCAAGCGGCAGTTCATTACATCCTGACTCATTGAAGAATAACCCTTTCCGGCATCTTCACACACATGATGGACCATATTAAGCACTTCGCGATATGAAAAATGTGTTCCGTCGGCTTCGGCTACATCGACTGCCTCACAAATCATTTTTTCGGCAAAATCCCAGGCATATTTGTTTTCTATCATTGAGCCGATTGGCGCACGTGTGATGGCCGTGAATGTGTTTATCGAAAGATTTACAAAAAGCTTGCTCCAGATAACCCGCTGAATGTCGTTTGTCTTTTCGACTTTGAATCCGCTTTCCTCAAGAATTGCCTGGATTTTATCAAGATTCGTGTTATTTTCCAGATTGCTTCCGATTGTCGTTTCGCCGCTTCCGCTGTGACGGACTTTTCCATCACCCAGATTCACAGAATTGTGTTTGCTTGTTCCGATGATGATATTCTTTTTATTGACATATTTCGCAATTTTTCGATCGTTTCCAGCACCATTCTGCAAGGTCATAACGAGCGTTTTGTCACCAAAGAGTTTTTTGTTATCACGAAGCGCATCTTCGGTAAAAGTTGATTTTACGAACACGACAACCAGATCCGCCGCTTCCTTATATTCGCCGGAAATACACGCCTTTACATTGGTAAATTTATTTTCTGTTCCGTCTTCTTCAAGAACCGTGATGCCGTTCTGATTGATTGCCTCAACCTGCTTGTCGAAACTGTCAAGCATAATGACTTCATGCTTACGGCTTAGATAAGCTCCATAAAGACAGCCCATCGCACCTGCACCGATAATTACGATTTTCATTTTTCGCCCCCGAAAAGTTTTTTACTTGCGAAAAATTATAGCACTAAGTTTTATTCTTCACAAATTCGGTAATCCCAGTTGTGCTTTGGATATCGGCCTTTCATTTCCTTGCAGATTTCAGGCCACGCCCCAGTCCAGAAATGCTCCAGGTCCTCAGTAATTTGAAGCGGGCGACTTGCAGGGGAAAGGAGCTTGAGCAGGACAGGCTTTCCAAGAATCTTCGGCGTCTCAAAACAACCGAAAATTTGCTGGATAATGATTTCCAGGCTCGGCTGAATATCACCATCGGCTTTTTTTTCATACTTGATTTTTCGCTTCCGACCGTTAGCAAGAGTAAGTTGAAGCGGAACTTTTGAATCAACTTCACTTCCATCAAGATACCAGTAAAGCGCGTCATAAATATCCTGAGCGTTGATTTTTTGTGACCTAACGAACGGTTGTAACCACTCTTTCGCATTTTTCGCCAGAGAATTAAACTTTTTCTGCAATTCAGATTCTGAAACAAGTTTAGAATGTTCGTTTTCTGGCTGATTTTTGATGTAAAACTCGGTTCTCAGCAGAAAATCTGAAATTTTGCTATCGAGCGGTAGTGATTCAAGCCCTTTTTTGCCCACCAAGTCACAAAGAGCCAACGCAAAATCTTCGCTTTCGATCGGAAGTTTCTTTTCTTTGAGAATAATTGCACCATAAGCCATTATTTCTTTTTTCTGAATCGAAAGATTTTTGAAATCGCTTCCATTCGTTAGTCCCACAAATTCCGTTCTTATTTCAGATTTCGCATGATTCTTCAAAAACTCTTCGGCCTGATTTTCAGAAAGCGCCTCAAAAGAATAGATTTTTCCAGTCCGTTCCCCAGCATCAACTTCAGGCGCAACAAGCCAGGTCGGAAAGGAAGAAAGCCGAGCCTGAGAAAGAAGCTCACGGCTAAGCAAGGCCTTTCGACCACTCGGAAACTGATATTCAGCACGATCAGTATTCGCTTGTGTCTCAGGTGAAATCCGGGCAAGCCTGTCAGGAAATCCTGATAAAACAGGAGAGTTCACGATTTTTTCCGCACATTCTTGCGAGGCATTCAATCCTTTCAATCGACGTTTTAAATCATTCAAGAAAATCTTCTGCCGCTCCGGGCTTGACTCGGCATATTCCGAGAATGGAAGAACCGCTTCCGCTCCGCCCGAAAGAGCCACACAAGCCAGCCGTGGATGGAGACCAAGCTTCAAAACATCCTTTCCCTTTTCGGTAATTCGTGTAGATTTTATACCGAGTGAATCTTCATGACTTTCCAGACAATCCAGATTTTCCAGCAAAAACTTCGCTGCATTCCAGGCAGATTCATTAGGCCGGGTAAGCCAGTCTAGTTTTTCAATTTCACCCGCTCCCCATTCTGCACATTCAAGCACAAGCCCTGTCAAATCGGCACGCAAGATTTCAGGCTGATTTTGCTCCAGCCGTACATCATGCTCACCCCACAAACGAACACATTTTCCGGCAGCAACTCGACCAGCACGCCCCGCACGTTGCTCTGCACTGAAAAGACTTTCGTTCTCAGTCACAAGATGCTCCATCCCAAGAGCAACATTCATTTTATTCACACGGCAAAGACCAGAATCCACGACAATCGTAACGCCGGGAACAGTGAGCGACGTTTCCGCAATCGCAGAGGAAAGAATCACACGGCGAGGAGAATCCACTGAACACGGACGAAGCACCTTCCGCTGCTCACCCAAAGGCACGGAACTATGAAGAATCAGAATTTCTACAGAACTATCGGAAGTTAGTTTTTCTTCAAGCTCAGCTTTTGTTTTTCGAATTTCATAAATGCCAGGAAGAAAACAAAGAATTGAATCCCAGCGAAACTTTGTATCGTTCTCACCAGAACCTAGCACTCCAGCAAGAGAAGTTTTGTTTTTGAAATCAGTCTCACAACTATCGTTAGTTTTTAATTCTTCCAAAATCGCATCCGCAACGCTCATGTTCGGCTTGTATTCAATCTCAACCGAGAACTGACGCCCTGGAATCTGCATAACAGGAGCTGGTTTTTCCTTGCTTCCCAAGTATTCTGCTATCGAACGATAGTTAATAGTTGCGCTCATCACAATTACAAACAAATCATCGCGAAGCTGCATCGTTTCTTTTAAGAAAGCAAGTGCCAGATCAGAATGAATCGAACGCTCGTGAAACTCATCCAGAACAATCACATTTACATCTTCCAAAAGCGGATCAGCCTGCAAGCGCCTTGTCAAAATTGCCTCTGTAATAACTTCAAGCCGAGTCCGTGCCGAAACTTTTGAGTCAAGATGAAGCCTGTAACCCACCGTTCCGCCAGTTTCCTCGCCAAGCAAATCCGAAAGTCTGTCCGCAATCGCACTCGCTGCAAGACGACGAGGTTCAAGCATCAAAATCTTACCATCAAAATGTTCCAGCAATGCAAGAGGAACTGCAGTAGATTTTCCAGCAGCTGTTTCAGCAGTAAGAACGAGAAAACGAGATTCAGAAGATTTCAGAGTATCACAAATCTGATCAAGATACGGATATATCGGAAGATTGGAAAGTTCAGGATTCATTTGAGATCATTATAATAGAAAAGAATCAAATTAATGAAGTTGTGTTAAGCAATCACTTAAACGGATCCTTCGACTGGTCCACGGTCATCAATTCATCTACATTCACGCCAAAATTCATTCTCTGCACCGACTTCAAAACCTGCTGATAACTGTAAGTCTTTTTTTCTTCTTTCTGCGCATTAAGAGCGGCAAGGACTTTCTTACAAGGTTTATATTTCGCGGCACGGGCAAAAAGTTCATTGCGTGGAACAGCCCGTTTGGTCACTTTTAACTCCTCGGCAATCTGGCTCACAACGATGTCATCAATTCTTGCGCTTATTGAAGATGCCAGAACGTAAGCCTCCCGAACAGATTTTTCTTTGGTATCATAATAGAAAACTTTTGCGACCTCAGGATTTTCCGTCGCAAGTCCATCCTCTGTTTCTTCCAGAGATTTTGCAATTCGAGCGGCAAATTTCAGAGGATTTTGTGGACTCTCAATTTTCTGTGACAAAGCTGAATCCGAATACAAGAAAGTTTTTTCAATCGCGACAGCATTTTCACAATTCAATGCAAAAACCGTATTTTCAAGCCAGAAATCCAAGTTATCATGAACAACATGGACATATTCCGTACCTTTGACTGGAATTTGTTCGACATATCCGCTATTTTGAGAATCTTCCGAACTTTCGTTAGTTAGCTTTTTATTCTCTGTCGTATTTTCTTTTTCATCAGGCACAAATTTTGTATCAATCACGCCATCAATTTCAAGCACGGAAATGTCATCACCGCAGGAAAGTTTTATAACCGAATGCATTTGATCATCACGCCCGAACAGGCAAAGACCAGCTTTTTTACTCAAAATCTTACCACTTATAAACGTCTCGACAGGCTCCGGTTCCGGCTCTTCTTCAATAATCACATCTTTTTTTGAACAGGAAATATTAAAAATCGCCGACATGGCAAAAGCACAAAATACAAACTTACTTAAATTCATATTAATAATATCGGCAATTTTGAAAGGATTTGTGAATAAAAGGGCGTTACCGTCGCAAACGACGGTCGGGCTTTTCGGGGTTTCATTCGCTTCGCGAACAGCTTCGCTGCCCCTTCAATCCCTAACGCAAAAAAAATCCACCCCTACTTTAGAGTGGATTTTATTACCTTAGAGGTTTATTTTTTCTTCTCAAGTTTTACTGTATAGTAAGAATTCGCATTCTCCATGTAAAGCTTAAGCACATATGAACCGTCATTATTTTTATCTAAATCCAGACTGTGCCATACGCCATTAGACTTTAGATATGAAAGATCACACTTGTCGGTGCGTCTCATATACCACTGACCAATAAGCTCTCTTCCATCTACATTGATGGAAGCAGTTTTACAGTCGCTTCCGTCGTAATCCTTACCAGTCAAGTAGATCGTAACAGAAGAAATATCCGGATCAGAATCATTATCTTTTGTAATCGAAGTGGAAATAAGCATAGTATCGATAAAATCAGAGGCATTAATCAAGTCAGCTCCGCTTCCATTAATTTTTATGATTTGCCCCGACGTTCTGTTTCCGTCAAACTCGCAGTCAAACAAGTCTCCACCATTAGTATCAGTAAGCTCAACGCCGTCCGCATACACTTTTGAATCGTTCAATTCATACCATGTCTCAGGCCAAAGCTCCAGCTCAACCTGTGAATACTTATACACATAATACAGTCCACCTGGAATAACCTGTTTCAGAAAAGTTCTAGATTTATTTGCCTGTACGTCATAAAGCTGAGCTTTTACATGCTCTCCAAGCCCACTTACATCAAAATATGAATAGATTGTTTCATCAGAAAGGCGTATTTCATCAAAAGCGATTTCCCTCGGCGCATTTTCAAATGAAATTTCCAGAGTGTCAGCGTTACAAGTAAAAGTCGTGGTAAACAACGAAGAAATTGCGTTCGTATCAAGCGCATCATCCCCATACCCAGACTGCACAACTCCGCTTTTGTTTTCAGCTTCCTTACCGTTTACAAAGACCTTAAACAGTTCTTTATCAGTAGTAAGATTTCCGTAAAAAGCGTAGGTATCAGACTCACTTTCTTCGACATCGGCAGCAAAAACATGAATCGTAATATTGTCGGATGGAGCCGCAACTTCTTTTGTATCTGCCTGTTTTAAATCGGTATAGCGGTATCCGCTTATAATCTGAATACCTTTTACATTGTCCGGCCAGTTATCGATTTTGACAGTTTTTGTCGGCTCTTCATCCTCTTTTTTACAAGAAACAAAAATTATCGCAGCAAGAGAAAGCAAAATTAACAAAATTTTTTTCATAATTTCCTCCTTTATTTAAAATTATAATACAGGAAAGACAAAAAAAAGCACCCCGATTGAGGTGCTCTAATAAGCTTAGTTTTTGTTGATGTACAGATTCATATTTTCACCAAGTGAAATTGCGACTTTGCCTTTCTTAAAACTGTAATCTTCTTCTTTTTCATCCTCAGTGACTACGATTTTAACATCATCTTCGTCAATTCGTATTCTTCGGATATTGCTTTTCGGAAGTATAATCAGATTGTCTTTGTTTTCTCTAATAAAAACGGCATTTCCGTTCGTCGTAAAGAATTTCGCAAAGGCATCAGATGCTTCAGTCCAAGGCTCAGCAAAAGCAGAAATTCCAGCAAGGGCAACAATCAAAGCCAAAATCTTTTTCATTTTATTTGCTCCACGGATTGTTGCGGATGAATGTTTCGTCGCGCTCGTAGCCTACTGAAATAATTCCTACTTCAGTCTTGGTGTAGTCTTCGATGAACTCAACATAGTCGCGTGCGGCTTTTGGAAGCTCTTCGTATGAGCGGCACTCTTTGAGGCTCTTCTTCCAGCCCTTGAACTTTT
Organism: uncultured Spirochaetaceae bacterium; assembly: GCA_902785455.1. GTDB lineage: Bacteria > Spirochaetota > Spirochaetia > Treponematales > Treponemataceae > Treponema_D. The sequence goes on from CACZYY010000078.1 coordinate 7,091, forward strand.
TGAGAACAGGTTTTGCCTTTTCCATTGCAGGAACGCTTGCCGGGAAGTCAACGACTGTCTTTCCGTCGATTTCGTAAGCAACGCAGGCTTCGATTTCGTCGAATGTGTCGTAAATGTCGAGGTGTGTGAGAACGAGTGAATCGATTGAGTTTGTGATACAAGCATAGCGGAGTGCTACGAGGTCAAGATAACCGCATCGGCGTGCACGACCAGTTGTTACGCCATATTCACGGCCAGTCTTTCGAACATATTCGCAAAGCTCGCCTTCACTTTCGTTGTTGAACTCTGTTGGCATAGGGCCGTTTCCGACTCGTGTCTGATATGCCTTGAAAACACCGAGGATTTTGTCGATATTTTTTGGACCGATTCCACAGCCTGTAGCAGCTCCTGCTGAGCAAGAAGCTCCTGAAGAAACATACGGATAAGTTCCAGAATCGATGTCGAGCATTGCGCCCTGTGCGCCTTCAAAAAGGATGTTGTCATTGCGGTATTCGTACATCTTTGAAGTCAAATCAACGCGCATTTCGATGAGCTTGTCTTTGTATTTGTTGAGGTAAGCGAGGTTTTCACCGTCGAACTCAGCCATTTTTTCTGGCCAGTCCAAGTCTGCAAGGCGCAGACCGTCGCGGTGTGCTTTTTCTGAATATGCGATACCGATTCCGCGGCCAGTTGTGCCGATCGGGCGTTTGCGGGCAGCGTCACGGTCTTTGTCCATCTGTCGGTAGCCAGGAAGAATAATGTGTGCGCGGTCAGAAATGAAAACGCGGCCTTCCCAGTCAATTCCGTTGTCTTTGAGCATCTGAAGCTCGTTGAAAAGTGCCTCTGGGTCAATTACCATGCCGGCACCGAGGAAAACAGATTTGTTCGGATACAAAATTCCAGACGGAACCTGATGAAGAGCGAACTGCTTGCCATCTACGACAATTGTGTGGCCAGCGTTTGGACCGCCTGCATAACGAACGACATATTTAGCATCTTCTGCCAAATAATCAACAATCTTTCCTTTTCCTTCGTCGCCCCACTGAGCGCCGATAACAACGACCTTCATAAAAGCCCCCAAATTGGATTAGTCTGCGAATTTTTACACAAACGGAAAGATTATATCACAATTTGAGGGCTATTTCAATTATTTTACATCCAAAGAAATATCCGTGAATTCAACATATGCGCAGCGTGAAGTATACAAACCGACATACTGATTTTCTTTGTCGTACTCATTGAGCTTGACTGTGTATGTAACAGGTGCCTCTTTTCCATACTGAACTGTGAATTCATCGCCTTTTTTTGTGATTGAAAGCGCAACAGTTGTGTCTTTTGCAGGAACAGCTTCAACAGCGTGTGGATTTTCGTTCAAAACCGTATCGATCCGGGCAAAACCAGCAGTCCAGTTCTCATTTTTGATTTTTACTGCTCCGGCAGCCGCATAATTGCTGTTCATGCCACCAATGCTGTCATCAATAATCACGTTGTCGCGAGCCATAAGTCCGAATGAAACCTGATTGTTTGATTTGATGTAAAGGATTTTTGCAGTCGCTTTGAGAGTGAAATCTTTTTCGACCGGCAATTTCTGGAAGTAGAACAAAAGTCCGTCCTCTGCACTTGCGATTTTTCCAGAGTCTTTGCTTCCGTCCTTCATTCCCGAATGCATGATTACGCCGTTTGCAGTTTCTTCAATTTCGTTCAAATCAGGATTTGCGGCCTTTGAAGCTCCACCGATGTTTCCGAATGCACTACCCCACCACGGTTCTTTTGTGTCGAAATTTGTGCTCTTCATTGCAGGCGCGCCGTAACCAGGTTCAACGAAATCAGGATTTTTGAGCGATTCGAGATCATATTTTGGTTCAGCGGCTTTTCTAGTCAATTTTTTGAAAGCCTTGTCTTTTTTAGCCAAGTCCTCGACAAGCATTTTTGCAATAACTGAAGCTCCATAAGCATTCAGGTGAGTTGTGTCGAGAGAACCTTCTTTTGAGCCAGTCTGAGCATGGAATTTTTTTGCTTCCTCGCCAATTTTCTCATACAGTGCCTTTGTATTCTCAGTCTGATCAACAACCGTGACTTTAATTTCTGCACCCAAATCACGGATTGCCTTTGGATAGTCACCGCCAGGGAATTTTTCATCTCCGCTCGTGACGTGAACAGAATTTCCTTCATATTTTCCATCTTTATTGAGGCGGACAATCGGAGTCACGTTCATCCTCAAGTTTTTCATCATTATGACCAAAAGCAATCAGAAGATAGTCACCTTTACGAATATTTTCCTTTAATAAGGTATAATTTTTACCTGAACCGGAATCAGTTATAAAATTTTTTGAAGAACGTCCGCTTACAGCCAGATTGACGACAGCGGCTTTTTTAGGATTTAGATATTCCTGAACTTTTGTTCCGAAGCCAAATCGCGGAATATAATACGGATCGTTGAATGGTGAGGCAGTTGAATCACCGACAATAAAAACTCGCGAAAGTTTTTTTCCATCTGGAATCTGAATGTCAGTCGCAACAACAGCCTCAACTTTTTCAAGCTTTGCGGTTGCGGCATCCTGTGAAAATGCAAATGAAATTCCAGTCATCAAAACGAGACCGGCACATAAAATCTTTTTCATCTATAAAACTCCTTTCACTCTATTATAACTCTGCCCTTTGCAAAAAAAAGGCATAAAAAAGATAAGAATTTGTCGTTTTTTGTCAGATTTCTTCCATTTGATACCTATTTAAAAATCTCCAAAATTCATTTAAAGTATATTTCATCTATGTGAACGATTTTATGGCGAATTTCTATTTATCAGTAAGTTCAAAAACAAGCGTAGGTGGGGTTCTGGCAAAAACTCGCTTGAACTTGTTCACCGCGAGTTTTGTGACAGGTTCACACCGAGAGCTTGTTTTTGCGTTGCCGACAAATTTCGAAATACGACATTCAATCTAGGAGTTAAAAATGGATTCTGTATTGATTGCAAAAATCTGTGCCTTCGTGCTTTACCTGGGCTTCATGATTTACATCGGCCTTCGTAATGCGAACAAAAACAACAGCTCGTCAGACTTTTTCTTGGGCGGGCGACAAGTTGGACCGTGGGTTACAGCTCTTTCGGCTGAGGCTTCGGATTCCAGCGCATGGCTTTTGATGGGCTTGCCAGGCTTGTGCTATTTGGGCGGCGTTCGCGAGACTTTCTGGACTGCGCTCGGTCTCATCGTAGGAACTTACCTCAACTGGCTCTTCGTCGCAAAACCTCTACGCAAATGCTCAATTTCTTTCGGTGATTCTATAACAATCCCGGAATTCTTCTCAAACCGATTTAATGACAAATCTCATATTCTTTCAATCGTTTCAGTCATTTTGATTGTTTTCTTCTTCACGATTTACACTGCTTCTGGTTTCGTTGCCTGTGCAAAACTTTTCAATTCAGTCTTTGGGCTTCCTTATCACGCAGGCCTGGCAATCGGCCTTGTCGTAATTTTATGCTACACAATCACTGGCGGTTACACAGCAGTCTGCACCACAGACTTCGTTCAGGGAACTTTGATTTTCATCGCATTCGTTGTTTCCGCAACAATCGCTGTATTCGCTTTGGGCGGTCCTGCAGAAGCAATTGCTCAGGTTCAGTCTTTCGATGCACGCGCTCTTGCAAATGATTTCGGTGAAAATATCCGAAAAGCCTTTGCTGGAAATCAGTCATTCAAAGGAATGTCAATTATCTCAGCTCTCGCATGGGGCTTGGGTTATTTCGGTATGCCGCACATTATCGTCCGCTTCATGGGAATCCGTTCAAACGATGAAATCAAAAAAGCCCGCAGAATCGGTACTGTCTGGATGGTAATTTCTTACATCGGCACATTCTTAATCGGAACAATGGGAACCGCTTATCTTTTAAAACATGGCGTTCTTCTCGGAACTGGAGCAGAGGAAATCATCGTTGACGGCGTAAATCAGTTCGGCGATGCAGAAACTGTATTCAGCGCGACAATGCTCAAAATGTACCCTGCTTTCATCGGCGGAATCTTTTTGTGTGCAATTCTTGCAGCTTCAATGTCTACCGCAGACTCACAGCTTCTTGCCGCTTCAAGTGCCGTAGCTCAGGATATTTACAAAGGAATCATCAATAAAAACGCAGACGAAAAAACTGTCTTGAATGCAAGCCGTTTCATGGTCTTCCTTATCGCGTTGATTGGTCTTCTTCTTTCCCTCAATCCAAATTCTTCAATCTTCGGCCTTGTTTCTTACGCGTGGGCAGGATTCGGTGCAACTTTCGGACCTCTCGTTCTTCTCGCACTTTACTGGCGAAAGACAACTGCAAAAGGCGCAATCGCAGGCCTTATCACGGGCTTCGTCGCTGTCGTTTTGTGGCACAATGTTCCTTCTTCTGTTCACCCGATTTTCGGTCTCTACGAAATCTTGCCGGGCTTCGCAATTTGTCTCTTGTTCACAGTCGGAATTTCCCTTCTCGACAAAACAAAGGATGAAAAAGTGCTCGCTACTTTCGACAAATATAAAAACTTAGCTGACTAAACAGTTTGCAAATTCCAAGTCCCTCTGTTAGAATAGAATTCTGAAATTCATCTTAACAAGGGGGCTTAGAAATTGCCATGAAAAATCGAAGTCTCACTTTTAAATTCACCCTGATGTTTGCGGCATTCACACTTCTCACGCTTACAATCAGCTCGCTGCTTTCTTATGCCAATCAAATTAATCTTTACAAAGAACAGAGAGAAGAAAGCATTCGTTATGTCGCATCCTACCTTGAAGAAGTTCTCACTTCGGACGGAGATGATTTTGCATGGTGGCAGGAATTTTTTGTAAAAAATTATAAAGACCTTAATGTTCCGTATAATTTTGGCGCAAATGAAATTCAACAAGCCCGACATAAATATGAAAATCTATTTTCCAAAGCTTTTCCAGGTAAAATCCTTGGTATTGACGTCTCCTTCAGCGAGCTTCCCAAAGAAATAAAAGCTGCCTACACAATCTACAAACATGAGTATTACCTTGATAAATTTGAACAAGCTTGCAAAAGATTTAAACTGGCTTATGTAGAATATTTAATTCCAGACAGCAATACAGGGCAAATAATGTACGCACTTGATGCTCTGCGCGACGAAAAAATTGTAAATGGCAAAAAATATATTGAACTTGGAATTACAGTTCCTCATTCCCTTGACGATCATAAAACTGAATGGGAAGCGTGGACTTCTGGAATTCAGCCGACAGGATACGACACTTTTGACAATGAATTTGGCAAAACTTATGCTTATTACATGCCACTTTATATTGGCACGCAAAAGCTCGGCTTGATTGGCGTTGAAGTTTTCATCTCAGCCGTAAACAAAGGAATCCTTCATGCAACAATTCGGCAGATGCTCATGATTAGCGGAGTTCTCATACTTTTCATGGTCTTCCTGCTTTTTATTATTCGCTCAAAATTTATCCGAAAGCTAATCATCCTGCAAAATGCAATCGATGAATATTCAAAAACCAAAAAAACTGAAATTGCAGAAACTCTTCTTAAAGATGTCACTAACAAGGATGAAATTTCCACGATTATTGCTAAATTTGCCGAAATGATTTACAAGCTGGAAACTTATATGAAACACCTTGTAAAAACACGACAGGATTTGCAAGTTTCGCAGAAAAGAGTTCAGGAAATGAGCGAGCTTGCCACAAAAGATGCGCTCACAGGAATTCGCAACAAAACCGGTTACGATAAGGAAGTTAAGCGAATCGAATGGGAAATGTCGGCTGGATTACAGGACATTGGTGTCGCCATGATTGACTTGAATTTCCTCAAACGAATAAACGACACTTACGGACATGACAAAGGAAATATGGCAATTATCTCCCTGTGCAAAATCGTTTGTAATATTTTTGAACATTCGCCAGTTTTCAGGATTGGCGGTGACGAATTTGTTGCGATTTTAAAAGGCCATGATTTGATTCATATCAATGAACTTACCACAGAATTCAATCGGCAGCTCAAAGAACTCCAGGATAACCCACATTTGGAATATTGGGAAAAGACGTCTGCTGCAATTGGTTATGCGATTTTCAACCCCGAAACAGATGCCTCTTACGACAACATTTTCAAACGTGCTGATGCCGAAATGTACAAAAACAAAAAAGCAATGAAAGCCGTCCGTGAAGACTAAAATGCGGTTCCCCGCCTTCAGCGGGTCGCTATGTCCGCCCTTCGCTCACGCTCATTCTTCGCCGCTTTGCGCCTCGAACTTCGGGGCTCCCAGCGCTAACCGGCTTACACAGCCAGGCCTTTTAAAAGCATGTGAACCGCAATATCACAGATAAAAATAAAGGCTATTCCAGACGAAAGAAACCGAAATGAGCTTTTTTTCAAGCGTCCTTTTATTTTCAGAATAACCGGAATCACAACATAAAAAAGAAGAAATCCGAAAAGGCCAAAAATAGCCAGCGACCGCAGACAAATATATCCGCCTATATTTCCAAAATTCCATGGCTCAGAGTTGTAATCCCAAAGACGAATTCCGTCAAAACAATGAAAGAGCACGAAACCTACAAGAAATTCAAGCAAGCCGCACACAAAAAAACTGATAAAAAAAACAGCCAGAGGATTCTTCTGCCATTTCCATATTGATAGCGTCATGCATATTGCCCCCACCCCATAAATTGGAATCCAGGGGCCAAAAGTTGTTCCCCGCTTTACGAAAAAGCCCCATGCAAGGCGATAAAAAAACGTCTCATAGACAAAGCCACCTATTGCACCAAAAACACCAATCATTAGGGCAATAAAGAAAAAATCCACCATGTCAAAAGATTCATTCTTCAGCTGAATTTTCATAAGACTATTTTAACATAGGAATTTTAGAAAATCGAATTTTACCGCGAAAATTATACGGAATCCGATTTCCCTGAAATATCGTCTATAATCTGCTGAATGTGACTTATTTGTTTCTGAGATAAATGGCTTACCTCTAGGAAAGTCCTTTCGTCTTCACCTAAAAGATAATCCGTGCTGACTGAAAAAGTTCGTGCAATTTTTATGAGCATTTCAATTGACGGCTGTATATTGTCGTTTTCCCAGTTTGAGACGCTCTGCTTTGAAATTCCGATTTTTTCTGCAAGTTCCACCTGACTAAGTCCACGGGCAACACGCAATTCTTTTATTCTTTCATTAAGCACAAGTAAATCCTGTCAGTCAAATACTGATTTACTATTGTATTTATTTACTTGACTTTTCATAAATACGAAAGTATTGTAATAATATACTATTTTCAGATTAGGAGTACACAAATGAAAAACACAAAAAAAATCTTTCTGGTTCTGCTGGCAATGCTTGCAGCTTTCACCCTGGCTTCATGTAAGGCTACTGACGATGATGACGACAAAAAAAGCAGCGTAACGACTGTTGCGACTTTTTATGGTATGGGAAAGGAAACAGGATCTTACGAAGGTGCTGAAGTATTATTCACGGCAAATATCAAGGCAACATTCTATAGCAATAAAGAATATAAAATTGATGCAACAATAAATGCAATTGTCTCCGGAAATAGCAAAGAAAAGCTTATTTCACAAGATGGAACAATTGAAATCGGAACATACACAGGGGACCCGACAAAGAATGGACAAATAAAAACTACAGCAACAAAAGAATATGACGATAAAAGTGAAAAACTTGTAGCTGTTAAGACAAAGAAAACAGACTCTGTAGAAATCAGGGATGGTGGAAAAATTGAAATTGACCTAAACTCTGATGGAGAATTCAATGATTTTGGAATTACGTCATTCGATATTACCCTGAATCGCCAGTAATTCCCCAGTAAACGCAAAAGCCCGCAATTCAGAAAAACTGAACTGCGGGCTCTCTTATTTTAAGCCAATGACTTATTTTCCGTCAGTCATGTCAACTTCAACTTTCTTCAAGTGCCAAATATCGCGGACATAATCCTCGATTGTACGGTCACTAGAGAATTTACCGGCATTGGCAATGTTGATGAGAGTTTTCTTTGCCCAACCTTTTTTGTCGGTGTAAGCCTTAGCAAGCTCTTCCTGTGCCTTGCAGTATTTGTCGAAATCAGCAAGAACATAGTAAACGTCCGGACGCTGACCTTCAACACCGTAGACCAAAGAATCATGAATCTCTTTGAATACCTGTCGGGTTGGATCGTAAGTGCCGTCGATAAGCTGCTCAACGACTTTTTCAAGGCGTGGATTGCGCTCAAGATACTGCTGAGGGTTATAAGAATGCTCTTCTTCCATTTTGAGGATTTCTGGAGTTGTAAGACCGAATACGAATCCGTTCTCTTTACCAGCTTCCTCAAAAATCTCGATGTTTGCACCGTCCAAAGTACCCATTGTAAGAGCACCGTTGACCATGAACTTCATGTTTGATGTACCAGAAGCCTCTTTACCAGCTGTTGAAATCTGCTCTGAAACGTCAGCAGCAGGGAAAATCTTTTCTGCTACAGAAACACGGTAGTTCTCGATGAAAACAACACGGAGTTTTCCACCAATTCGGCGGTCATTGTTTACGCGCTCCGCAACAGTGTTAATCAATTTGATGATTGATTTTGCGCGTCGATAACCAGAAGCTGATTTTGCACCGAAGATGAATGTTCGGTTTGGTGCATTGTAGCTTGGATCCTCAATGATTCGGTTGTAAAGATACATGATATGGAGAACATTGAGAAGCTGTCGTTTGTACTCGTGGAGACGTTTTACCTGAACATCGAAGATTGAATCCGGATCAAGGAATTCATTCTGTTTATGCTTGAGGTAGTCAACCAAAGCTTCCTTATTGCGGCGTTTGATTGCAATCAGCTCTTCAAGAGAAGCGTCATCATCAACATATTTTTCGAGACCTTTGAGCTTTGTCAAATCCTTTTCCCAGCCGTGACCGATTCGTTTTGTGATGAAGTCGGCAAGCTCTGGGTTAGCGTTCAAAAGCCAGCGGCGCTGAGTGATACCGTTTGTCTTGTTGTTGAATTTCTTTGGATAAAGATCGTACCAGTCTTTGAGTTCCTGATTTTTGAGCAATTCAGTGTGAAGCTCTGCAACGCCGTTTACGCTGAAACAAGCATGAATTGCAAGCCATGCCATGTAGACTTTTCCGTCATGGATGATAGACATGTGATTCTGCTTTTTGTAGTCGTTCGGATATTTTGCACGAAGCTCAATCATGAGACGACGGTTGATTTCTTCAACAATCTGATAGATTCGAGGAAGCAAGCTCTGGAAGATTGCAATATCCCACTTTTCAAGAGCCTCAGCGAGGATTGTGTGGTTTGTGTAAGCGAATGTTTTCTGAACGATTTCCCAAGCTGAGTTCCAGCCAAGACCATATTCGTCCAAGAAGATTCGCATGAGTTCAGGAATAGCAACAACCGGGTGAGTATCATTAAGCTGAATAACGTGAAGATCTGGGAATTTTGTAAAATCCGTGCCGTAATCTGCAACAAAGTGATGAACAAGATCCTGCAAAGAAGCAGAAGAGAAGAAATACTGCTGCTTAAGTCGCAAAGATTTACCTGTCGGACCGCTATCATTCGGATAAAGAACGCGGCTTACGTTCTCTGCGCTGTTCTGGCGAACAACAGCCTCGTTGTAGCGCATATCATTGAAAAGCTGCAAGTCAAAACCGTTCGGGCTAGAAGCCTGCCACAATCGGAGCGTATTGACTGTATTTGTATCAAAACCAACTATAGGCATATCATAAGGAGTTGCAGTAACCTCCTCTGCATTCTCGACATAGAATCGATCCTGTCCGTCCGGAGTTTTGCCATATTTGATTTCGCCACCGAATTTAACAGTAACTGCCAAATCTGAGCGTTTGATTTCCCACGGGTCACGGTGTTTGAGCCAGTTGTCAGGATATTCTACCTGATAGCCATTTTCGATTCTCTGCTCGAACATACCGTACTGATAGCGGATTCCGTAGCCATGTCCAGGATAATCCAAAGTTGCCAATGAATCCAAGAAACAAGCAGCCAAGCGACCAAGACCACCATTACCCAAACCAGCATCAGGCTCTTCATCCTCGATAAGATTGAAGTTGATGTTCATATCTTTGAGAACTTTCTGAACTTCCTCTTTGATTCCGAGGTTGATAAGGTTGTTGCTCAAAGCACGTCCCATCAAAAATTCTGCGGAAAGATAATAGAGCTGCTTTGTAGGCTTTTTTTCGTACTCGTGACGGGTTGCCATCCAAGCCGGCATTATCAGCTCTTGAACAGAAGCAGAAACAGCATCAAACAAGTCGTGACTGTTTGCTTGAGAAATGTCTTTTCCGTACTGTCGGCGAAGACGAGCGGAAAGATTCTCTCTGAATTTCTCTGCATCAAATTTCATAAAAACTCCTTTAAAACTTTATTTGCTTATTAAAACCAAGATACTATTTGCCATAAGGACATAGTGCTCTTGAGAATTCAATGTTTCTTCTTCACCACCAAGCAAAATTGCCGTTCGGTTGTGAATTGATGTATCAATCGTACGATACCATTTGCGACCGCTTGAAGGTTTTGGAATGGTAATCGTCAAATCGTGAATATCCATGTTCATGGCGACAAAGAAATCATTGTCGTCTTTTGGAAGCCCTGCAGCCTTTCCGCCAAGCCGGAATCCCAGATAGCGGTTCATCTTGTTCCAGTCAGGAATTGTACCGTCAAAATTGAACCAGCTTATATCCGGCGGTTCATTGAACTGACTTGTAGCAAGTCCTCCAAAGAAAGTGCGGCGATGGAACACAGGATGCTGATTTCGCAAAGCAATCAGTTTTTGCACGAATTCAAGCATCTGCGAATTGGTGTTCAAATCTTCCCAATTAAACCAGGAAGTTTCATTGTCCTGACAATATGCGTTATTGTTGCCGCCCTGAGTGCGACGAACTTCATCACCAGCAACGAACATTGGAACGCCCTGAGAAATCATGAGCGTTGTGAAGAAATTGCGCAGCTGAGTGGAACGAAGATTCTCAATCTTTGGATTGACTGTAGGACCTTCGTAACCGTAATTATAGCTGAGATTATTGTCGTTGCCGTCACGGTTGCACTCGCCGTTATCCTCATTGTGCTTATAGTTGTAAGTGACCAAATCGTTGAGCGTAAAGCCGTCGTGGGCCGTAATGAAGTTGATTGAATGAATCGGAGCACGACCACTCAAAGCATAAATGTCGTTTGATCCGGCAATTCGTGTAGCAGCTTCGTTTGCAATATACTCATCTCCACGGATAAAGCGGCGAATTCCGTCGCGGTAGTGGTCGTTCCATTCACACCATCGTCCACCAGGGAAGTTGCCAATCTGATAAGCACCGCCACAATCCCACGGCTCAGCGATGATTTTTGTGTTGCGGAGAATTGAATCTTCGGCAATACGCTTGGCGATTGGAGCATTATCACAAACATAACCATTTTCATCACGACACAATTCGCTTGCCAGGTCAAAACGGAAGCCATCAACATGCATTTCCAGAACCCAGTAATGCAGACAGTCAATGATAAAATCCTGAACAACCGGATGATTTGCATTGACCGCATTACCGCATCCAGAATAGTTCATGTAATATTCTTTGTGATCGTTTACAAGATGATAGAAAATTTTATTGTCAAACCCTCGGAAATTGAGCGAGATTCCGTTTTCATTGCCCTCTGCAGTGTGATTGAAAACTACGTCAAGAATAACCTCAATTCCAGCATTGTGAAGAGCTTTGACCATATCCTTGAACTCACGGACACAGCCGCCCGGAGTTTTGTCGCTCGAATAAGAACATTTTGGGGCAAAAAAGCCGATTGTGCTGTACCCCCAATAATTCTTCATGCGCGCACCAGTTCGAGGATTGACGTTGGTATTTTCGTATTGATCAAATTCAAAAACAGGAAGAAGCTCAACGGCTGAAATTCCAAGTGACTGAAGATAAGGAATTTTTTCGATAAGACCGCGATAAGTGCCAGGATGCTCGACTTTTGAAGAAGGAGAAGCCGTAAATCCCTTTAAATGTGCTTCGTAAATGATGGATTTTTCGAGAGGAATAGCAAGAGGCTTGTCGTCCTCCCAATCATACTCATCATCATCAACAATTACGCATTTGGGAAAACGCTCCATGTATTTATCTTTGCCAGGCTGCATATATTTGAAAACTGAGCCTGTTGTGAAAGCCTTTGCCCGCGGGTCAAAAAGAGATTGATTCTTATCAAACCGATGCCCGCGACTTGGCGTAAAAGGACCGTCAACCCGATAAAGATACAAATCACCGGCTTTGAGCCCTTCGACAAAAACATGCCACAAATCACCAGTACGGTTTTCTTCTGGAGTTAACTCTACAGTGTGATACGGAACTGCATCTTCTGCAGAATTATAGAGTTCGAGAAAAATCTTTTTTGCATTCCTACTGAATACAGTGAAATACACACCCTTTGGCGTAACGGTAGTACCCAAATTCATTGGCTTTCCCGCTTTAGTCCGAATCGAGTCCATATTACTGAAATTATACCACACAAATGCTAATAATTAAAGAAAAATTTCAGCAAATCATACGATAGTCATAAAAATTTGCGAATTTTGGCGAATTGTATCATTTTCGTGGAATTTTAGTATCATCCCAGTTCCGCAAGCTCTTCCCAACGGGCATAATCTGCGGTAAGTTTTTCATCGACGGACTTATATTCTTCACCTGCTTTCTGTGCAACCGTAAAATCCGAAGAAGCCATTTCATTTTCGAGGACGGATTTTCTTTCCTCCAGCTCCATGATTTCCGCTTCAAGATTCTCAAACTCTTTCTGCTCTTTGAAAGTCTTCTTGCGGGGTTTTACTGCTTTTATGGGGGAAGTCTCCCCCTCGCTACAAGCGTCCGTTGCACTTCCGCTTTCCGCTACCCCCTCTGCGGGGACACCCCGCAACGCCCCGTCCAAATGCCCCGGGTCAGTCACATCCTTGTTTGGTTTTTTAGAACTATCGTTAGTAAGTCTATTTGTTTCACCAGAAATCTTACCTGAACTTTCCATTTTGCGCTTTTCGCTTTCCGTTTCTTCCAGATAGTCCAGATATTCACTACATTTTCCGACAAAGCCTGAAATTCCACCGTCATCTTCCATGATGAACATTGTGTCGGCGATTTTATCCATAAAATATCGGTCATGACTAACTATCAGTAGGCAGCCTTTATAGCCAAGCAAAAATTCTTCGAGTATATTCATCGTAAAAATGTCAAAGTCATTTGTCGGCTCGTCAAGAATCAGGAAGTTTGGATTAGAAATCAAAAGACGCACAAGGAATACACGCTTTCGCTCACCGCCGCTCAAAGTCGAGAGCATCGAATGCTGAATTTTACCCTCAAAACCAAACTGCTTCAGGAAAAGACTTGCGCTCAGAGTCCGACCATCGTTCATCTCAACGACATCAGCGGCCTCCTTGATATAGTCGAGCACGGTCATGCTCAAATCTTTGAAAACAGGATTCTGCTGATAATAGCCAAAAAATGTGTTCTCGCCTTTGATAACCTCACCCGAATCAGACGGCAAATTGCCTGTAATTATATTTAGCAGGGTAGATTTTCCGGAGCCATTCCCGCCAAAAATTCCGATTTTTTCCCCTTTACTGAATGTGTAAGAAAAATCCTTAATGACAGTCGCATTGTCCGAAGTTTTCAAGAAGTTTTTGCTAATTCCATGCAGTTCCAGAATCTTTCCGCCAAGACGCCGGCCTGCAACCTCAAACTGAAAGCCCTTGTCCTTGGCAAATTTTTCGCGGTTTATAAGCTGCATGTCACGCTGAATTCTCGCCTTTGCCTTTGTTCCGCGGGCACACGGACCACGACGGAGCCAGTC